>JAOTUR010000044.1 GCA_029863805.1 Candidatus Krumholzibacteriia bacterium | reverse complement strand
TCGTTCTTACGCTACCGATGGCGCAGATCAATCACTGGACGAATCTTCGAACGAGAGGCTCGAGTTTCTGGGCGATGCGGTTCTGGCGCTGGCAGTCAACGACTATCTGTTCGAGAAGTACCCTGACAAGCGGGAAGGGTCGCTCACAAAAATGAAGTCTGTCATCGTCAGTAAGCCGATTCTTTCCCATTACGCGAAGCGCAGTAACCTCGGGTCCTTTATTTTGATGAGTGAAAGTGCACAAAGATCCAAGGTGGGTGAGACGGAAAGTGTGCTCGCCGACGCACTGGAGGCGATTTTTGGAGCTGTTTTTCTTGACGGCGGGTTTGATGTTGCTAGCGACTGTATCAGTAGACTGTTGTTATCCGATGTGCAGAACATTTTTGATAACGAAGACAACGTCAACTACAAGAGTCTGCTCCAGGAATATATACAGGCCCTACACAAGGTGCCACCAAGATACGTGGTGCGCTCAACCATCGGGCCGCAACACGACAAGGAGTTTGTAGTAGAGGTGGGTGTTCACGGCAACTCACTGGCGAGGGGAGTTGGAAAAACTAAGAAGCTTGCGGAACAAGAGGCAGCTAAAGAGGCTTACAAGAAGCTACTCAACACCGACGCAATCGAGGAGCAACACTAGCAAGGAACGTAGCGGCACACTTCATGCATCCGGTGGCATTCTATGGGCAGGCCTGAGATAGAAGTACCCGAGCACATGTTTGTTTATGGCGTCGACGCCGAACCTCTTTGCCGCGAATGTCAGCTTCCGTGCCAACTCGACAAGACCAGCGTCGATTGTTTTCGTCGGTTCTTCCTGCAAGGATATCTTCAGTGCACCTATTTTGTTCATGGTTATTGCTTTCTCGTGGATAAGGCGGGGTGCGTCTTTGACAATGGCGGTGAACACGAGACTTACTGGATGAACCTTCTGAATCAGTACTTCCACAACGTCCGGGACGTCGAGTCAAAGGACCCCGATTTCGTCAAGCGAGTCCAAGAACTGAAAACTCTTATTCAGCATCATATCGACAATCGCCAGGTGTCTCTGTGCCGTTATCTCGAGGAATACTACAGCCGCGTGATGGAGACCGGCGGTGGTCTCAGCGAGGAGATGATGGATAAATTGGACGAGGCTTATATAGCACTCTTGGGTGGGACCACGAGGAAAGAATAGCGAGTTCCACCCCAAGAAGCCTGCACAGCCTCAGGCGTGCGAGCATTCTTAGAACCGGTACGACGCGGCTAGAGCGAAGCGATACATCTCACGCTTGTCGGTTAGTGTGGGAATGGAACGTTCGCCGATGTCGTATTCGAAAGAGGCGTCGACATTGAGAACCTCTCCCAGAAGCACACCCAGCCCGGTCGCGACTGTCTGACGCTCCTTATCGATCTTGGCCTCCTGTAACTGATCGCCAGTGATACGATCCGCCTGCAGAAACTCCAGCGGATACGGCTCGTATGAGTAACCGCCCCGTACGCGAAGCGGTGCGGTTGGAATGCTGACTTCGACCCCGACTCGAAAATCAAGAACCTCGCGGAATATCGACCGAAGATTCAGATCTTTTATCTGGCGCCCGTTCAACTCTGTCTGTGTCCAGTCCGTATATCCCAAGTCGACGCTGACGAGCATATTCTGGGAAGAGAAACTAACACCGGTATCGATTCGAAAAGGCAATGTGTATTCAGAGTCTATCGCAAAGAACTCGGTCGAGAATGAATCGGGCGGGGTGCTGAAATACAGGGCATCATCCTGACGCGCATCTCCTTGCAAGTCTATTGGTGTGGGTGTGCTAACCGAAAGGCCAAACTGAAACAGCGAGTGCGGGCGATACTGCAGACCAAAGACAGCGCCGTAGCCGACAACATCCACGGTCGCATCGTCGACCAATGTCTCGCTCGATAGCTGGCCCGGCTGCGTCGGAGTAGGGAGGATCTCGAATGTGAACTGCGTCAGAGCATCCACCGTACCGTTGAGAAAAAACAGATTAGCACCTACGGAAAGGGCTGAAGACAGATCGATCGCGCCACCAAAATTGTAGCTATAAGTGGATCCGGATTGCTGCAGCAGATATTCATCATTGGTCGACGTGTCAGTGTTGACCCCTTTGTTCAAAATATCGATATAGCTGGAGTACAACCGATACACACCCGCGGCAAACACGAGACTGCCCCGGTAGGTCGGGACCGGATACGCGAACGCCAGATGGTCGAGTTTGAAGGTTGTCAGGTCGACATCGCTCGCTGTCGAAAAGAAACTATTCTCGAGCTGCAGCCGCTGGTGCTGGAAACCGACAGCCAACTCGTTGCTTCGCACCCCCGCCAGCCCTGCGGGGTTGTAAATAAGCGCGTTGACGTCATCGCTCAGCGCCGTGTAGGCACCCCCAAGAGCGGCCGGACGCGCGCCAGCGTGAAGCCGTCGTGTAAAGCCGAGATCCTCGATAGTCACCGTCTCGTTTATGTCCTGCGCCAGCACCGCCGACGCCATGAGAAGCACGGCAACCATAGTACACCACGAGGCCAGAACAGCCCTTGCGTCTTGCCGTTTGTTCCGGCTTCCTGAGTCTAACGGTGCGTTTCTTGCTTCGTTGCTCATCGGAATTCCCCTCTTTGCTATCGTTTGAAACCGCCGTCGCAGGGGTGACAATTGTCTTTTTCGCCGGACACAGCGTCAATGACAGAACCGAAGCTCTCAGGCGACCTTCGCCGGTCGCCCGCAAGACGCGTGTCGTACGCAATGACACAGATCCGGCGCGCGCCCAGGACTCGAGGCTGCCTTGCCCTGTTGGTGCCGCATACAACGTCCGTCATTTGCCTATATCTTAACAGCTTTTCTTCACCTGGCGCGCCAGAAATACCCGTAACGCACGTGCATGCGATCGTGGCCCAAAAGACGGGCCCAGGATTCGCAAAGACACGCAATGTTTTAGCTTATACCTTTTCTGCAAAGATATATCATCGTATATTTGAAGAAAAGGGGAATCTAGTTCCCCGCGGAATCGACCTTTCAGGGAGCACCAACTGAGACGAATGTGCAGGTTTAACACAAGGAAACTTGCTGTGAAGCGCTTCGCGAGGCCGTGGGCGATCGTGGTGACGGTTTTGGCGATCGCTGGTGCCCCTTCGGCGCAGGCCTCTGCTACACCCGGCGGTGTGGATAAGGAGGGTGCCCTCTCCGAATACACAATGGGTGTGTTCATGCTCGAAAGTGGGCGGCCACAAGAGGCTATTCCCTATCTCGAGTCCGCTTGGGAGCTCAGTAGTAAAGATGAAACCATAGGAAACAAGCTGGCCGAGGCCTATTTCCGAGCTGGCGACCTCGGCTCCTGCGATCGGACTCTCGACCATCTGCTTGCCAAGAACAACAAGAACTCGGGCGCGTTATTTCTGAAAGCCAGGATCGATTATTTCCGTGGTGAGCTGGAAGGCGCCGTGCAGCACCTGCTCAGGCTGCGAGAATTCTCTGAACCATCATTCGAAGTCGAGCGTCTGCTGGGTAGAATCCAGCTGGAACTCGGACAGTTCGACGACGCACTGACCGCCTACCAAAACGCCGTTCGTCTGGATCCCGGTGACCCGATTGTCCGATTCAGGTACGGCATGTTGTTGAAAAGGTTCGGCCGGCGTGCCGAAGCGGAAAAAGCGTTTCGAAACGCCATCGGATTGCAGCCGCTGTTTGCGGAAGCTGTAGTAGAGCTTGCCGAGATACTGATAGAGGAAGAGCGTTTCGACGAGGCGGAGGCCGCACTACTCAAACTGCTGGACCAAGAAGGCGATTTTTACGAAGCCTTGATCATGACTGCGAACCTCCTCGCCGATCGGGGAAAGCTGGAACAGGCGATAAAGCTCCTCAAGGAACGCGAGGAACGCGATAGCCTTCATCGCGAGGGGGTCCTTCTGCTTGGAAAACTCCATTATCAAGCCGATGATTTTTCGGCGGCCGTTGAATTATTCAAGAAGCTCTTTACCGGCGACGACCAGACGGCCGAGATGTCGAGAGTGCTTGGTGAACTTTACGTCAAGACTGGACAGTCGGACAGTGCGCTCTTCTATTACCAAAAGGCAATCGATCTCGAACCAGAAAATTATCGCAATTACGTTGTGCTCTTTTTTGCGTCGTCATCAAGACTTGGCGGTGAAGGCGACGCCGTTATCGAACTCACCGCCGACAAGCAAAAGCGGCTACTGTCAGAGGCCGCCGCAAAGGTGGCCAGGGATGACTTTGATGGAGCCTACATTCTCGGCGTCGCTCACGACAGCCTCGACGATCTTGAAGAAGCAAGGAAGTTTTTTGAGAAAGCGCTCGAACTCCGTCCCCAGCACGAGCGTACACTATTGAATCTCGCCAGTGTTTTGGAGCGGACGGGCAGGTACGCGGAGGCGGAGACCCACCTGACCACATTGCACGAACTGAGACCAAACGATCCCACGGTATGTAATTTTTATGGGTATCTGCTGGCCCTAATGAACACGAGGCTGGACCAAGCGGAGCAATTGATTAGAACCGCCTTGAAGTCCGAGCCCGATAATGGCTATTATGTCGACAGTCTTGGATGGGTTTTCTATATGAGAGGTGAGTATGAAAGGGCAGTCGCGGAACTCGAGCGAGCGTCTGGCCTGGTAGCTGATGACCCCGTTATACTCGAGCATCTTGGCGACGCTTATCAGTCGCTCAAGCGTTTCCGCGAAGCGTTGGCCGCTTACAGAAAATCGATGGATATCCAAGGCGAGAACTCAAAGATACTCGATAAGATCGATGCCACTCGAATCCTGCTTGGAAACTAAATGTCCCCGCCAGACACCCCCACTTTCTCAATCCGGTCGATGCTGGTCGCCGGGTGTGTAATGTCATTGGTCATAGGCTGTGCCCCGGGCTTGCGCACGGTATCAAAGAATCCGGACTTCTGCGCGGTTTTGGATTCGCTTTATCAACGCGCGGGCTTTGTCGCAGCAGTCACCATAAACGGTAAGGCTACTGTCGATGCCAACCAGTATCGGGTGCGTGGAATTATAAACCTCGAGGCGATTCCCACAGGAGATGTGTTTTTGGAGTTTAGGAGCAGTATTTTGTTCGGCGGTCAGGTGGAAGATTTCTTCTTCTCGGTGGTGTCCGACACGATACGCGTCCTCGACCGGGAGAGAGGACAGTTTTATGAGGGGGAGGATGCGGAGCAGCTACTCAGCGAATCCCTGGAGATGGATTTTGGGGTTCGTGAAGCGCTGCGCCTCGCCCTTGGCGCTCATCCACCCTGCGATGAAGTGGGTGACGTGAGGGTCAGGCGCAACGGCGCGGGCGCGATCGTAGATGGCCGCCTGCCGACGGGTTCCTTTCATATCGAGTTTTCACGCGATAACGGGCGGCTCAAAGAGGTGGTTTGGCCCCTCTTGGACCGCCGGATGGCCGACCGTCTGCGCGCGGAATACGAGTGGGGTGGAACCGGTACCGAAGCCTTGGGGCTTCGGGGGATGGTCATATATCTCGAGGAGCGCGAGTGGCGATGCAGGATCGTGGCCTCAACTCATTGATATAGAGTCTGTTATGCGGACTTGCAGCAAGACATGGCAGCGGTATGGGGAGCATGGGAACTTTTTCCCCAAGTCACGGGTATAAGTGGCGGAAGAAAGGAAACGCGTGCACACGGATTCCTTCAAGGAGAAATCAAAGCTCAAAACGCTGAGTGATGAGGAGCTGATACTACAGGTCCAACAGGGAAATAACGTGTGCTTCGACATCCTGGTGGATCGTTTCAAGGTACGATTGTTCAACTATCTCTTTCGAATGGTGGGCGATCGCGATGAGGCCGAGGAGCTGGCGCAGGAGGCCCTCGTTAAAGCATACATTCATGCGGACAAGTACAAAACGATCGCCAAGTTCTCAACGTGGCTCTACACGATCGCGACCAATCTGGTCCGAAACCGCATCCGATCGAAACGCAGAGCGCCGCAGTTTTTGTCGCTGTGGAACCGCGGACACGACGCGGATGGAGAGGAAAAGCAAATCGACCTCGTCGATCATGGACGACAACCGGACAGCCAATTCAATGACAAGGAACTGGGCGAAATCATCAATGGGGCGATTGGCGAGATCCCGGAGAAGTACAGGACAAGTTTTGTGCTAAGAGAAATAAACCAGCTTTCCTACGAAGAAATCGCGGCGGCGACCGGGCTAAAGCTCGGTACTGTACGTTCGCGAATAAACCGTGCGAGAAACCACTTCAGGCGGTTGATAGAACCATTACTGGAAAAGGGTGTCGACTTCTAGGAGGAAACATCGATGAATTGCCGTCGCGCGAAAACCCTGATAAACGACTTTATCGACGGTGTGATAAGTGATCAGGATCGAATCGGGCTGGAGCAGCATCTCGGCGGGTGTTCTACCTGCGAGTCGTTGGCCAGTGCCATGACAAAAAGCCTTGAGTTGTTGCACCGTATGCCTCAGGCGCAGCCGAGCGACAACTTTAACTGGAAGGTCCGTTTGGGAATCGCAAAGGCACGAAACGCGTCGTCGGTTGATGCCGTGTCCAAGCGCTACTGGTTGAAGTCGTGGAACATCCGTTTTGCAGTCAGCGCGCTTTCGACCTTTGTCGTGGTGGCCGCCAGCGGCTATTTTGTGCTGAAGGGCAAGGTGCTTCCTGATGACAAATTGACTTTTTCCGCTCCCCGGCAGGTCGTTGACGTCCACAGTCCTGTTAACACTGCTGCCAAGCGTCAGGAGAAGGCCCTGGGCGTTGGCGCGGTAGGGCCAACAGTCGTCTCGACGGATGACAAAACATCGCCAGGGCGTTTGGAAAGCCCCGGTTTGCTACAAGAACTCCCGGGCCCGACGCTGCATACCGACTCACTGACAAGTCAGTTTTTCAAGTCTCAGATCGATCGCTTTCGCATGGGTCAGCTCGAGAAGCAGGTGGAGATTCTTCAGAGCGAACTCCGCAAGTGTGAACAACAAGACCAATAGACCCGCTCTCCGTTCTACACTCCGCAGGCCACAGCAGGCCACGTGGCAGAATTTGCTTTGCCCGTGACGTGAATCCCGTCGTATTATAAAAGAGATGGACCGCACTGCTAGGACATTGTCGTGTGTTTTGCTCATTACGGGGCTAGGGTCGGGCTGCATAGAGACGGACATCCCTCCAGCAGGATCATACTCGGAGGTCCTTCTCGTCACCGAGGAGGGTGCGCGAGATCCCCTCGCCAAAGAGCTAGCTCCTTACCTAGCCAAGACAATTGACTACTACGTCAGCGACGATGTTCAGTTCAAGGTTCAACACGCCAAAGCGGCAGAGGTGGACGCAGTCCCCTATGTCAAGAATATCGTCTTCTGCGGTGCGGCGACGCCCGTAAGCGATATCGGGCGGCGCATCACGACACTCCTCGGGGTGGCAGGTGTCGAAAGGGTGACATCTGGGCAAGCAAATATACTCAAAAGGCAGGATCTGCCTGGACCGGGGCAGCTGACACTCATCGTGACTGCCGGATCAAACGAAGCCCTTTACCAGGTGATAGCCGAGCGAGGCGACGAGGTCGCTCAAGCGCTCGAGCAGAGTTGTCGAGAGCGATTACGAAAATACCTACTGGAAAACAAGAAATCGGATCTCACGCGCCGACTTCAGCAGAAGTACGGCTTCACCATAGAAGTGCCCGAACTCTATCGCCTGCAGAGCGAAGAGCCCGAACCGCCCGGCGTCGAGCTGCTGCGAGATGGGCCCGCCCGCTCGCTTGGCATTTTTTGGCTTGACTGGGAACACGTACCGACGGTAAAGGATCGTGAGAAGCTCTTTGCCGCACGGGCGAGTTATGTCTTTGAGCGGTACGACGGTGACCTTATGGATTCGACTCGGGTCGCATTTTCTGCCGATCGGCTCGGAGACTACCCGGCGCTCAAGATGGAAGGGTACTGGAGCAATTCCAGGTCGGTCGCCGGCGGCTATTACAGAACTTTCTTTGTCTTCGAGGAAAGTGAGCGGCTGCTGTGGGCCGTCGACCTTCTTGTTTACGCCCCGGGTCTCCCCAAGCATCCGCACTTCAGAGAGCTGCTCGCCGTCGCCGAGACGTTTCGTTACTAGGCCCCGAATGGGCGGGTGTTGCACGACGCGAGATCCGGAATTGGCACGAGAAGTGCTTATTGCGCAAGGGGTTGGTCTGCTCGACCGCTCATCGGATGGAGGCCTTAAATCTGTAACTGTAATTTTGATAACGTGTTAGTAGGAACACACTGCGGAGGGTCGGTTGCTGTCATGGCCAAATTGAACCGCCATTCTCGGTGCGAGTGACCGGCTAGGGTCCCACGGGGGGATTGGACTGAAATTGGCTCGGGGCTGGATTTGTGAAAGACACGATAGACATAAGCAATCGCGAACTCGACGAACTGTTTGAGAGGTACCGCCAGGCCCCGGACAGTTACGTTTTTGTGCTGGTGGCAGACGCCTGTCGCAAAATCAACCGTCTCGAAGAGGCGCTTGAAATCTGTGATCGGGGCATCAGCCTTCACCCAGAGTACGCCAGCGGGCACGTGGTCAGGGGGAAGTGTCTGTGGGACATGGATAGAAGCTCCGAGGCAAGCGAGACATTCGAGAAGGTTCTCGTGCTCGACGAAAACAACTTGGTTGCGCTCAAATACCTGGGCATGATCGAGGCGCAAGCTGGACGGTTCGACTCGGCGCGCAGTTATCTCGAGCTCATCCTGCGTCTGGATCCGGAAAACCGTGACATCAAGAAGACGCTTTTGGATGTCGAGGAGCACGAGCTAGAGTGTGGACGTTCGACGGCCACGCCGCACGGGCGCGAATCTGCCGAGAACGAGGATGACGAGGTGAGCGATGAAGCCTCGACCGAGGACGAATTGGAGACATCCGACGAATTGGCGACTGCCACGCTCGCCGATATTTTTGCCTCTCAAGGGTACCGGGATAAGGCGCGGAAGATCTACCAGGAGTTGCTGGCGCGGCAGCCAGCAAACGAATCGATCAAGCGTAAGATTGAAATGCTCTCACAAGGCGATGCGACTCAAGATCGGCAAGAGAAGACGAGCGAGCTCGCGGCCTCGGGGGACAGCGAAGGTGTTCAGAACGATGACGAGCTAGAAACCCCGGCGTCAGGAACTGTCGATGAGTCCGGAGAAAACGACGACGGATTCGAGGAGATCGCCGCAGAAGAATCCGACGAACCGGTTTCAGCAAGACCCGAGGCGCGGGTGCAGTCCCACGGGCCAAGCCGACAACCCTCCCGCCCACCAGAACAGCCAGAGTCTCGCGCCAAGCCTGTGATCGACGAGGCTGAGAACATGCATCATTTCAAGCGATGGTTAAGCAAGATGAACGACTAGACTCGCCCGTGTCTCTGCTTTTGCCCTGATTTCCGTTGTAATTGCCTCTCGTGATCTCATAACATAACACACTGCCCGATCGCACCAGTAAACCCGTGTGGCTGTAGGAAGTTGAAGCTGTTCTAAGGGAGTTGAATCGATGGCGGACACGAGTGATTTTCGAAACGGTATGATCCTGAGTGTAAATAACGAGTACTGGATCATCGTTGAATTTCAGCATGTCAAGCCCGGCAAGGGTGGCGCTTTTGTCCGGACCAAGATAAAGAATCTGATCACAGGCCAGGTCAAAGACAATACGTTTCGGGCCGGGGAACGGGTCGACGAGGTCCGGGTCTTGCGGCGCGTTTATCAGTTTTTGTACGAGGCGGGTGGCATGTACTACATGATGGAAAAGGAAAGCTACGAGCAGATCCCGTTGCCCGAATCCATGCTCGACGACAAGAAGGGTTTTCTAAAAGAGAACATGGACCTGGAAATATTAATCGATGGCGACACCCCGTTGCTGGTAGAACTGCCAAATTTCGTCGAGCTCGAGGTCAAGGAGACCGAGCCGGGCTTTCGCGGTGATACGGCCCAGGGTGGATCGAAGCCGGCGATCATGGAGACGGGGCTTAGCGTTCAGGTGCCGCTCTTTGTCGAGATCGGTGATACACTTCGTATCGATACCCGCTCGGGCAAGTATGTCACCCGGGTCTAGAATCGGCACAGGATAAGGAGAAAAAGATGCGCAGAGAAGAGATCGAGGACTTGATTAGACTCGTCGAGGAAAGCAATATCAGCGAGCTTGAGATCTGCGAGGGCAGAAAAAAAGTCCGTATTGCCAAGGGTCTGCCTGGTATTGCACATACCTCGGCGTCTTCTAATCAGGGCTCCGCCCAGGTGAGCTCCCCGATACCGCTCGAGCAGCCCGCAGCCTCTGAGAAACTGGCATCAAACTTGAAAGAGATTATCTCGCCGATGGTGGGCACGTTTTATAGGGCCCCCGCACCCGATGCGGATCCTTTTGTCGATGTGGGACAGCCAGTCGCTGTCGGACAAACGGTTTGCATCGTTGAAGCCATGAAACTCATGAACGAGATTGGCGCGGAGCTCAACGGCACCGTCCGCGAGGTGTTGGTCGAGAACGGGCAACCGGTCGAATTCGGTCAACCTCTGTTTCTTGTTGAGGCCGCGTAAGTTACGAGGAGGGCAACGGATGAACATCAAGGTGCTGCTCGAGGAACTGGTGCAGCTTGGAGCGTCAGACCTGCATCTCAAACCCGGAATTCCACCCGTGGTGCGAATCCACGGCAGCCTCCAGCGGCTCAAACACCCAGCGCCCACGCCCAAGGATATGGAAGAGGTTGCACGACAGATACTTAGCCCGTTCCAGCGCGAGAAATTCGAAAAGACAAAAGAAGTTGATTTTGCATTTGGCGTGACCGGTCTTGCACGGTTTCGGGCCAACTGTTATGTGCAGCGGAACACGATCGCGATGGTGCTGCGACACGTTCCGGTAACGATCCGCTCGATTGAGGAGCTTCTCTTGCCACCGGTGCTTGGCGAGCTGGCCCTGAGGCCCCGGGGTATGATTGTGGTGACGGGCACCGTTGGCAGCGGCAAGTCGACCACGCTTGCCGCAATGGTCCAGCAAATCAACCGCAACTTGAATGCGTCGATCATAACCATCGAAGACCCCATCGAGTTCCTTCACCGTGACCAAAAAAGTATTATCAATCAGCGCGAAGTGGGTAGCGATACCATTTCCTATCATGAGGCTTTGCGGCACATCCTGCGTCAGGATCCCGATGTGATTCTGATCGGTGAGATCCGTGATCAAGAAACCATGGAAATCGCGCTCAAGGCGGCTGATACCGGGCATCTCGTTCTGACCACCTTGCACACCGTCGATGCGATGCAGACGGTGAACCGAGTGATCTCGTTCTTCCCACCCCATCAACACCAGGAGATTCGGTATCTCTTGGCGTCCACGGTGCAGTCGGTAATAAGCCAGCGGCTGTTGCCCACGGTGAAGGGCGATGGCATGGTACCCGCGGTGGAAGTCATGATCGCGACAGGGACCATCCGGGAGTGCATCATCAACCCCGAGAAGACCCCGTTGATAACTCAAACGATCCGCGAGGGTGTGACCCAACACAAGATGCAGACCTTCGATCAGGCGTTGATGAAACTGTACCAGGACAAAGTCGTCACGTTGGACGACGCGCTGCGCGCAAGCAGTAACCCGCACGAGCTCACGCTCAGGCTCAAAGGTATCCAAGCCACTGCGGACAAGTCTTGGGAGTCGTTTGAGAGTCAACCGGCCGACGTGTAGACCCAAGGCAAACTCCGGGGTTTTCACACGGGCTCGCCTGTGCTAATTTTGACTCCATGTTTCAAAAAATACTAGTTGCCAACCGTGGAGAAATTGCGCTGCGGATCATGCGCGCGTGCAAGGAAATGGGGGTAGCTACGGTTGCCGTGCACAGCACGGTCGACACCGATGCCCTGCACGTCAAATTTGCCGATGAGGCGATCTGCATTGGACCCCACGCGGCGGTCGATAGTTATCTCAACCCCAATCGCATCATGGCCGCGGCGGAGATCAGCGGTGCGGACGCTCTGCATCCGGGCTACGGATTCCTATCCGAGAACGCAGAATTCGCCGAAATGTGCGAATCGTGCAACGTCACCTGGATTGGACCTTCGCCTCAGACGATCGCCAAGATGGGCAATAAATCGCTCGCCAAGCGGATGATGTCTCAATCCGACGTGCCGGTGATCCCAGGGTCGGACGGGCCCGTGGAGTCCGAGAACGAAGCCGTCAAGTGCGCTGAGAAGATCGGTTATCCGATTCTAATAAAGGCGGCCTCAGGGGGGGGTGGTAAGGGCATGCGGGTAGCCGACACGCCAGCCGCACTGGCTAATAATCTGTTGATCGCAAGGGCGGAAGCGGAGCGTAGTTTTGGAGACCCGGCCGTTTACTTGGAGCGGTATCTGGCCAATCCGCGTCACGTAGAAGTCCAGGTATTGGGCGACCGTTTTGGGAGCGTCGTCCATCTGGGCGAGCGGGACTGTTCGATCCAACGGCGCCACCAGAAGCTTATAGAAGAATCGCCGTGCCCGGGGCTCGACCCGGGTGTTCGTGATCGGCTTCTCACCGCGGCCGTAAAGGGCTCCGAGGCGATGGAATATCATTCTGCGGGGACGATGGAGTTTCTGGTCGAGGGCGATGAATTCTTCTTCATGGAGATGAACACCCGCATTCAAGTGGAGCACCCCGTGACGGAGCTGGTTACCGGTCGCGATCTGATCAGAGAACAGGTGTCGGTGGCGGCCGGTGAGC
Source organism: Candidatus Krumholzibacteriia bacterium (assembly GCA_029863805.1). Lineage (GTDB taxonomy): Bacteria > Krumholzibacteriota > Krumholzibacteriia > WVZY01 > WVZY01 > JAOTUR01. Next base: position 5,044 of record JAOTUR010000044.1, on the reverse strand, counting down.
GCCTGTCGTTTACGCAGGACGAGGTCCAGTTCATCGGTCACGCGATCGAATGCCGGGTCAATGCCGAGGACCCGTCACAGGATTTTCTTCCCGCTCCGGGAACCGTTTCATTCTTCCACCTGCCGGGGGGAACAGGGGTTCGTGTGGATTCCCATGTCTACCAAGGATACGAAATATCCCCCTATTACGACTCCATGATCGCCAAGATCATATGCCACGGGCTCACCCGCAAGGAAGCCCTCGGGCGTATGAAGCGCGCGCTCGAGGAATGCGTCATCGAAGGCGTGGAGACCACCCTGCGTTTTCAGCACGCCATCATCCAGCACCCAAAATTTGTCAGCGGCGAGATCAGTACCCGGTTTCTCGACGACTACGAGTGGGATGCCAAAAAATAGGTGGCAGCCGGTTTTGTAGGTGCTAGAATTCGCTGCTGGAACTCCAACCGCTTAAGACCATGTTATGAGTCGTAGGACACAGTATCTCCTTTTTATTTGGTTCGTTGCGCTTGCCGTTTTCGTGATGGTGGGCTTGGCTTCGAGCCGGTCACAGGACTGGCCGTTCGCCGACACATCGTTTCGTCAGGTACGCAACCTATCGGGTCCTCTGGGATCGTTCCTGGCCTATTCAGCGTTTGCTCTCCTGGGACGCCTATTCGCCTGGTTCTTGCCGATCGCGCTGATCGTCTTTGGCACCGGCCTGCTCATGGGACGATCCGTAAACTCGATCAAGGGACTCCTTAAGTCATTTTTTATCATAGTATTACTGGTTTCCTTCTTTGCTATCATGCCCTTTACGCGGGATTCGGCCCTGCTTACGGGATCGGCGGGACGGAGAATCGCGGCTCTCGTGTCCTCGGTGCTGGGGCAATTTGGCGGCTCTATCTTGCTCATCACCTGTCTTCTGCTGGTCCTCCTGGCCGAGCTGAGGCAGTTTGGATCCGCCGGCGTACAGGCCTTCGGAAAACTATCCAGAGCGGGAGAGGCGTTAACGAACGCGGCCGCGTCGGTTCGCGGTTTGATCGTGCGCGGAATCGAACTCATCCGTACGCGTCGGGATCGACGTCGAGAGTCTGGCAACGAACCCATCGATTGGGCACCTCCTCCACCTCTCGAGCTCACTCGGCCCGCGGCGACGGGTATTCCCGAGGACGCCCCCTGGCTCGAAATGCGTTCTAGCGATCGTCCCCAAACGAGGGGGACGGCAAGTGTGCCATCGAAGAGACCGCTGCCCACTCGCCGTCCGGCGAAAGCGCCGGCCGCCCCAAAAGAAGGTGCGCCTCTGGAAAGGGCGACTTTACCCCCGATGTCGATCTTGAGGACGGACGCCGAGGCATCGGCGGGCTATTCGGCAGATCAGCTAAGGGGCTGGAGTGAAGTGCTGGAGGGGAAGCTGTCGAACTATGGGGTCAAGGGCAGCGTGACCGCAGTCAACCAAGGGCCCCAGGTCACGACTTTCGAGTTCGAACCTGCCCCGGGTGTGAAGATCAAAGACATCGTCAGCCGCGCGGATGATCTGGCCTTGGCCATGCGCGCACGAAGTCTGCGGCTGATCGCGCCCATTCCGGGGCGCGCAGTCGTGGGTATCGAGATTCCCAATCCGGACCAGTCAGTTGTCTATTTCCACGATGTGCTCAGGGAGATCCCCGAGCGGCTCCGGTACAGCGGCATCATGATCGCGCTGGGTGTGGACGCCATCGGCAAACCGTTTCATATGAATCTGTGTAGCGCGCCACACCTTTTGATGGCGGGAACAACCGGCTCGGGCAAGAGCGTTGCCTTGAACGGTTTCTTGGCCAGCATCCTTTTTCAATATCGGCCGAGCGACGTTCGTCTTCTCATCGTCGACCCCAAAATGGTTGAGATGAGCATGTTTAACGGCATCCCCCATTTACTACACCCGGTGATAACAGATCCCCGCGAGGCGGTGCGGCTTTTCAATTATCTGATCTCCGAAATGGAGAGGCGCAATGAACTGCTGCGTAAGAACGGCGTGAAGAATATCGAGAGTTTTAACTCAAAAATTGCGTTGGGAAAAGTCGACGAGAATGAATGGAACGAGAAGCTTCCCTATATCGTCTTGGTGGTCGACGAATTGGCTGATCTGGTGCTCACCAAAGGTATCGACTTCGAATCGCTATTATCGAGACTTTCCAATATGGCGCGTGCGGTTGGTATTCATATGATCGTGGCCACGCAACGTCCTTCGGTGGACATCATCGACGGCAAGACCAAAGCCAACTTCCCCACACGCATAGCGTTTCGCGTAGCGAGCAAGGTGGACTCACGCACGATCCTCGATTGCATGGGCGCTGAGAAGCTTCTGGGCAAAGGTGATATGCTTTATGTCGATGCCAAACACCCCGAGGCGCTGCGACTCCACGGTTCGTGGCTTGCGGAAGAGGAGATTCAACATCTGGTGGATCACTGGAAACAATATGATTTTGAAGAATCACACCTGAAGCTGTTCGAGGATACGAAGGATTCGGGGCCCGCTGCAGAGAGAGATTCATATTTCGACGACGCCATGGGAGTGGTTCTTCGTTACCGGCAGGGCTCCACGTCGCTTCTGCAGAGAAAGTTGCACGTCGGCTACGCCAGGGCGGCACGCATACTGGACCAGTTGGAACTGGCAGGCGTTGTGGGCCCGCCCGACGGCAGCAAGCCGCGCGATGTATTGGTTGGAAATGAGGAAGAGATCACGAGGAACATCAATGATTAGCAGTTCGGCGGCTAGAGTTCTCGTTGGGGTATCGTCGACCGATCGGCGATTGGCTTCTTTTATGGGTTAGGGCAGTGAGCATATGAACACGTACATAACGACCCTGGGGTGTCCTAAGAACCTTGTGGATACAGAAGCGTGTGTTTCCATCTTGAGAAACGCGGGCTGTACGTTGACCGAAAACCCCAATAAAGCCGATCTGCTGATCGTGAGTGCGTGCTCTTTTCTCGGCATGGCGTGGCAGGAAACACTAGAGGAAGTGCAGCGGCTGGCGGAAATCAAGGTGCGGGTCGCCTCGAGAAAGCTCGTCCTCATGGGGTGTCTACCGACACACCGCAAGGAGAGCCTCCGCGACACACTGCCGATGGTAGATGTTTTTCTACCCAACGGTGCCCATGCGCAACTTCCCTCGATCGTGGACGCGTGGCGGCGAGACCGGGTAGTCCAACAGGTAACGCCGCCGGCGGGAAACGACCGATTCGCGGGTTTTGAAGATCGCGTGTTACTCACGCCGCGGCACACCGCGTACGTGAAAATCGCCGAGGGATGCAGTCGACGCTGTTCCTTCTGTGCGATACCCCAAATCCGCGGCAAAATGGTATCAAGAGACCCCGCCTCCATTGTCAGGGAAGTGTGCAGGTTACGTGAGCGGGGGGTGAGAGAGATATCGCTGCTTGCGCAGGATACCACCTCTTACCGTGCACAGGGCCTCCGTTTTCCGGATCTCGTTTCTCAGATCGCTGCGACCGGTATCGATTGGCTACGAATTTTCTACGTGCATCCGGGTTCTTTGACCACGGATCTCGCGCGACGGATCTTCGAACACCCCGAAGTGTGCCGATATCTGGAAGCACCCGTTCAACACGCGTCCAACAGAATTCTACGTCGCATGCAACGGCCTTACACGCGAGATTACCTCGAAAAGTTGTTCAGCGGAATTCGTGTGGAGTTTCCTGATGTTCGTATTCGCAGCGAGGTTATCGTCGGGTTCCCGGGCGAGAGCGAGGACGATTTCTGCGAGCTCAAGAGTTTTGTTGAGTCGGTGGAGTTTTCGTCCTTGGGGATCTTTGCTTATTCGTCCGAGCCTAACACACGCGCAGCGAGCCTGGATGGCGCTTTGCCCGAGAGCCTAATTGCCGAGCGCGTCGCCGAGCTCACCGACCTGAGGAACTCGATCGCGTTTGGCCTTCGTGATGCTGAGAGGGGCAATCGATACCGCATCCTAGTCGACCGTGAACACCTGGACGAAGGGGCCCATGCCGAGCATCGATTTGCAGGTCGACACTATGGACAGGCGTTCGACGTCGACGGAGAGGTCATGTTGAAAGGTCACGATGTTCAGGTAGGGCAGTTTGTAACCGCCCGCATCACCGAGGCAGACGTGTTTGACCTTCGTGGTGAAATAGTATGAGTGTTGAGGACTTGACCGCCTCCCCCCGATTCGTTATTTATAGAACGCCTTGCAAACGGAGCTATAATGCACTTTCCACCGCGTAGGGTCTTGTTATGGTCTTTTGTCGCCCTTGGGCTGGCGTCGGTGACGTCGCGGGCTGCTGCCGAGAACCAGGTGATCAGCAACTTGGAGCTTATGGAAAGGCTGACCGCTGCGGCGGCCACGGAGCTTTTCAAGTCGGTACCGGGTGAAGTCGCGTTGGGTCATGTTTTGCTCGTACCTTACGCGGCAGATGAGCATCACGAGTTTGTCGATAACGTGTTGGCGCGTTTTCTGAACGCGGCTGGGCACAAGGTGTATGGCCGTGCGGGGCAGCTGACGGACTCTCTCCGCGCGAATGTCTTGCCCGATGGGCGGATGTTGAAACTGGAATACCGTGTGTTCACTTTTGCGTTGAGTTATCCGAAGATCTATCGCTCGCATCTCATCGGAGGCAAAAAGGTCAAGCGCAGCGCCGACATAAAACTGCTGGGCAAGCTGGTCGATCCCAGCGATGAATCTTTGGTGTGGATCGGGGAGGCGTCACGTTCACATGAAGATCAGTTTTCGCACAAACTTCTTCCAGAGGTGGAGGAGGGATTGTTTGCCTTCACAAAACCCGCGCAGACGACGACGAAGTGGGGCAAGCTGGTTGAGCCTGTTGCTGTCACCGGCATCATTGTCGGACTCATTTACCTCTTCTTCTCCAACCAGGACAACAACTAGCTGTTCAATGGTCGTTTATGCACCAACTCGGCAGTTACTCGCGCCCTGGGCCATGCTCCGCATTCTCTTGGTAGCGACACCCCTGGTGGTCATCCTCCTCGCTGGGTGCTCGGAGCAGACAAAAGCACTCGCGGATATCCGCGCTGCATTCTCCAATAAGAATTATGA
>JAOTUR010000305.1 GCA_029863805.1 Candidatus Krumholzibacteriia bacterium | reverse complement strand
GACGCGCTGCTTGCTTTAGCGCTTTGACACCAACACGCTGGTCGCTATTGAGCCGCGCTATGCCTTCGCGCACCAGACGTCTGTTTTCGCCCACCAGAGGGGCAAGATCTGCTACCGTCGCCAGCGCGTAGAAATCAAGCAGGTCATCGGCCTGTACCGAACCGAGGATTCCCCGGGCTTGCAAAGCCTTGACAAGCTTGTATGCGACACCCGTGCCGCAGAGCCCACCAAACGGATAGGGCTCCTCGTCGCTTACCGGGTTTAGAAGAGTCCCCATCACCGGCGTGTCGACGGGTAGCTCATGATGATCACAGATAACAACCGACACTCCAGCCTCTTCGAGCCGTGTGATCTCGTCACCATCCGATGTCCCGCAGTCCACCGCGATAAACAACCCGATCCGATTCTTTAGCGTCCAGTCCACGGCACGTGAGGCCACGCCATAACCATCTTTGCGCCGGTCGGGGAGAAAACGAAACACGTGAGGCACCAGTCCGTGCAGATACTCGAACAGTAGCGCGGTGCCGCATATGCCATCCACATCGTAGTCTCCATGAATCAATACCCTGTTCTTAGCATCGATCGCTTGGCGGATCAAAGAAACGGCGTCCTCCATATTCTGGAACAGAAAGGGGTCGTGGACCGTCTCACGGCCGGGTTGCAAGTACGTTTCGGCCGCCGCGGATGTTTTGTAGGAGCGCGAGATGAGAAACCGTGCTGCGGGTGCGGGTATATCAAGATCCCGGGATAAACGGCGGGCGGTGTCGGGTTCGATCGACCCATTCTGTTCCCATAAGTATTTGTTCAATGAATCTACCAAACCGTCCCGACCTTGAGGAGAGCATTAAAACTGGGAGCTACCGCTATCTGGGGAAAAAGGAATTGAGCAGGCCGTAAGCCGAGTTCTGTACCCCAAAGGGGTTAGCGGTCATTTATCTGGGATGCCTGTTACCAAGCACCTCAAGCGACCAACCCGAGAGTCAAACGAAGCGAGGCGTCTTCTCCTCTCCTATTTGGTCTTTCACCGGGTGGGGTTTACCAAGCTACCACCGTCTCCAGCGGTACTGGTGAGCTTTTACCTCACCTTTTCACCCTTGCCGTCCACGCTCGCACGTGGCTTAGGCGGTATTTTTTCTGTGGCACTTTCCTTGGAATCACTTCCACTGGGCGTTACCCAGCACCCTGCCTCGAGGAGCTCGGACTTTCCTCGGGCGCCACGTAGACACCCGCGACCGCTCGTCCTACTCAACTCCCTCTTTTCACACTTCAAGATAACATCGACCCGGCTTCTTATTCAAGGTCTGCGTCATCTTTTCCATCGAGCGCGTCATTTGCCATCTTATCCGCGGCTTGCGTTTCATCGCGCGGAACGTGAATGACCTCAAGCCGATCGAACGCCCGGCCCAGCTCCTGCGCCCGCAAGAAAAGGGGTTTTAGCGAAGGGTGTTTGACCTTGTACTCGGCATTCAACTGGCGCGCGACGAGTTCGCTATCGAGTTTCAGCTTGAGCTCGGAGGCGCCCAGCATGGTCGCCAATTCGAGAGCGAGGATCACTCCCTCATACTCGGCGACGTTGTTCGTGGCAACGCCAAGCCGTTTTGCACGGCTCAGCACCTCAGCGCCGTCATCCGCATCGGTTAGAACCACCGCGCAAGCTGCCTGTCCTGGATTGCCCCTCGATGCACCATCGCACACGGCAACCAACCGCAGAGGCTTCGATGTGGCTCGCTTACCGGCCGTCCGCGACCGGCTCAACTTCTCCGTCTTGGGTCGCTGGGGAGAATCCGTAGAACGTGGCGCCCCAGCCTGGCCCAGCAAGTGGTTCTTGATCGAATCCAGAAACACGTTTGCGGTCTCACGATCCAGTTCCGCGGATCGCGTGGCAGCGCCCACATCGCAACCGGCTCGAAGCGCATCGATGAACTTCAACAGTTTGGCGGCGAGCTGCGGGTCCTTGAAACTAGACATGGTAATAGACAAGCATTCGTCCACAGGCTTCGCACGTGATCAGTCTGTCGTTATTCTTTACCTCTACAACAATCTGTGGCGGAATCCGCGTGAAACATCCCTGGCAGGTCTCATCAACCACGTGTGTGACGGCAAAATCGTGGAGCTTGGCGAGAGTGCGTTCGTAACGTTTCTTGACACCCGGGTCGAGCTCGGCAAGCAGCTTGGGTTTCTCTGCACGGAGCCTTTGCATTTCTTGCTCGAGAGAGCTAATGCGCTTTTCGAGTTCTTCTCCTTGTGATACGAGTTGGGCCTTGTCCTTGGCGCTTTTCTCCAGATAGCTCTCATTGTCATTTGACTCGCCGTCCAGCTGGTCCATGAGAATCAGCAGACGCTCCTCTTTGGCTTCCGTATCCTTTTCCAGATGATCGATCTCGTGCAACATTGCCGTATATTCTTTGTTCGTTTTTACTTCCATCAGCTGGACCTTGTATTTCTTTAGCTTCTCTTCGTTATCCTCCAGCTGTTGTTCGAGAATGCGCCGCTGTTTTGCCATGTCGTCCAGGCGAGACTTCGAGTCCGCCTCCCGGTTCTCGATCTCCCGTAAGGATTTTCTGACTGACTCCACTCGCACGGGCAGGCGTCCCAGCTCGACGCGAGCCTCGTTCAGCGAGTGATCCAGCTTGGCAATAGAGATTAGAACGTGCAACTCTCGTCTAATGTCGGCCATATCCATACCCATACAAAAAAAATGAGCCTCTCCGTTGTGGAGAAGCTCACTGGTGTCCGCCCGGGGCGAAGTTCGCCCACCGCGGTGTTAGAGTTATCCCAAGAATCTGTCGCATATTGCCCGTAATGTCTCGCTGCCCTTTTTCAGCGTGGAACGTATACGATAGACAACGCCCGCTCTTCCGTCAAGCGCATATTTGACTAAGCCGTTCGAACGCATGGCTTTTCGTCGCTCCTCGAGAGATGATGGGGACGGCCTCACTCTCTTCCATGGCATCACTCGCTCGGCGCGGGCATCAAGAACCAAAGGACGATGTACGCCAGGATCCCAGGAAACGCGGCGCTCAACACAGAGATGAGCACGTAGATAACTCTGACGCGATTGGCAGGCCATCCCAACTTTTCGGCGATGCCTCCGCAAACACCAGCGATGACCCGGTGTTTTGATCGCACTAGTCTTCTCGCCGGTTGTGTCATCTTTTCCCTCCGTCTCTTGGCCATGCCTGTGGTGCGGCAGGGTTGCGGATTAACCGGGCGTTTTTAAGAGCGGATGTGAGCACGCTATCCGTGTCGGTCACGAATTCTGATTCTGGATGTGGTCCAGGGCTTTTGACACGGTGTCGAACGCCGGCAGAGTCCCGGATGCGCGAGTGGCGTCGAGCACCCGGTGCACGCCCTCCGTCAAACCTGCAAATGCCAGGCGACCGCCTTCCTTTTCTGCCAGCCGGTGCCAAGCAACCAGCCATCCGATCCAGGTGCTGCTCAGCCACTGCACGCGGGCCAAATCGATGAGGAAACGCGTTACACCCTTCTTCATCTCGTCACGAATTCTCTCCCTAACGAGAACACCACCCTCTTCAGGCGCTGACGTGGTCGTTTCCTTCTCGGAGTCTCCCCAATACCCCATTTCCAACGTGCACGCGTAGACGCGGGGTATAATGGTCACGACAAGAACTCTACCCGGCATGTGCATCATCTCAAAGGTACGAGGATTTCAGGGTCACGCTTATGTCCGCTTCCATTCCACTTCCATCTCCTCGCGGTCCCCGAGCGCCCGCGTGAGAAGCTCGAGAAGTGTGTCGTCCCCACCCCTTTTCTTCAGCATGTCGATGGTGGCCCGATTGACGTAGTAGTCTTTGTCCTCCTTCGACTCCTCTACCAATTGGTCGATCAAAAACTGCAAGTCTTCTTCGGTGATCGAACCCAGAAGGGACCCTGTTTCCTTGTCACGCAACTGAATCATGTCAATCTCCTCCGTCCCAAGCCATTATATCACAAAAGCTTTATCCGAACTATCGTGCCACGCCCTGATGCGCAGGAATCGCTACAGTACCAGATCTGTTCGAAATACGATGACCGCTCGACCGCCTACCCTAACTTTGGTTGGCTTGCCGTTATCCATTTCGACGGTCACGCTGACCTCCCCCGGTCTGCCCATCGCCTCGCCCTGTCTGGCTCGAAAACTCACGCTTTGATTCG
>JAOTUR010000304.1 GCA_029863805.1 Candidatus Krumholzibacteriia bacterium | reverse complement strand
AGGTGATGAGGGCGAAGCACGTATGGTGTTGGTGGAGCACGATGGTACTGAACGACCATTGGTTGATCTATTAAAGCAATCCGATATCATTGTAAACGGAACGCTTCAAGAACCTAATCATTCCCTTCTCTTCGTGAACGAGGAAGAGATATCATACCTCAAGCCAGGCAGCCTGATCATCGATGTCAGTTGCGACGAGGGTATGGGGTTCTTTTTTGCCAAACCGACCACATTTAGGAATCCAATGTTCAGAATTGGAACGGTGGATTACTACGCGGTGGATCATACACCAAGCTATCTCTGGGAAAGTGCCTCTCGATCTATATCCGCGGCGCTCATTGTCCATTTAAAGACCGTGTTGGCGGGCCGTGAGAGTTGGCAGCAAAATGAGACCATTCGACAGGCTGTGAATATTGACGCAGGCGTCATTCAAAAACCAGCTATTCTGTCATTTCAGAACCGTCAGCCACACTATCCCCACGCCCCCGTCGTTCCGGGAACGAACTGAAGTATTCAGATTAAGAACAAATCAAGAACCGCCATGGGACAAGGGTCTTACATGGAACTTGATACTCAATGTTAGCGATTATTTAAGAAGTCGATCAAATAACTAACCGTGAGACCAGCGGTAACCGGCAGATCAGGCTATGGGAGCGTGGACAAAGCGCTCAGCTGTTCGAGAGATGTCGCATCCGGGGAGCCAGTTTTCATTTTCAGGTCCATGGACTTTAATTGTTGATTGTTTTGACGGATCCCCTCAACGCTCCACAGGTCGTTTTAGAAGTACATCGCTAGTTGAAGGACTCGGGTGACACGCGCTCGGGATACATCGAGACGCTCGCGTTCGGAGAACGATGGATTCGGGTCTAGTCCTGGATTTGTCCGTTTACGACACGGATGCGGTGACGGCCTTTCGCGCTCACGCCCACGAATGAGAAGCCATGTTTCGTTGCTTTGTAGCCCTCGATGGCGGATAACCCGCGCAGCGGTGCCCCCCCCCGACGTCGCATGTCCGAGAGTGACAGGCTAGACGGATAACGGCCTTCCTCGCCGTGTTGTATTTCCAGCACAATTGACAATTGTCGACACGCGTTTTTTGCACTCGCGCGCTCGGATTGACTCAGCGCCGCATCGACATGTCCCACGTTGTCAAGAACTGTCTCCACCTGGTCGGCTTGAAACGCTGTGAGGTCGCGGTCGAGCAGGGCACGCGCCACCGTCTCGCACTCCTCGTAGCGCTGGTGCATAAGAAACCATTGCGCCTTTCCGAAATCGTATTCGAACTCGAGATACCGCGTTGCCTTTTCGCCGTCGGGCGTGTCCGCAAAGTGTTCGGTCAGATCCTTGAGGATACTCTCGGCGAGGTGGAATTGACCCTGGCGCGCTAGTTCTCTCGCCTCGTGATACTGCCCCGTGACGGACGAGCGGAAACGATCGAGTTCGGCTTGCACCGTGTCCGCGATCTCGTAACCTTCATTCTTACGCAGAAACGCCTTGAGTCTCTCAACTGAAGTGCCCGAGGGGTCGTTTGCCAGGCTATCGAGTAACGCGTAGAAATGCACCGTGACCGCTGGCGGTGTGGGTGCCTTATCCTTGGCACAGCCAATCACAATACTGAATAATACGGGGACTATCAGAAAGCGGGGAACGGGCAGCACACGAATCCTCCTTCTCAAAGGGCTTACAAGACCATTGGCAAGATCTGCGCCAGGTGGAATTGCCTTAGTATAGTGTCCAATAACGGTCCCTCGTGTCCGAAAACTCGATCTCGCTGCAGCGCAACCACTTGCGGACGGTACGTGGTGCCCCACGGGTTAATGCTTCCCCTCTCTCGGCTTCATTGCCTCGTCCGCCGCTTTGGTTAACGCATTTGGCACTGTCAGGATCCAAACTCCATAACTACCCTGCCTGCTGTGCGCCCGAGCGTTGAGTGGACTGCACCCCTGCCATTGGACAAATGAATGCCTACCCCAGCGGCGGCCTGATAAGGTCAGAACCAAGGAGGCCTTGTTATGTCGTCGAGACGATCCTTCACTCCTGAGTTTAAGGCGGGAGTGGTCGAAGAGTACCTCTCTGGACGATCAAGTGCGGCGCAGCTGAGCCGGCGCCACGAGATTTCTCCACAGCTGATCTACCGCTGGAAGAAGCACTACACCCAGGGTGAACTGACCGGCGCCAACTCGAAGGAGGACATGACGCTGAAGCTTCGAGTGTTGGAGTTGGAGAAGTTGGTGGTGGAACTCTCCATCGAGAATCAGCTTTTAAAAAAAGCCAGGGACTTAGCACGCGAGATCAAAAACGAGCGCTCGTCGATCGTGAGGGGTCCTCGCTCTCGTCGGCCAAGAGGGGGTGCGAAGTGATGGGGCTCTCACGGAGCAGCTACTACTACCGAGGAAAAGGACGGGCAGAGGCGAAGCTCAAGGAGGACGCCCACGTCCGGGATCGGTTGGAGGCTTTGGCACTCAAATTTCCACGCTACGGTTACCGGCGAATGGCGGCGCAGCTAAAGCGAGAAGGCTTTCCAGTCAACCACAAGCGGGTGCTTCGGATCATGCGGGAGGCGGGTTTGCTGGTCAAGACGAGGAAGCGGTATGTGCACACGACCGAGAGCCGACACAGCTACGTAGTCTACCCGAACCTCTACAAGGATGCCCAGATCCGAGGGATCGATGCGGTGTGGGTCGCCGATATCACCTACATTCGGATCCTTTTGGGCTTTGTCTACTTGGCAGTGATCTTGGATGCGTTCTCGCGGAAGGTGATCGGATATGCGATCTCGAAGTCGTTGGATGCGCGCTTGACGGTCTCGGCACTTGAATCGGCGTTGAGGGCACGGCAGCCGAACCGAGGTTGTTTTCACCACTCGGACCGGGGTGTGCAGTACGCCTGCAAGGACTACGTTCAACTTCTCAAGGCGCATGGTTTTCGGATCAGCATGTCATCGAAGGGGAACCCCTACGAGAATGCGCAGGTCGAGAGCTTCTTCAAGACGCTCAAGACCGAAGAAGTTTACCTGATGGATTATCGGAATTGGGATGACGTCGTTCGCCACCTACCCGTCTTCATCGAAGACGTCTACAATCGGGAGCGACTTCACTCCGCCCTGGGTTACATGAGCCCCGATGAGTTTGAGCAGACGTTAGATCGACCGAAGCAGGTGGCTGCTGGATAGACACACACTTGTCCAGTCGAAGGGTTTCCCCCGAGGCATTTAACAAAACTCGGTTGACGTTTGCCCCTACGCTATGGTAAGATCTCACTCCTGCACTGGGCATGTAGCGGATACACTCGCTCACCACACCTACCGCGTAGCGCTCTCGACGCGTAGCCGCCCAACTCCTTATGATAACTACATCCATGCCGGTGCGACAGTTCGCCAGGGTGATGTGCTCTACCAACCAAAGGAGTGGCCATGCGTCTCATACGTTTGTGTTTTGTATTATCGGTTGCCGTTTTGGCATTGGCCGGTTGTCGGGGGAACGATGTCTTCGACGCGGACCAATCGAGTGCCCAGAATATCAGCGTCGCGCAGTCGGGTAAAAGAGCCTGCGACGTCGTTACCGGCGTGGGACACACTTATATCGTCGGACAGTTTACTTTCGCCGGTTCTGCCGATCTCGTGGTCGGAGGCCAGGTTTTTGATGATGTCGAGATCACGACCACGCTCCTTGAAATGAGAGAGACCGATACCGGAACCCTGCTCGCCCTTACCTCTCACGCCTTCGGCCCGGCTGCTAATCCCTGGTTCGTCACGACGGACAAAGCCCGCCTGGAACCCACCGGAGTCCCCGGTGAATTCCGGATCAATTCCACGATGAAGGTCACGGCGCCAGAGGGCATGCGCGGGAACCTGACCGCTCACGGCACGATCAGCCTGATTCCCGGAGGTAATGGGGCTGAATTCGAGATTCACGGGGTACTGTGCGATGGCCCAAACACCGGTGGCAAAGAAGACATGAGCGACTAAGATGAGTTTCGTTAGCGAGACGGGGCCGCTCGGCCCCGTCTCGACCGCCAGCCGGATGTCACCACCGAAGAGGGGAACCCCGTCAGCTTCGGTGCAACCTTCCTGCCAGCGGCGTGTTTGAGCAGACGTTAGATCGACCGAAGCAGATGGCTGCTGGATAGACACACACCTGTCCAGTCGAAGGGGTTCACTCCAGAGATCCAACTT
>JAOTUR010000303.1 GCA_029863805.1 Candidatus Krumholzibacteriia bacterium | reverse complement strand
AAACCGTCGTGACGGTAGCTAAGGCGATGATCAACGCCATTCATACGGTTCTGGCTGCGATCGTGAAGTTGATCGTGCGGTTTGCCTTAGCGGTGGTGTGGATGGCGGCCCGATTGATTTTGGGTTTGTTTCTACCGGTGTAGCGAGGTGCTGGACCAAACGTCCTGCGCTTCGCACGCGGCGATCGTGTTGTGCAGCGTCTCGAGGGGTCACTTTCCCAGCAGGTCCTCCAAGAATCCCCTGTATCCCTTTGCCACGTTTGTCAAATCGACGGCGATAATCTCGGGCACGTCGTAGCTGTGAAGCTCGATGACACGTCGTTCGAGGTCTGCGAATCTGCCGCGGCGAGTCTTGGCCAGCATGAGAACCTCCGATTCTTTGACCAGTCTTCCTTGCCAGCGATAAACACTGCGGCATGACTCGATCACGTTAACGCAGGCGGCGAGACCATCATTTACGAGCGCCTCCGCGATTCGCTCCGCCTCGGAGGTGTTGGCCGCGGTCATGATGACGATCTGATAAGGGCCTGCATCCATGTACGCTCCGGCTAGACACGATAATGGTCTATGAACTCTTCTGTCGCGGGCTTGGTGGTAACGGCCCTTGCTCGACCGCCAAGCGTGAACCGTACCTCGACTACGGGTTCGTGCTTGCCGTCGCTATAACGCGCCACTACCGACGCCATGCGACAAATGTCATCCTCGGCAAGCTTTCCCATGACTATGGCGGTGGGCCCGGCAAATCCGCTGACCGTGACCAACCAATGGTCTCTAGCGTAGTGCCCGAGAAATCTACTCTCCGTTTCGTCGCGGCCGACGATTAACTTGAGTTCCGGTGAAAAGCGAAAGTGTCTGCCCACCCCCAGAACAAAGATGTCCTGTACTTGCAAACGATCACCATTGCGCTGTTCCACCAGATCCCGGAGCTTCTCCGAATAGGACTTATCCGTCAGTAAGCAGCACCCACCGGCCGGCTGCATGAATTGCGAAATTCCGTACTTTCTGGCCAGCGCGATCTGCTGCTTGCGGCCTCGCCCATGGATATCGAGCAGCTTGCTACGATCCACGCGACCATCGCTTTCTACCTCTGTTGGGGGCAGCAGACGAGCCGAAAGCGGTCGCAGGAGTTTTCCAGCCAGACCAATCTCGCTATCGATCGTGCGCAGTGAGCGTTTCAGCTGCGACTTTGGCCGTTGACCCAGAACCTCGCCCGTAAAAATAAAATCCGCACCGATCTTTTTCATGTACTGCTTCGCGCGTTCCAGCATGAAAACGCGGCAGTCGACGCAGGGGTTCATGTTTCGGCCGTAACCGAACTTTGGTTCGAGAACCATCGGCAGATAGTCTTCGGCAACATCCAGCACCTCCACACGCACACCCATCTCCGCCGCCACCTGCAGCGCGTGGTTCGCTATCGGTCGATCCCGACGTCCCACCCGGCTGTTGTGACCCGTCACGCAGAAACCGGTAAAGAAATGTAAGCATTCCACGTCGGCTCCGGCATCCCGTACCAGCATGGTCGCCACCGCGGAATCCAGCCCACCCGAAAGAAGGCCTACGCCTGTCGGCTTGCTTCCCACAGCTTTCCTTTCGATCGAGGTTCGAAACGGCGCAACCTGTTTTAACCTATACAACAGGAGTGATTGTACTTCAAATGAAAAGGTGAAGGTCACTGGCAACGCGCGAACCGACATCTCGACCTCAGTTACTTTGAGGCTCGAGAACCGAGCGCAGGAAATCGCTTACCGCATGGCAACAGAGCACGGTCAGAAATATCATTAGGCCCGGGAAGATGGCTGTCCAGGGGGCGGGTCCCAGGTGACTTTGAGCATTCCTCAACATCGATCCCCAGCTTGCAGCCGGTGGTTGGACTCCGAAACCTAGAAAAGAAAGTGCGCTCTCCATTATCATGGCGTGGGCGACACCGATCGTGGCTGCAACGAGCACCGGTCCGCTGGTGTGGAGGAGTATGTGGCGGAACAAAATCCGGTTTCCGGGTACGCCCAGGGCACGCGCCGCCTCTGCAAACGGGCTTTGTTTTGCAGACAGAACCACCGAGCGCACGACGCGAGCAACATCCATCCACTGAGTGATGCCGATCAGCAGGCAAATCGTCACCACTCCGGGTGTGATTAGACTCGCCACTAAAAGAACGATGAAAAAAACGGGTATCGACAACATGAGATCTGTGGCTCTCATGACGATTGAGTCGACCCAACCACCCCAAAAGGCCGAGATCGCTCCGCCGACCACGCCAATCGACACAGCAAGTATCATGGCGAGAATGCCCACCGCGAGGCTGACGCGGCCTCCCGCCATGACGCGCACAAACAGATCCGTGCCCATGTCGTCGGTCCCAAAAGGGTGTTGCAGAGACGGCGGGTCGAGCCGGTTGTTCAAGTTGGTAGCGTCGGGGTGATAAGGGCTCAGCAGCGGGGCGAAGACCGCACAGATTATCAGAACCAAGATCAACACCAGGGCCGACGTTGCGGTTTTGTCACCGTCCAACATGAGCACGATCCGCCGCCGAGACGCAGGCTTACGACCGCTGGTGGTGCGCACGACCGAGCCGGTTTTGCAACCAACGGCGTCTGCCGCCACGCCCGCGATTGCCTTCTTACGATCGGGAGTACTTAATACGGGGGTCGAGGACACCATATATCAAATCCACGGTGAGGTTTAGGACCAAAATCAGCACTGAAGAGACAAAAACGATGGCCATCAGCACGCTGTAATCCATTCTTCCCAGGCCCTTGTAAAAGAGCAAACCCATCCCGGGCCAGGAGAAAAGCTTCTCGACGATCACACTGCCCGTGAACAGAAGCGGGAGATTCAACGCTATCACTGTCAAAACTGGTGCCGCGGCGTTGCGCAAGCCGTGACGCAGTACGATGGCCGTTTTCGAAAGTCCCTTGGCCTTCGCGACCTTGATGAAATCGCTGGACAACACCTCATTGAGCGTCACCCGCAAGTAGCGGCTCCAGCTCGCGATGAAGACTAGAGACAGTATGGCCGAGGGTAGAATCAGGTGACGCAAGTGGTCGATAACCGAAGCCGGCGATCCGACCGTGAACATTCCCGCCGACGGCAAGAACCCCCATTTGACACTGAATAGCATCATCGCCATCAACCCTGACCAGAAAATCGGGACTGAGATGAGCACCAGTGAGGTCACGGTGAGGAACGTGTCGACCGCGGAGCGTGGCCACAGTGCGGAGACAACGGCAATCGAGGTCGCAACCAAGAATGCGATGATAAAGGCCGAGACCATAAGCTCCAAGGTCGCTGGCAAGCTGCGCAGTATCATCCGCAGCACAGGTTCACCCGTGGCGAAGGAATAGCCGAAGTCGCCATGCAACAGCACGCGCTTGCACCACATGACGTACTGCACTGGAAGGGGTTGATCCAAGCCAAAACTGGTCCGGATCCCGGCCACTTCGTCGGGCGATACCTTTGGGTTATCGGCGAGAACACCGGCGGGCCCCCCCGGAATTGCGTGCATTAGTGCAAAACAGGTAACGGAGATCAGCACGATGAGGGGCACGACCTCCAGTATTCTTCTTACCGTATACTTCCACATATCACAACGTGTTGTAAAAATGTTGCTTAGACTCGCCCTGAACCGGGCGCCACACTGTCGGTTGATGGGTCAAGCGAGAACTGTACCATTTGCGAGTTCCGCGGCGCGCTGCGACACCGCGGGGCGAAGGACGCGGGTTGGCGTTTGGATTATCAATTAGCCAGGTGCCACGTATTGGCGTTCCAGGTGTCAGAGGACTGGGTTGGGTTTGGCTTGTAGTTTTGAAGCTTGACCGAGCACAGATCCAGGCTCGTGTACCAGAAGAGCGGGATCACCGGGGCCTCTTCGACCAGGATCTCGGCGACGCGGTGATACAGTTGAACCCTCGCTGTGATATCGGTCTCGTTAGTGGCTTGCCGTAATGTTTCGGTGAGTTCACCATGGCGGATCCGCGGATGGTTTTGCCCGCTGGGTGGAACGTGGTTCGCGCCGTAAAGTGATTTCTTGGTCGCCGGTTCGGGGGATGAAAGCCACGCGTACATGGCTATGTCGAACTTCCCGCGCTTGAGTATACCGCCGTCCTCGTAAGAGCCGTAGAGCACGGTAGCACTGTAATTCTTTATCCTGAGATCGATTCCCACGGCGCGGTATTGTTTCCGGAG
>JAOTUR010000043.1 GCA_029863805.1 Candidatus Krumholzibacteriia bacterium | reverse complement strand
GCTCACAAGAGCATATCGCTTTTCGTCTTTACAATCAAAATGAAAATTGACATCATCATGCCGTTCCGTCACGTCGCTGCCGGGCAAGACGCCGGGTGAAACATCCCTGCTGAGAAAGGATCCATGATGAACAAGGCGTTTAACAGAAGACACAGGAACAAAAACATTCTCATGTACGCCGACAGTGAAAGCGATGCAAATATGCTTTACGGAACAAGCCTACAGGTCCCAGATCCTTTTATCTTTATTCGCACGGCGCAGGGCAGAAGACACCTGGTAATGAGCGATCTCGAAATCGATCGCGCCCGGGTGCAATCCAATGCCCACAAAGTGCATTCGCTTACGGATTACATCGCGTTGGCCAAGAAACAATTTGGCAAGACGTCCGACGTCCCAGAGATTTTGACCACCATTCTTCGAGATCTCGGGCTTCGTAGTGTTGCGGTCCCGATGAGTTTTCCCGTTGGCCTTGCTGATACCATGCGCAAACACGGAGTGAAGATCACTCCCCTGCCCGATCCGTTCTACCCCGAGCGTATATACAAGCGCCCCGGGGAACTCGTCGAGATCAAGAAAGCGTTTCGTGCAACCGAGAAGGGAATGCGAGCGGCTATTGACACACTTGAAGCCAGCAGAATCAGGAATGGTTATCTCATATACAAGGGCAAGAGGCTTACCGTCGAGAAGCTCCGTAGCATCATCAACACAACGGTTCTGTCCTTGGGCTACGTCCCCAACGGGACCATAGTCGCGCCAGGCAAACAGGGCTGCGATCCCCACGAGCGCGGATCGGGGACCATTCGTGCCCACGAACCGATTATCCTCGACATCTTTCCCAGATCCGAAACCAGCGGATACTTCGCCGATATGACACGTACTGTGGTTCGCGGCCGGGCGTCGGACATGGTCAAGAATATGTATCGCGCCGTCTACGAAGGCCAGCGGCTGGGCTTAAAGCTCATCCGACACGGTGCAAGAGCTCGGCAGGTTCATAGCGCGATCAATGGGCTGTTTGAAGAGCGCGGCTTCTATACCGGCAAGAAGAACGGACGCATGCAGGGGTTTTTCCACGGCACCGGTCATGCCCTGGGGCTCGAGATTCACGAGCCGCCCCGCATCGCGATCAATAACGCAACGCTTGAAAAGGGCATGGTGTTGACCGTCGAGCCGGGTCTCTACTACTACCCCCATGGTGGCATACGTATTGAGGATACCGTGGTCGTTACAAGAACGGGGATCGAAAACCTGACGCGTTTTCCGAAGTTCCTTGAGATATGACGGTCACTTGTGGGCGTTGGGGCTCTTGACCCGCCCGGCCCCACCCCGAACAAAGGCTAGCCACACCTGATCACTCGGATCCACATAAACCTTGCGAACACGGGGGTCCGGCAGCCCGCTGCTCGCGATAAAATTGATAATTCTGCCGCTGCGCTCGCGCCTGGAGACGCCGACCTGAGTACCTACCCACAGGTCTCCGTTCGACCTCAGGCCAAGGGACATCGCAAGGTCACTCTGAAATCCGTCAACCTGGGTCATGTGCGTCCATTTTCTTGCTTGAACGTCGACGAACGCGACTCCCATGGCGGGCATGGTGAACCACATCAGGTCTGCCTGGTCATCGCGAATCAGATCGGAGATCTGATTGCCGGGCAAGCCGCTCGTTGATGATTGAACCCGGACGACCTTAAGAAACTGTTCCGTACCAGCCGTCATCGGGCTCCATGTACCCCCGTCGAACCTAAAAAACCGATCGGAGCCGTTCAAATAACTGGAGAGCCCGCCGGCTGTGAACACGTCACTCGAAGGATCCCCCCACACCGAGTGCAACGTGAGGTCGACAGAAGCGCTGCTGGTCATCGGGCTCCACGATACTCCGTCATAATGGAGGATGGTTGCATTCGTACCGACAGCAAAAACGTTGCTCGCGGAAGTCCCCCAAACGCCGGTCAGTGTCTCCTCCGTACCACTGGCCATCGCAGTCCAGGTCCCGTCGAAGTGAAGTATGGCACCCGAAGCGCCTACCGCGAAAATATCATTGGCCGTGCTGCCCCAGATCGCTTTCAGATCTTGTGACGTCCCGCTATCGATGATCTGCCAGTCGGAACCACCGGATCTGACCATCGTGCCGTTATCCCCCACTGCATAAATGTTGCCTGGCACGGCCCATAAGCCGTGGAGATTCTCCGTGGTTGGCACGGTCTGGCTACTCCACTGGTTGCCGTTGAAGCGGATGATTGTCCCCTCGGCACCGACGGTGTAAATATTGTTGGTAGCGAGCGCCCAGACTGCTTTGAGGTCCTTCGATGTATTGGCGTTTACCCGACTCCAATTGTTACCATTATAGACGACCAGCACCCCACCGTCTCCAACCGCATAAGTGGCGTTCAGCCGTAAGGCAAAGACTCCTCTCAACGCCCCTCCCCCCGCAGTCGGGCCTATCTCACGCCGCCAGACCGAGCCATCGAACCTCATTATCGATCCGTTGTCACCGACTGCGATCAGGTTCAAGCCGGCGGTCGCATCAATGACCCCCGCCACACCATAAAGCGACGGCAGACGAAGCACGATAATCCCATTGTTTTGAGTCCCGAACCAGGCCTCGGGTCCCCTCACCGGGTCGTCGTGGATAAAGCTTCCGACAACTACCTCTTGAGTCCCAACCAGACGCGAGTGATTTACCCACCGCTCGCTCATCGGCAGCGCGTCGTCGTTTTTGTATTGGCTTACACCCGCGGCTGTGCATACCCACAGCGAGGTATCATCGGCGGCCATCTCGAACACCCGATCGCTCACGAGCCCGGGTTGGTTTCCCTGCATGATGGGCAACGGGGTCCACATGGGAGACCCGTCGTAGAACGCCAGCCCACCCCCCCAGGTGCCGACGAATATCTTGCCGTTGTGCTCCGCCAAGCCCCGACACTTGCGGTTGGGAATACCCGAAAACTCATCAAAGATTTGAGACTGCGCACCTTGGGTCATGAAAACCCCGGCGTCAGTGCTGATCCAGGTACGCGCCTGGCTGTCGACCAGAATGTCAAAAACGTCGTTGTCGGGTAGACCTTTGGATTCACTGAACAACTCTAGATCAATCTGCAAAGGGGGCGGTGGAGGTGGAGGTCTTTGAGTATCTTCACAGCCGTACGACAAAGCGGCCGCGAAGGCAACCGCCACCCAACTCATTCGCCTCAACATGTCCAACTGCAACCTCCTACCAACTCATCGTCTTAATCAACAGGTCAATCCAGGTGCTTCCTTAAGAACAAAAAACGTCGACTTCCTTGTATTGTGGGGGAACCGAAAGAAGGCAGGGCCAATCTTCTATATCATTCGGCGAGTACATAATACGGAGATCCCAGCCGAGTGTCAAGCCCGTAAGTCCAAGAATTCCTTGACCCTGGCCGCCACAGAGCGCGAAACCCCCTGAATTGCTGTTAGTTCTGCCTCGCTCGCGCACATCAGCCCATCGATGCTGCCAAAGGCCCTCAGTAGACGCCTCTTGAGAACCGGCCCCACCCCGGGTATCGAGTCGAGAATCGACTTTTCGAGCTGCTTGCTGCGCAGTTTCTTGTGATAGTTAATGGCAAAACGGTGTGCTTCGTCCCGGATCCGTTGCAAGAGATAGAGTGCTTGCGAATTACCCTCCAGCAGGAGCGGCTGGTCCAGCAGCGGAGAGTATATTCGCTCTCTGTCCGGCGCCTTGCGCCTGCCATGGCCCTCACGGACTTTTGCTATAGCCAACACATCAAGATCATCCGCACCCAACCGATCCACAACGTCCAGCGCTACGTTGAGCTGGCCGCGTCCTCCGTCGACCAAGAGAAGATCGGGAAGGGCGTTCTCCTTGATGCCGCGGGCGATGCGCCGTTCCAGCACCTCCTTCATCATGCCGTAGTCGTTGGCGCCTTGGAGCGTGCGAACGCGGTAGTGCCGGTAAAACGCTTTTGCCGACTCACCATCGATAAACGTGACTTGCGATGCAACTGCCTGCCTTCCTTGAAAATTCGAGACGTCGAAGCATTCGATTCTTCGCGGATACGTCTTGAGCTCGAGAATATCCCGTAGTTCCTCCAGCAGCTCATGGCTCAGCCCCGCGACTCCGCGCTCCTCGAGCGCGTGTTTCGCATTCTTTACGGCGAGTTCCACCAGACGTTTTAACTCCCCACGTCGCGGGCGGCACACCTTGACCGACCCCTCACGCCGTCCCCGGAGATATTCCTCCAGGGCACCTTTCCCCTCCACATCATCCGACACCAGGATCTGACCGGGGATGAGCCGGCCGCTTTGGTAATATTGGCTCAAGAACGAGGACAGGTGCTCGCTCGTCGTCAGGCTCGCGTTGTCAAAATAGTATGAGTCACCCCCTGTCATCTTCCCATCTTCAACCAACAGAGACTGAATTACCATCTTCTCCCTGTCCCGGTGAACGCCAAAGACGTCACGCCGAGCTTCCTTCGGCGTCGAGATACGTTGCTTCTCCAGCGTCTGCTGCACGGCGTACAGTTGGTCGCGGGTACGCGCCGCCGCCTCGTACTGCCGCTCCGCTGCTTGCAAATCCATCTTGTCTTTGAGCGCTTTGACCAGCTCATCACCGCGGCCCTTCATAAACATGGTCACTTTGTGCGCGACATCCTTATACCCCTGCGGGTCGACGTAACCCACACAGGGAGCGGGGCAACGTTTGATATAATAGTAAAGGCAGGGGCGTTTGCGGCTCGTAAGTTCCGAATCGTTGCAGGTGCGCATGGGGAAAATCTTGCCCAGCATCCGTAGAGTTGCCCTCACCGATCCTGCCGAGGCGTAAGGACCAAAATAACGCGCCTTGTCCTTACCAGGAGTCCGCACTATCGTAAGTCTTGGAAACGGGTGGTCGGCATTCAACTTGACATGAACATAAGTCTTGTCGTCTTTGAAAAAGATGTTATAGCGAGGTCTATGCTTCTTAATGAGGTTGTTTTCGAGGATCAGCGCCTCTTGTTCGGTTCCGGTGATGATATAGTCGAGATCACGAACACGTTGCACAAGGAATTGGATGTGGTGACGACCATCGCCGCCTTCGCGCAAGTAACTGCGAACCCGCGTTCTCAATTTCTTGGCCTTACCCACATAGATGATCTGTCCCTTGGCATCCTTGAACATGTAGACGCCGGGCTCGAGAGGCAAATGTGAGATCTGATTTCTTATTCGACTCTCTAATGATTTTTGGGTCATGTACATCGCCTGGGCTGATGTTCGGCGTCACCGCGCATGCGCGCGCGGCAACTGAGTTGCAACCGGTTATCCATCATTATATTTTTATAACACACGGCTGCTGGACCAGCAACCAATTTAAAATCAAAGGGTTCCTGAATTGAACGACGCTGAGCGGGAAGTCGTTGTCGTGGACGCTCTCGGCGAGGAGCTCATCTTGCCCCGGCTGCCGCAGCGGATCGTGTCGCTGGTACCCAGCATCACGGAGACCGTAATTGACTTGGGGGCCAGCGCGCGACTCGTGGGAATAACAACCTACTGTACACACCCACAATCGGTGGTCGCCAGCATTCCCAAGGTCGGCGGTACAAAAGGGTTCTCATTTCGCAAGATAGATTCACTCACACCCGACCTAGTGATTGCCAACAAGGAAGAAAACCGCAAACAACAGATAGAAAAGCTGCGCAAAAAGTACCCGGTGTTTGTAACGTACCCACGAACCGTCGAAGACGCCATCAAAATGGTCGCTGACTTAGGGGTTTTGACCGCAACGTCAGCCATGGCATCCAAGTTTATTGCAACCTGCCAACAACTACTTGCTGCCATCGGCAATTCCGCCTTGGGGCGACCGTTGCGGACCGGGTGCATGATTTGGCGGGACCCGTGGATGGCCGCGGGGGCCGACAGTTATGCGAGCGCCCTCCTCGGGCGTGTGGGGTTTACCAATGTTTATAACCTGTCTGCCGGTCGCTACCCGGAAACCTCGTTACAAACTGTTTTTGAGCGCAACCCCGACGTAATCATCCTTCCCGACGAGCCGTACGAATTTGGCGAGCAGGACAAGCAAGAGGTTGAGTCATTCTTCTCCGAGCGGGGCAAATCTATTCGGGTTTTGCTGATGGATGGCAGTTACCTGACGTGGTTTGGCACACGCACACTAAAGGGCCTTCGCCACCTGCGCCAGGTGAAATCCAAGCTATGCGCAAAAGCGTGACCATGCCGCTGCACAAGGGTTGGGTTCGGCGAACTAGCCGTGACCGGCACGAAGAGCAGCGCGGCACCCGGCGGGTACCGCCCGCCCGCAGGTAGTTTCTACTCAAAAAAGGCTTACGCATTGGCTTACATCGTACTTTGGAAACACTCGTTTAGGCGCGGGTAGCGACAGCGACAGGGGGTCCCGGTGATAGATTTTGCCGTTATCCAGCCGATGCATTATACTTGCCGCGATATGAGGGCGTTTTCGTCCTCACCCCTTTCGTATCATCAACCCGGGAAAGAGCCGATGTACAAGCGAACCCAGACGAGAAAGGTCATGGTCGGTGAGGTTGCGATCGGCGGCGGAGCACCGGTCTCCGTACAGTCGATGACCACCACCGATACGACCGACATCGATGCCACTTTAGACGAGATACTGCGGCTGCAGGATATGGGCTGCGACATCGTTCGCGTGAGCACGCCAAGTCGCGACAGCGTCAAGGCTCTCGAGAAAATGATGCCCAAGACGACGGTACCCATCGTAGCCGACGTTCATTTTGATTACAGCGTTGCGCTTATTGTCGCCGATATTGGTATCGCCAAGCTGCGTATCAATCCCGGCAACATCGGCAGTCGGGCGAAAGTAGAGAAAGTGGTTCGCAAGGCAATCGATAACCGACTGCCAATCCGTATCGGGGTCAACGCCGGCTCGCTGGAGCGCGATCTTCTGGAGAAGTACGGTTATCCAACGGCGGAGGCCATGGTGGAGAGCGCGATGCGCCACATCGGCATTCTCGAGCAACACGACTTTCACGACATCGTCGTATCGGTCAAGGCCTCATCGGTGCCCCTGGCGGTCGCTTCGTACCGGTTGCTGGCGGAAAAAGTCAGCTACCCGCTCCACCTCGGCATTACCGAATCGGGCACACTCGCCAGCGGTACCGTCTACTCGTCGGTTGGTCTGGGTATCCTGCTCAGCGAGGGCATCGGTGACACCATTCGCGTGTCTTTGACCGCCGATGTCGAAGAAGAGGTCAAGGTGGGCCGCAAGATTCTCGCCTCGTTGGATCTGGCTTCCAACGTTCCACGCGTGATCTCGTGCCCGTCGTGTGCGCGCAACCATCTCGATCTGTTTCGCATCGCCGAGGAAGTCGAGCAGCGTACGGCTGATCTAAAGAAATCGGTCAAAATCGCCGTCATGGGCTGTGCGGTAAATGGGCCTGGAGAAGCCCGTGAGGCCGATTTTGGCATCATGGGAGGAAAAGGACAGGGTCAGATCTTTGTCGACGGTAAGATCGTCAAGAAAGTCCCCGAGGAGGAGTTGGTCGACGAGCTCGAAAAGGAGATCCGCACTCGCCTCGGCTAGGCATAATCGCTTGCGCTCAGTTTTTGCCCCGCTCCTCGCCCACAGGTTGTGCGGAGGGCATTTTTTTGAAGTATCTCTCGACGTAAAAACGATCCTTGAAATACCGGTCTCGCCAGCCCGCGTTTTCTCTGTCGAGCAGCAATCCCTCGGCAGCTCCCGCATAGTAGAACGCCATCCGCCCCGACTTCTTTAACGACATTCGCATCAGTTCGTTCAATATGTGATCGCGTGTTTGCTCGGCGTCGGAAGCAAATGATACGTAATCAGGCAGAGTCTCGAAATTCTCTGTGGGTCGGTACGCCGCACCCGCCCTCTGCGCCACCACATACTCGGTGTAGCGGGCAATCCCCTCCTGCCACAGCTGAAAAGAGAGGTAAGCATAGTCGTCGCTGCTAAGGGTGTCTCTTAGCCGAGTCTTGGCTTGCGAATAGGCTCGCAATAGATCCCGATACTTGGGTGTTCTCATGCCAACAACTGCATCCCGCAATCGCCGGCAAAATTCCTCGAACGCCTCGCGAACCTCCTTTTCTTGGTAAGGAAACGGGTAGTTCAACATCCACATTCCCGTCGAATCGCCGTTCGCTAGACCGAGACCATCGACCGTGGAATAGTAGTCGGGCTGTGACATCTGCCACTGATGAAAATGTTCATGCAGCAACGTAACCACCCATCGTGTTGAATGGCTGGCCTCGGTGTTCTTTGGCTGACCGATGACGATCGTCGGTATTCCCCCAACGGCGGGAAAAGTCGCAAGCAAACTCGTTTCATATCTGCGATCGCGGGCGTATACATCGCTTTGCAAGAGCGAATCGTAGCCCAAATGTCTAAAACTGCTCGTGGGGTGGGGATGGTGCACCAGGAATTCTTGGTCTTTCGTAACCAGTAGCACGGCAAATGGTGCCCGGCTCCAGCCAGGCCACAGTTTTTCCCCTACTAAACGGGCCAGACGCCGTGCCTCGGCGATCCGTATGCGATCATCGTCCGGCACAGCCGTCGCGGGAGCGACCGTGGGCGGCGAGGCCGCGGGTAGCGTCTCCACGATTGCTGGGGAACCAGCAATCGTGGCTGCAAACAATATCGAGTTTACAATCACCAATTTCATGACGGGCCTTTCAACGCTCATTGTCTAACGGGCCAATGACCTTGTCTCCCCAGTCGATGGCCCGAACCACCGCCGCTTTTATCCCCACCATTTCGGCTTGAAAACCATAAGATAAAACGACAACAAGGGTAACAGAGTTGCGATTCCACCCCACATCGTCCATGCCTTTAGCAACTTATAGAAATGCTCGTCCAGCCCCTCCTTTGCCTCCGCCGCCGCGCGAGTCAACTCCACCATCCTTTTCTGCAAACGAATGAGCACAGCAAGCCAAATCGCACCGGAGAGTATGAGCAGCGCCAGCGCCAACTCGGCCCAGCTCGTCCCCGGAATGCCACCCCACGGTCCGACGATCAACAACCCGGGACCCAGTATCAGAAGCAAACCTGGGAGCGTAAACATCCTGTCTCCCCGCACGACTGATTGCGCGGCAAAGTGCAACACGTGCACGTCACCGGTGCGCTTAGCCCCCACCATCCACATCGCGCTCACGATGATGTTTCCCAAAAAAATGATCGCTCCAAAGACGTGCAGAAAAACGAACAGGCGGTGAATCGGCTCCGTAAAGGCGACAAAAGCGTAGGCCGTTCCTGTATGCAACAACAACGCCGACCCTAAAGTTGCCAGAAGAACCAGAAAACGGTAACGCATACATACCTCCCGTCAAGGTTTCGCTATCAATCACTATTCATCAGCGATTTCATTGCGTCACGCCGAAAAATCTTACCGATCGGGTAAACGTTCTTTCGATCATCCCAATACGGCGTCTGTTGAAAGAACCAGTTGAGTATCGCACGTGGATTCTGTGCGAACTCCTGGTCTTGTTCTTTCTTCTTCTCAAATGTCTTCTTGAGCTCCTCATCCGCGGCCAACATCTCTCGGGCCATTTCCTCCATGACGTACGACTCCGCGTATTCTTTCTGCTCGAAGATTGCGTCAAAGAAACCCCAATAGACATAGGAATCGGGGCCATTTGGCTCGAGAATGTGGGCTATTACTCGCGCGCCTCGCTGGTTCATATTCACAAGCGCAGACCCGGCGGGGTACGTCTTTTCTACCGATATCTCTTCGAGCTCGAACGATAAGGGATGTCGTCCCTCGAAAGGACTGGACTGCCATGACACGTTGTGAAAGCGGTAGGTGTCTACGGATAGCGTGTGAGCCTTATCCAGTCGAATAAGTTCGATCCCGTGTAGCTCGAGTCTTTCGATTACGCTCTGCCACTGGGGCGGGATGATGTAGGCTTCGGGGAGATCGGCCTCCGCAGTTGGAATCTGCATGTTATAGTAGGGAGTCTTGAAGGTAACGGGTTTGCCATTGAACCGGTACCACATGCCACCGGTGAGATCACTCTCACGCACTTGAAAATCCACCCCTTTGAATTCGATCGGCACCGCCCGTTCACTGTGTTCGAATTGCAGCGGAAAAAGGGCCGTATCCCGAAACTCACGACCCGCCGTGAATCGGTCTGCTTCTTTAACCACGTCCGTGAGGCTTGCATATTCCTTATTGAGAAGAACCATGGTCTGCTTGAGCATCTCATATGTGGCGTCGACGCGCGTTCTATAATCCTTGAGCATGTGGGTCTCGATCAACAGCCCGGGTCGATTGCGAATCGACGTATAACCGTTGGAAAACCGCGGCGTGGAAACCCAGCTCTTGATGCCGGCTTTCGGATTGGGCCAGTCAACGAGATACACGTACGGGAATATCTCAACACCCGCCTTTGTCATCGCCTCCTCTACACCGGTGAGATAGACGTCCCGTGTCCACTCGCTGAGCCCCGGTGACATGTTACCAAAGATGTCAAGCAGGTACGTTAGAACGTATTGATAGTCAGCCCCATCGGTTACGTGACAATCCACAAAAAAATCGGGTTGCCACGCGTTGTACAAGGCAATCCACGCTCTCATCTCGGGGGCATCGGCTTTGAGGTAATCGCGGTTCAAGTTGAGATTTTGCGAGGTCGTACGCCAACCCATCTCCACCGGACCGTTCTGATTGATGCGGCTGTGAGGCCCAAAACGCTCGTGTCCATCGACATTGAATATGGGAATAAAGAGAAGAGTGATATGATCTAGCAGATGCTGATATTCTCTGGTAACGGCAATATCACGAAGAAGCATCAGGCCGGCGTCCTTGCCATCGATCTCTCCCGAATGGATCCCCGCTTGAACCAATAACACGACCTTGCCTTCGCGCGGCTTCTGCTGCGGGTAAAAATGGCCGTCCCTATCGGCGATAACAAGTGGGAGCTCACGTCCCTGAGGGCTGTTGCCAAAGTTCGTATAGTGCAGCCACGACGAGGCTTCGGCGAGTTGCTCACAAAACTCGACCGTTTCGGCATAGCGCGGTGTCTCCTTGTAGCCCGACTTCTCGTAGTAAGTATCCATGCCAGTGGCGCCGGCCGACGTCGCCAAAGCGAGGAGCACCAGAATCAATCTTTTCATTTTCCTCCTCACTTGCTTTGATTCAACAGGCGACTGATGCGAAAAGGCGACAAATCGAACTCCGACTTCTTGTCGACGACCAAGTCCGCCAGGATCTCCCCGAGTACAGCGGCAAACTTGAAGCCGTGTCCCGAACACGCGCTGGAGATCAGCACCTGAGGTACATCAGGGTGGAAATCGATGATGAAATGACCGTCCGGCGTGTTGGTATACATACAGACCTCAGTTTTGATCAGGGGCCCTGCAAGGTTGGGTATCATGGCGTTGACTAGCAGTCGCATGGCCTCGATCTCCACCGGACTCACCTCGCGGTTTATAGACTCGATATCAGTAATCTCTCCCTGGTGATGAAGCGCAACCTTGACACCGTCTCCCAGATTGGGAAATCCGTAAAACAATGCCCCGGGTGCGTACTCCCACGCAAAGATCGGCAGTCTATCGAGTTCGAAGTCCTCCCTGCGATCAATGGGTTCGAACCAGTACAGGACCTGGCGCTCGACGGTGATTGGCAGCGCGAGCTCCGGAATGAACGCGCTCAGCCAGGGACCCGGGGCCAGAAGCAGCTGTTGTGCGCGATATTCGCCCTGCGTAGTCTTCAGCCGAACACCATCGCCATCCGGTTTCCATTCGGTGACTGGCTCCTCGAAGTGAAGGTCGGCCCCCTGCTGCTGGGCCAGTTTGAGATGGGCTTCCAGGCATTTTTCGGGAAGGAGAATGCCCGCCCGTGGTTCCCACACACCAACCGTTGAATCATCGGGCTGGATGACCGGGTAGTGTTTGCGAATCTCCTTTGCGGACAGTATGTCGTAGTCCAGTTTGTGGCGATCTGCGCTCAAACGTGTACCCGCGATCAGCGTTCCATTGTTCGGCCCGAGAAGTAGCCCGCCCGTCGTCAATATGAGCCTCTCTCCATACGCCGCCTGCAAATCGCTCCAGCGCTCGTACGACTTCTGCACGATGGGCACGTAAAGAGGATGTTCGAAGTACGCTTCGCGAATGATCCGTGACTGCCCGTGGGAAGAGCCCAGCAAGTGGGGCGGGGTGGACAGATCAAAAGCAACCACGGACTTGTCACGTTTGGACAGGTGATAGGCGGCTGAGCTGCCCATTGCACCCAGGCCAACAATCGCCAGATCGATGGATTTGCGCATCAACGATGTCCTGTCAACAGACCGGTAACGGCAAGAAGGTTAGATCATAAGGGTATTATTTACATTCGATTTGAGCCAGTCGGGTGAAGATCTTGACATTATTCATCCCGGTAAATAAACGTGTGCAATTGACCGTCGTCTCTTACGTATCCGCGATACATTCCTGCTGTATTGAATTCCATCGCCACGTTACCCCGGCCGTCCAGCGCGATGATCCCACCACGCCCTCCTAGCAAGCCGAGACGTTGCTCGACAACCTCTTTTGCAGCGGCCTCGACCGTCATACCGGCATGCTCCATGAGCGCCGACACTTCGTAGGCCAGCAACCCACGCATAAAGTACTCTCCCTGACCCGTGCTCGATACCGCACAGGTCGAGTTCTTGGCGTAGGTCCCCGCACCGATGATGGGAGAATCACCAACACGACCGTGCATCTTGTTGGTCAGCCCCCCCGTCGAAGTTGCCGCGGCGAGATTACCATCGCCATCGAGAGCGACGGCTGCGGCCGTTCCGAATTTAGACATGTCCGGACCCTTACTGAGACCGGAAGACTGTTGTTTGTCTTTTTCCTTTGCCTTGAGAAGCGCTTCCCACCGTCTTTGCGTAAAAAAGTACTCCGGACCGACTATTTCCAGCCCACGCTCGGCCGCAAATAACTCGGCCCCTCGCCCCACCAACATGACGTGTTTGGTGCTCGACATGACCTCCAGCGCCGCCTTGATCGGGTTTTTCACGGTGGTAACAAAGGCGACAGCACCGGCATTCTGAGTCGAGCCGTCCATAATCGAAGCGTCCATCTCGTTCGTACCTTGTCCCGTAAAGACCGAGCCCTTGCCCGCGTTGAAAAGCGGCGAGTCTTCGAACACGCAGGCGGCCGCCACAACCGCCTCGATACTGGTGCCACCCCCGACGAGAATTTCGTGTCCGGCGCGCAGGGCAGCCTCGATGACATCTCTGTACTCTCTCTCGCGCTCAGGCGTCATGTTCTCCTTGAGGATGGTACCCGCGCCACCGTGGACAACCATGGTGATACCACCCTGTTGGTTCTCATCACTCTTCTTGCCGCAGCCGCATAACACCAGCCCGACTGTCAGAATGGCCGCAATCCTTGAAAACCCTCTCATCATAAACCTCGCTTCGTGCGTCCCGGGCGAAGTCGCCTAATGCGGGTATGGTTCAACTCGACGTTACTCCGCTTCTTCACCAAATTAGATCGACCGCGCCACACGAGGTCCAGCTTGCAAAAACGGCCCACTAATACGGTGGATTCCGCAACGCTTCAAACCGTATACTTGAGCGGCACCGACATCGACCTGTTTGCAAACCGCAGATCCAGTGGCGCGCGATGACTGCTGGCAAGCATATCACAGGACGGATTCCCCGCAAAGATTGGGCGTGGGGACATCGGCAAATCAGGGGCGGCGACCACCAACCGAAGCACGGCAAAGGTGGGTCGGAGCGGGCAATATCATGAAAACTCGGACGATTCTGCATGTCGATATGGACGCCTTCTACGCGTCCATCGAGATGCTGGAAGACCCAGCATTGAGGGACAAACCGGTCATCGTCGGCGGTATACCCGAAAAACGGGGTGTGGTGGCCGCGGCCTCCTACGAGGTGCGAAAATACGGCGTGCACAGCGCGATGAGTTCTTACCAGGCCAAGAAGCTCTGCCCACAGGCCATATTTATCTCCCCGCGGATGGGGCTCTACGCACGCTACTCAAAGAGAATTTTTGCGATCTTGAGAGAGTACACGCCGCTGGTCGAGCCGATCTCCATCGATGAGGCTTTTCTCGATGTGACGGGAAGCAGGAACCTATTTGGCCCGGGTTCCCAAATCGGGCGCACGATAAAGCGCCGCATCCGGGAAGAACTGGGGCTAACGGCGTCGATCGGTGTTGCAACCAACAAATTCCTCGCCAAGCTCGCCAGTGACTTGGAGAAACCCGACGGATTCGTCGTCATCCCACCGGAGACAGCCACCGCCAGGCTCGCCGACTTGCCGGTAGGGAAACTGTGGGGTGTAGGCCAAGTACTGCAACGCGAGCTTGCCAGACAGGGTGTGCACAAGATAAGAGATCTACTTGTGCTTCCCGTAGAACGTCTCGAGGCGATCGCGGGGTCTCACTCACGCCGTCTTCGAGAACTTGCGCGCGGTATCGACACACGTCCGGTCGTGGTCGGCGAGGCCTCGAAATCCATCGGAGCGGAGACCACATTCACAAAAGACATCAGCGAAACAAGACGATTGTTTGCAGAACTCGACGCGCTGGCGACGCGCGTGGCCAAGCGGCTTCGCAAGGAGGGATATCGTGCCCACACGATTCAGCTAAAAGCAAGGTACGCAGACTTCACGACGGTGACACGCGCTGTCACCATACCCGTCCCATCGGCGTCCACGCAGACACTCATGCGAACCGCCCGCGACCTCTTGCAAACTCGACTCGATCGGCACGGTAGACCGCTTCGGCTTCTGGGGGTATCGGCATCCGGCCTGGTAAGACCCGCGGAAGGCGAGCCCGAGCTTTTCCCCGACAGACAGCGTGAACAGGACGAAAGGGTCGACCATCTGCTGGACGCCCTGCAGGATAAATACGGCGCGCAAAAAATATGGCGTGGATACCAAAGGCGTGAAGAAGACGCCTGACGCCACGATGGCACACTCAGTGCCCGGCGCCCGAGTGAGGTTCATTCCCTGCCAAAATGCACGTTGGCCAAAGGCAGCAGGCGAAGTAGCGGCGGGTTGTTTGCCGCGTAATTCAGCACGCCTATCTGGACTCCGTTGAGAACATCGGTTGCGTTTACAATACCGATCTGGACACCGGTCATCTCGATGTGAGCACGGTTCCAGCTTCCTATAGCAAGGCCTTTTGCGTACTGGAACTTGGACAGCACGCCGCCGATGCTCACACCCACCAGTTCGTCGCCTCCGACACCGACACCGCCTATCGCAACACCCTCGAGTTCTTCGCAGCCCACACCCACACCACCGGCAAAGATCCCGCGCAGATCCTCACCTCCGACGCCGATTCCACCCAGCGCCAACCCGGTCACATTCTCACCACCTACACCCACGCCACCCAACACCACGCCCTTTATGTCACCACCCCCCAATCCGATCCCACCCAGCCCCACACCGCGGAATGCCTGTACACCGATGCCGATGCCACCCACCGCCAAACCAGAGACACGTCCCGCACCCAGGCCGATGCCCCCAACAAAGATACCCACAAGATCACCGCCGCCGATACCGATGCCACCAACACCGATACCTACCAGACTCTCTTCCGTCCCCAGCCCCATCAAGCCCACCGCGACCCCGTTGACCCGACTCGCGCCGAGCCCCACCCCACCGAGTGCGAGACCATTTAACTCTCTGCCGGCCGCTCCCACAAGCCCCAGCGAGATTCCGTTGATGGTCGCGCGCGGGTTGTGCCCCGGCTTCCACAGGGTTAAGTTGACGCCATTTATGGCCCGCACACCCTCGTCGCTCAGGTTGACCCGCAGCCCACTAAATTGTCTCGAGTTTCCCAGGCTGAGCCCAATGTTGTTGATGCCTATATTGAGCGCGCCACCCCACGCCGGCTGAAAACTCGCTATGATAATAGCGATGGAGAAAACGACCGCTTTAATCACTTATTCCCCCCAGCGATCCGGATTGTTATTCCCCAGTTAAACGCGTCCGCGGGCGGGCTCGCGTTCCATCGGCCGAACGAATGGGACCCGTCCGATTCGTAGCGCACAATATACTCACCTGCGTCGAGACGAATGGTGTCATCGAAGACACGATTCTTCTTCGCGCCCCCCGCATGATCGGTCATGCGATGACTCATCTCCCAAACGACTTTTCCCGTCTCCGCGCTTTCGATCCAGGGATAATCATACATTCGTCCCCGCGAGCCCTCGCCCAAAGCATAGATCGATACATCTCTGGTTCGCTTGAGCGTAAAGCGCTCCGTCTTGTCTGCGTTGTTGCCGACACCCGTAAGCCGGATAAGCACGGCTGTATCGGTCTTCTCGTCGTATGTCGAAACATGCTTCATACCGTCACCCTCGGCGAGCACGGTGATCCCCCAGTGTTCCTGGTCATGCGGGGGAGAGGCGTTCCAAGCGCGGTATGAATGAGAATCATCGGTCACCGCGTACACGACATAGTTGCCCTTCTCGAGCTCAATGACGTCGTCGAAAGCTCGATTCTTGGTTGCGCCACCGGCGTGTTCGGTTCTCCGCGCTTTCATTTCCCAGACCACTTCACGGTTGTCGGCGTCGACGATCCGGCTATAGTCAGACATCTCTCGTCTCTGGCCTTCACCGATCGCGTAGATGCGAACCTTCGTATCTCTGGCGATCGAGAACCCGGCACTGCGGTACTCGTTATCACCAAGCCCGGTTAGCTCCACGATGACATTCTTGGCGGGCATGTCCTCGTATTCGTGCACTTTCGCATATTTGCCCATGCTGGCGTCAGCGGTCTGGATGGTTATCCCCCAAAAGTAAGGATCGTAAGGAGGTTGCGAGTTCCAACCGTCGAAATAATGCGAATCATCACTCACGCAAAACATCGCGTACTCCCCGGCCGGCAACGAGATTGTATCTTTGAACACACGGTTCTTGCGCGCCCCCCCGGCCGGGTCAGAATCCCAGTAGTTGAACTCCCATACCTTCTCACGCGTGTTCGCGTCTATTATCCAACTGCAATCGTAGAATTCGTCTTTTCTCAACTCACCAATCGCATAAACCTGGAGGTCCAGCGGACGCTCGAGTGATAGCCCGGTTTTTTGGTAGTGATTCTTCCCCAAGCCGGTGACGGATAGGAGAGCCCCTTTGGTCAGTTCCTTGTGAAACTTTGCAATATCCCTCTCACTGAGTGCCTTGCCTTCACCCCGCACAATGATTTCGAAGTCTCGCGAGGCATCCTCGTAGTCCTCATAATCAAATTCGCGTCGGTCGTCCGAAGACCACGAAAAAAAACTGCCATCCGACCCGCTATGTGGGTAAGTCGCATAGTAAACCTCATACGTGCCCTTGTTCAGTTTGACCACGTCACTATAATCACTAAGATATCTCGACCGCCGCTCGGACTCGGCATCCTGCAGACTCCAGATCTCCTCCCTCGATTGGGCGTCCAAAATCCAGGCATCGCCGCCTCTCCACCCGGCGCGACCGCCGCGTGCTCGAAATCCAACTGCCTCGATGGCCACGTCCTGATCCTTGTCCAGGACAAATCCGCCTACCTTGAGCTCCCGCGGATCGATGCGGTCGATCTTCGCGAGAACTTTTTCTTTTGCGTGAATTGATGTAACCAGAAGTAGCAGACATGCCATACCGACAACGTGAGCCACAGAATGACTTCTCATAATCTTCCCCCTAAGTGTGATGGTTTGGATATGTCACTACTACGATTGAACCGGTCCCAGAGTTGCAGAAGCACATAACTGGTTTTAATACAAGGTGCTATGTCTTTGGCGCTTGTCGGCAACCGTCTGCTTGTTGACGCGAGCGGCAACAGCATCCATCGCGGCCTAAGGGCCGTATCGAAGGATGGTTCCGGCGGTTCCCACGACGTAGACCTCGTCGGAAGACCCAGTCCGCAAACCACTCAACGAGTGGCTGGTGATGCCTGGCAAATCGCGCCACCGGTCCCCGTCGAAACGAAGAACCACCCCTCCGCTGCCAACGGCAAAGACGTTTCGGGAATCTGTACCCCAGGCGGCCTGCAATTGTTCGCTCACAGGGCTTTGCTGCGAC
>JAOTUR010000042.1 GCA_029863805.1 Candidatus Krumholzibacteriia bacterium | reverse complement strand
AGCAGGCTCAACAGTAGAAAGAGGTTCATGTCCAGCGCCGGACAAACGGTTTGGTTGGGATTAGCCAGCGACTACGACGCCCGTAGATCTTATAGCAAATGTCCGTAAACGGTCTATCTAAATTAGCTTCGCGGGAAGTAAGATCACACGACCATCGAGTTAATCACCGTCCCGCTGCCCCCGGGGACGTCCTGGGCAAGAAGGGTCACGCCGCGCTTGACGAGTTCACGTAGCAACTGCCGGTCTTCCTCGGTGAGAAAGACAAACGGTAAAAGCTCTTGAGCACCATCTCGATAGTGCAACCCGCCGATGTTTATGTTATCGAGCTGAACGCCTTTCAGCACCATGGTGTAGGCGTCTTTCACCGACTCGAATAGCATCAACACCGCTTCATTCTTGTAGAGATTGTTCAAGAGCTCGACGGCGGTCTCCTCGAGAGTTAGAAACGAGACCTTGATGTGTGGCGGTACGCTGGCAGTGTAGAATTTTCTTTCCCAGGAATTCTTGGCAATGCGGTCATTCGCGATAGCGATACGGTCCGGTTTCAGTACCCTCGACCAGCCGAGCACCACTTGTCCGTGGATCAAACGGTCATCTATGCGAACCAAACTTAGCGGCATCAGCTATTCGTCGAATCCAGTACTCTAATGCTATCAAAGCTCCGCTGCACGATCGCAGCCATAAGCTCATCGAAGGGCACTTCATCACGTTTATTGAGAAAGGCCAATATCATGGGAAGATTGACACCAGTGATGACCTGCATCAAGGGCCGGTCACCTACCGTCTTCAGACACGCGTGTGTACAGCTACTACCGATAAAGTCCACAAAGATGATACACGATGAACCGCCCACTGCATCGATCAACGACTCGATTTCCTGCGCCAGCACTTGTGGAGACTTCGACGCGTTTGATAGAGCATGGCAATGGTCGAAAGCACCGTAGATCATCCCCGCGGTATGCAGGAGTTCTTCGGCGAGCTTTCCGTGTGTTACAACAATCCCAGTAACCATCAGGTATTTTTCGCGCTCAAGCCAAACCACTCACTACTCGGTATCGTAGCGCAGGTAGTGCCGTGTCTGTCGGTCGCTCTCCATCTGATCTATAAGCATGCGGTTGAACCGCTCCGCTGCATTTATACCGTAGACTTTGAGCATGTGATTCATAGCGATGACTTCAGAGATAACGGTAATGTTCTTGCCCGGGTACAACGGCAGCACAATTTGCGGTATCTCTACGCCGAGTATGGTCGTGTGCCTCTCCGTCAGCCCCTCCCTCTCCCAGTGAGTTTTGGAATCCCATTGTTCGAGGTGAACCTCCACCTCCAGCCGTTTCTGTACACGGATCGCCCGAATCCCGAACAGTTCCTGAACGTTTATGATGCCGATGCCCCGAATCTCCATAAAATGTTGCAAGTGTTCCTGTCCTCTACCGATGATTATATCATCCGCCTTCCGAATCACCTCTACAGTATCATCACCGACAAGGCGATGACCTCTTTCAACCAAATCGAGCGCAATCTCGCTCTTGCCAATGCCACTTCGCCCCGTGAACAAAAGGCCCACGCCGTAGACATCCACGAACGTTCCGTGTACGACGTCACTCGGCGCAAAGACCTCATCGAGATACTTTGTGAGTTCGTGGATAAAAGGTGTGGTGAACATACTGGTACGAAGCAGCGGCACACCACGTTTTGTGGCCAACGCCACAAGGTCCTCAGGAACCTCTAGCTGGCGGGTAACGATAATGCACACCAGGGGCATGCTGAATAAGTTCTCGATATCGCGCCGCCGCTCGCCCGAGTTCCGCGTGTTCAAGTAGAGAATCTCGGTTTCGCCGAGTATTTGGATGCGCTCGTTGAGAAAATTCTGCATAAAGCCGGTAAGCGCCAAGCCGGGCCTGTGGATGTCCGGTGCGATTATCGGTAGTGGGCCCTCCAATGAATCACCAAGTGTTTCGAGCGCGAATACGTCGTTCTTGGCTTCGAAAAACTCCTTAACCGAAAGCACTTTCTTCTGCATGGTCAAGCCTCGATAATACCAATCGTGCCATCTTCGCGTCTGTAAAGGACGTTGAGACGATTCGTGATGCGATTCGAGAAGATACTAAACCCTTTGCCATTTTCAGCAAGCAAGGACACGGCCTCCTCCATCGTCATCTTTTGAAATTCAATCGGATCCGCGGGAATAATCTCGTTCTCAACGCTCGTTTGGGATTCTGTCGGCTGTTCGGGTGGTAGATGCGCCTCCCTAGGCGTACGCTTCTTGGGCTTTTTCTTATAAAGCTTTCCTTTGTGTTTGATCAACTGGCGTTCGAGTTTTTCGGCGACGCGATCCACCGATGTGTACATGTCTTCCGACGTCTCGTGACCCACGATATCGCGGCCATTCACATGCAAAGTAACTTCGACCAAGTGTCGATATTTTTCCAGGGCAAAAATGATGTGGGCACTCACAATGTTATCGAAATATGTGGTCAGATTTTGAATCTTGGACTCTGCATACTCCTTGAGCGCCGGTGTCAGTTCGTAATGCCTTGAAGTCGTCGTAATTTTCATTCCACACCTCTCTCGCAAGTAATTGACATCACAGTACACACGGGCAGCCAGCGCCCGGCGGTTTTGGGACCACAACTATGGATGCGGCTACCTCGGAGGACGAGACTTAAAGCTGAATGTTGCTGGAAGTGAAGGCTAGTCAGTATTGAGGGTTTGTATGTCACGCCAAAGTATGTGCTCTATATAAAGCGAAAAACGCTTTGGTCGTCTAAGTCTTTCTGACTACTATTAGTATAACGGAATCGCTTCAGATTTTCCAAGGTTTTTGGAGACCTCTAGTACTCCTTGCGCATCCTCGCAGGGAGAATGTTGAGCTGTTCCCTATATTTGGCCACCGTTCGCCTCGCGATGTTCAGCCCCCCGGACTTGAGCATATCGGCTATCCTTTGATCACTCAAAGGGTTATGAGCATTCTCTGCCTCGATAATGCGCCTGATCCTGTCTTTGGCGCTCTTGGCAGAAATCTCGCTGCCGTCCTGGGTGCCAAGGCTGCTCGAAAAGAAGAACTTCAGCTCGAAGACACCGCGCGGCGTTTGCACGTATTTGTTCGTCGTTACACGACTTACAGTGGACTCGTGCATATTGATCTCGCTGGCCACCTGTTGCAGGGTCAGCGGCCTAAGGAAGGCCGTGCCCTTTTCAAAGAATTCGTGCTGTTTCTCGACAATGCATTCCATGACCTTCACCATGGTTCGCCGGCGCTGTTCGATTGTTTGTATGAGCCACCGTGCCGACTTCAACCGGGACTGGATAAACTCCCTGGTTGCCTTGCCGCCATCATCTTTGTTGTCCTTGAGCAATTCTTCCTGGTATGCATGGCTAATGCGGAGTCGCGGGATATTCTTGTCGTTGAGATAGATAACGTATTTGTCGTCGACTTTCTCCACAACGAGGTCGGGGATCACGTACTGTGGATCTCCCGCCATGATCTCGAGGCCGGGTTTTGGGTCCAGCGAGCTGATCGTCTTGCACTGGTTCTGAATCTCCTGCACGGGTATCTTGAGCTTCTTACCGATCTCGAGATATTTCTTCTGCTTGAAATCGTTGAAGTGGTCCTTGATGATCTTAGCGGCCAAGGAATCCTGCAATCCTCTGGTCCCCAACTGGATGAGCAAACACTCTTGCAGGTTCCGCGCACCCACCCCGGAGGGATCGAATGTCTGTATGATGCTAAGGACGCGCTGCACCTCGTCCACCGATATGTCAAAAGTCGCCGCTACCTCCTCCAGCTCACACGTCAGGTAACCACTCTCATCCAGACTGCCAATGATATAGTCTCCGATATCGAGCGTTCGCTGGTCGTCGGTCGCAATCCTCAGCTGGCCGACTAGCTGGTCGTTGAAAGATCGCTTGGCAATAGGAACACGTTCGAAAAATTCTTCCTGCATCTCTTCGCCCAACCCGTAGCCTATCTCAAATCCATCTTGGAAATACTCTCCCCAGTCGATGGTCTCCTCTTTGTCATCGCCGTCTTTTCCGTCCGCCTTGGCAGTTTCAGCCTCCTGCTGTCGATCCTCCTCTTCCTGAACCTCCAGGAAGTCCTCCACTTCCTCCAGAAGTGGGTTTTCCATGATCTCTTGCTTGAGCATTTGCTGGAGTTCGATCGCGGGCATCTGCAATAGCTTCAACGCTTGTTGAAGCTTGGGTGTCATTACCAATTGCTGTTTCTGCCTGAGATGTAAGCCGATCTTCATTTCCATGGCAACTACCTAACGCGGTTTCTCAAAGCCGAAATGCCTCACCGAGGTAAATCTCCCTAACCTCGGCATCTTCCGCCAGCTCACCCGCTGACCCGGATCGTTTGATACTACCCTCGTACATCACATAGGACCGATCTGTGATGCTCAACGTGTCACGAACATTGTGGTCGGTAATAAGAATGCCGAGTCCTTTGTCCTTGAGCTTCTTGACGATGCGCTGAAGATCCGCCACTGCTATCGGATCGATGCCGGCAAATGGCTCATCGAGTAACATGAACTTCGGTTCCGTTACCAATGCACGCGTGATTTCGACCCGGCGTCTCTCTCCTCCCGACAACTGGTAACCCATGCTCTTACGGAGATGAGAGATGTCGAGCTCATTCAACAGCGACGATAGCCTCTCCATCCTCTCCCCTTTGCTAACAGGCAGAGTCTCCAAGATGGCAAGCAAGTTTTTTTCTACCGACAGCCCGCGAAATATCGACGGATCCTGGGCCAAATACCCAATCCCTGTGCGGGCTCTCTTGTACATGGGCTCCTTGGTGATTTCGCTCTCGCCAAAAAAGATGCGCCCGGCACTGGGCCGGATCATGCCGACGATCATATAAAATGTCGTCGTTTTACCGGCTCCGTTTGGACCAAGCAAGCCGACAATTTCGCCAGCGTTAACCTGTATACTAACGTTATCGACAACACGTCGTTTGCCGTAGACCTTAACAACACCGTCGGTACGAACAAAGATGTTTTTCGGCAGGCTGTTTTGCACCATCACTGCGCTATCTCTCCGCGTTCGTCGATTATGATGGCTCGGACATCACGCTTGATATCGACCGAGTTTAGATTCGGATCGCATTCCAGCCCACGCCCGGTTATCACATCTTTGCCCCGAGTGAGCTTGACAAACGATTCGCTGAGAATCTTGTCCAGCTTGTTATTCCAGAAAAGGCTGTCGGTTTCTAGCTTATCACCGTCAACCGACTCTACCTGAACATTTCCGAACGCCAGCATGTCCCGAGTTTCCTCGGAATACTCGCCTGACTGTGAGACAAGCGTTGTCTGGAGTTCTCCCTCGGCGCTGAAAAACTCGATTACCGGATTTTCCAGGAGAACCAGCTTCTCCTTGCTGTAACGGTTGGCTCGCGGAGCGGACAGCTTCCATTGCACCAAGCCACTGTCGCTTTCCAGAGTGACAAAATCTGTAAACACCTCATCCGGCGATTTTTCGTTGCTGGAGGCAAGCTCCTCGGTCGTGTCGCTTGAGCACGCAGACAGCATCAAGCCAAACAACAACACGCAACATAGCCAGCTAATTCGCCGATGCATAGCCGACTTCCATGTTAAATTCATCGCGCCATCGCCTGTGAAACCACACCCACTGCTTTGGGTCGAACCGAATCAAATCCTCGATCGCCCTCGAGCATTTCTCTGTAGTCACTTCCACCTGTTGGTCACGGGGTAACGAACCCTGGCACTCGATCGGGGGAAGAATTCGAATCAAGTGTTTGCCAGGCTGGTTCATGTATATGGCCATCGGCAAAATAAGTGCCCCCGTCATATGTGCCATTCTCGCGACGCCCGTGGGCGTGTGCGCGGGTCGGTTGAAGAACGGCACATAAATCCCATCTACCCGCGTATGCTGATCGATCAAAACCGCTAGGAAACCATTGTTACGCAGGATACGCAGCATTTCCTTGGCTCCTCGATCGCGATCCACCGTTCGGTACCCCATCGTCTGTCGAATCTTGATGAGCTCACGGTCCAAGCGTTTCTCCCAAAGCTCGCGACCCACCACGTTGACCGCATAACCCTGGGTCGCCCAGTAAGCCGCCAGCAACTCCCAGCAGCCGATGTGCCCGGTGATTACAAGCACTCCCCGGTTTGCGTCGCGCACCCCTTCAAGATGCTCCCGACCTTCAACGCGTTCCACGAGCGAACTGATGCGCTCTTTGGAGCTTCCCGCTAGCTTCAAGAATTCGAACACGTTTCGTCCCAGCGACTTGAACATCGCGCGAGTCATTGCCTCGCGGATCGGTCTGTCAGTCTCCGGAAAGGCAATCTCGAGGTTCGATACCGCCCGGGCGTGATCCTCACGAAGCAAGAGCCCTGCCGCTCCACCCATAGCCGAGAAGACTTCAAAGCCGGTCCTTCGGGGCAATACGCGGGCCAAACGCATCAAACCCTTGGTCGCGACCACCTCCAGATTTCTTTTGATTTTTTTTCGCCGCCGCAACGATTTTCCCCATTATTTGGCCTGTACGGAAAGCTGCCGGTCGCATCGCGAATCGCAAAAAACCTTTGCACTTAAATAGTTAGCACACGAACGGCGAGTAGTCAAGCAAATACTGTGCCGGAAAACCGTCATGAGACCGCTTGGTGACCCTTGGGGAAGAATTGGGAACCGATCGGTCATGCGCAGTGCGGTCAAGCGCGGGTCGGATATTCCGACCTCGGGTTCTATTCCACCCCAAGACCGGCTTTGAGGATATCGTGAAGATGGAGTATACCGACGGGTAGACCGTCTTCATCGGTAATAAAATACATCGTGAGCGGCCCCGACGGGTTCATCTCCATCGAATTCAGCGCCACGGCTGCCAACACATTGCCGCCGACGGTCTTGGGATTCGGTGTCATGACTTTGTGGACGGGAACGTCGATGGCGTTGGGGTTGCGGACCAAGATACGTTTGAGATCGCCGTCGGTGATGATCCCGCGCAGTATTCCCTCCTCGTCCTGTACGCCGACGCAGCCCACAGATTTGGAAATCATCTCGAAGAGGGCGTCCCGAAGTACAGTGCCAGAACCGACCAAAGGAACGGCTGCACCGGTTCGCATCAACTCCCTAACGCGCAAGGTGAGTCGCCTGCCAAGGATTCCACTCGGATGATTCTTTGCAAAATCTTCCACTCTAAAATCTCGACGTTTCATGAGCGCGCACGCCAGGGCATCGCCCATGACCAGCGCCGTCGTTGTGCTAGTTGTGGGCGCAAGATCCAACGCGCATGCCTCATGGTCCACATGACAGCTCAATACGATATGGCTGTGTTTGGCCAGGTGCGAGTCGGCGTTGCCGGTGATTGCGATGATGGTCACACCGAGCTTGCTAAGAGAGGGCTGCAGCTGTCGAAACTCATCGCTCATCCCGCTATTGGAAATGAACAAGACCACATCCTCTTTACTCACGAGGCCAAGATCGCCGTGCGCAGCCTCGACCGGGTGGATATAGAAACTCGGCGTACCGGTACTTGTAAAGGTGGCGGCGATCTTCTTGCCAATGAGTCCCGATTTACCCACACCCGATATGATCAAGCGCCCCTTGCAGTCGTAAATTGACTCAACGGCTCGGTGAAAGTCGTTGTCGAGACGTGATTGGACTTTTCTTAGGCCCTCAATCTCGTCGCTGAACACCGTTCTTGCAATGTCAATGTCCTTCTGCACCCGTTTGCGGTCCTGGGCCGTTTCTGCAGCGTCACTCGGCGAACCCACTTTGGGCGATGCATTGGCTGACAGCTTTGATTCCATTATTAGATTCCTTACCGCCCCAGTATCCTGTGCTCGCTGGCGCACAGCTCACGCGCGAGTACAAATAGTTGATGGCTCTGTTCAAGCAAACGGCTCAGCTCCGCGAACGGCAGCATCGATGCCGCGTCGCTCCTCGCCGTGGACGGCTCGGGATGCGTTTCCACAAAAAGACCGTCGCACGGCACTGCTGCAGCTGCCCGCGCCATGGTGGCTGCCAGCTCGGGTTCGCCACCGGATCTGTCACCCAGTTCGCTGGGCTTTTGCAGACTGTGCGTGACATCGAAAATAATGGGACACCCAAACGCGCGCATGCGCGGGAAACTGCGAAAATCAACCACCAGATCCTGGTAGCCAAAGGTGGTCCCGCGCTCCGTCAGTAACACGTCCTGGCCGCCGGCCATTCTCACCTTGTCGACGGCAAGCCCCGCGGCTTGTGGAGACAAAAACTGTCCCTTTTTTATATTGACGGCTCGACCGGACCTGGCGGCAGCCTCGAGCAAACTGGTCTGACGCGACATAAATGCTGGGATTTGGATGACGTCGAGCACCTCGGCGGCAGGACCTACCTCGGCCGAGGAATGGACATCCGACAAAACAGGGCATCCTACTTTGGACTTCACCTTGTCCAGAATCTCGAGCCCCTGCTCGAGTCCCGGGCCGCGATAACTTACGGATGAACTGCGATTATCTTTAGAGTAGCTCGCCTTAAAAACAAACGTATACTTCTGCACAATGGGAAGCGACGCGATCTGATCCGCCAACTGGAGAGCACTTGTCTCATCCTCGATCACACACGGACCAGCGATTAAGATCGGCGGAGCATTTTCGTCAATAGTAATATCCCGGATACGAATCGACTTCATTTTTCTTGCCTTAAGATTACTACGAGTTGATGGCACTGCGGTCATCCAGTGTCGATCCCATCGCCTGGAATTTGGCTGCCTTGACCAGAGCTTTAAACAACGGATGGGGCTTGGTAGGACGGCTTTTCAGTTCGGGGTGAAATTGCACAGCAACGAAGAACGGATGGTCACTCAGTTCAATCATTTCGACCAGGTGGTCGTCCGGAGATGTTCCCGATATGACCAATCCATGCTTCTCAAATACTTCGCGGTATTGATTATTGACTTCCCATCGATGCCGATGCCTTTCCGCCACCTCAAGCTCACCGTAACATTCAGCCGCACGAGTGCCGGGTTTTATCTTGCACGAGTACGCCCCCAAACGCATCGTTCCGCCCTTGCTACCATCGCGCTCCTGGTCTTCCATAAGATCGATAACAGCATTCGGACAACTTATGTCAAATTCCGAACTGCCCGCGTCTTCGATCCCGCACACGTTCCGGGCAAACTCGATCACCGCACTCTGCAGCCCCAGACAAATACCCAGAAACGGAATCCTTTGCTCCCGGGCGTATCGAACCGCTTCCAGCTTGCCTGGTATACCCCGCTCACCAAACCCTCCGGGAACCAGAATCCCGGAAACGTCGCGGAGGATCTGGTCGGCGTCATTTGCCTCCAGATCTTCCGCGTCCACCCAGCGTATCTGAACACCGACGTCGTTGTGGATACCTGCATGCGTAAACGCTTCTATTATCGATTTGTAGGCATC
Source organism: Candidatus Krumholzibacteriia bacterium (assembly GCA_029863805.1). GTDB lineage: Bacteria > Krumholzibacteriota > Krumholzibacteriia > WVZY01 > WVZY01 > JAOTUR01. The sequence continues at coordinate 8,672 of JAOTUR010000042.1, read as the reverse complement.
ACGCAGGTGCACATACTTTCCACAAACGGCGATTGACACCTCGCTCTCTGCGTCGTTGTGTCTCTTCAATAGCTGTATCCACTCGGTGAGGTCGGGCGGAGGCGCTTCAATACGCAGCAGCTTGACAACCGCCTCATCGAGCCGCTCCTTTTCGAGCTGGATAGGCACTTGATAAATCGATGACACATCCCGGGCTTCGATAACCGCGTCTTCGCGAACATTGCAGAAAAGCGCGAGTTTCTGCCGGATATCCCGGTTGAGCGGCACTTCGGTCCGACAAAGCAGAATATCGGGTTGTATACCAATTTCTCTCAGCTGCCTCACGCTATTCTGTGTCGGCTTGGTTTTCAGTTCTTTGGCGGCTCGAATATAGGGGACCAGAGTAAGATGGATAAAAATGCAGTTCTCTGCGCCCAATTCAAGTCTCAGTTGGCGCGTTGCCTCGAGGAACGGCTGACTTTCAATATCACCCGTTGTACCCCCGATTTCAGTGATGATTACATCCGGCGGACTATCCGCTTTGCCCACTGCCCGAATCCGGGCTTTGATCTCGTTTGTGATATGCGGGATAACTTGGACGGTCTTGCCCAGATAACCGCCTTCTCTCTCCCGATTGATGACCGCTTGATATATCTGGCCGGTGGAAACACTGTGCTTTTGCGTCAAGTCAGTATCGATAAAACGCTCGTAATGGCCGAGGTCCAGATCGGTCTCCGCACCGTCCTCGGTTACAAAGACCTCACCGTGTTGAAACGGACTCATGGTTCCGGGATCGACGTTGATGTAAGGATCAAACTTCTGAATAGTGACTTTCAGCCCGCGCTGTTTGAGGAGAAGACCCAAAGATGCGGCGGCTATACCTTTCCCCAGCGAAGAGACCACTCCGCCTGTGATAAAAACGTACTTCAATCTTCGCACCTCAGTTTCTTCATCGTGTTGTCACCTACGGTCTGCGCTGCCGAAATAACTCATAGAGGATATGTATTGGTCAAGGCTTTTTCAACACTTTTCGTATCCGCGGGTACATCAACGCCGATGGTCGAATACTCTGTCTTTATCACCTGAATCTTCATACCGTATTCCAACGCGCGCAGTTGTTCGAGACCTTCGGTCTTCTCCAGCCGCGTGGGTGCCGCGGCGGTGAATCGCAGCAGCGACTCTCTCGTGAACGCATATATTCCGATATGTCGATAGCACTCTCGATCCACCACGTCTTTTTTCGCGCCAAAAAAAGGAATAGCCGCACGTGAAAAGTAAAGGGCGCGATTCGATCCATCCATTACCACCTTGACGACGTTGGGGCTGTTGATCTCGTCGGCGCTCGAGATCGGATGGCAAGCCGTTACAATATCGATAGGCTGAACGCCGTTATCCTCATCGCCGCGGGCTGAAGGTGACAGAAGGTCGCTCTCGCTCGACTTCCGAGCAGATTTACTCAGCAATGGATCAGCCAAGTGCGCTGACGCGAGAGGAGAGCGAGAGCGACCTTCTGTCACCTTCGGCCCTCCGGTACGCGTCGGGCGATCACCCTTTAGCACTTCGATCATCTCTTCGACCAGGGAAGGGGGAAACAGAGGTTCGTCGCCCTGCAGATTTACGACGTAATCATCATCCAGCGCACTGGCGACCTCCGCCACACGATCGGTGCCCGTGCAGTGATGTGAGGAGGTCATCACAACCTCACCGCCGAACTTATGAACGGCAGACGCGATGTGATCGTGGTCGGTAGCGACCACCACCCGAGAGATTCCTCGGATTACGCGGGCACGTCGATACACCCACTCGATCAACGGTTTGCCAGCAATCACGGCCAGGGGCTTGCCGGGGAAACGTGACGAATGGTAGCGAGCGGGTAGAACGACAACGACGCGGGCACAGGTCATCTGGACCTCGCTTGTTCGCAGTGATCCACGTTGGTTGATCGAGGGGAGAGAGACAGTGGGGGCGGCAACAGATTGTGGAGGACGCCAGACAAGGCTGCTGGCTCGGCCTTAGGCAACCTGAAACACACTGACCTTTTTCTTCTTGCCGCTGGTCTCGTACCGAACTACTCCATCTACTCTTGCGAAGAGCGTATCATCGTGGCCCTTGCCAACATTGTCGCCGGGGTGAATTCGCGTTCCACGTTGGCGGACAAGGATGCTACCGGCGGTGACTCGCTGCCCCGCGTAACGCTTCACACCCAGCCGTTTACTCTGGCTGTCACGACCGTTTTTTGTACTACCCAAGCCCTTCTTATGAGCCATATGCCATCACCTTCTTGGAATGGTACTATTTGGGGAGAGTCTTGATGATGATCTCAGTATAATTCTGGCGATGTCCCCGGGTCCTCTTGTAGTTCTTTCTTTTTTTCTTCTTGAATACCACGATCTTCCTGTCACGGCCGTGCCGGACGACCTCCCCATCTATCGCCTTACCATCCAGGTAGGGCTGCCCGATCGTTACTTTCTTGCCGTCCGAAAGGAGCAGCACCTTGTCGAAGGACACCGAACTGCCCACCTCGGCGTCCAACTTGGGCACCCGCAGCACCGCCTTGGCCATAACCCTGCACTGACTGCCGGCCACGTCTACGATCGCGTATTTCTCCATGGTACCGTCCTTAATCCCATAAAAACTAGTAAGATAACCTTCTTCTAATATAGAAAAAACCCGCAAATGTCAAGACACTTCTTGCATCAAATCGCGGAAAGAGCTTAGAGAAACAAGCTTGAAGTCCTCTCGATGAAGCCTGGGGTCGTCTTGAATCTCGATTTTCATACGGTATTGTCTCTCCATCGCATCGAGAATTGTCCGTCTTTCCTCTTCCATGTAGAGCGCAAGGGATGAATTGACCCGTAGTTGCACGCGTTTTTCTTTGGTCTTCGATCCCACGCGACGGATCGACTGCTCGATCTTGTTGGCTAGCGAGTCGTACGAGAGCACCTTGCCGGTACCCTTGCAATACGGGCACTCATCGCTAAAAAAGTGCAGCAGACTGGGTCGCACCCTCTTGCGACTCACCTCGACCAGTCCCAGCTCGCTCACGGCGAACGCCTTGGCCCGGGACCGGTCTTTCCTGAGACTATGACGGAGTTCCGCCAGCACCTTGCGTCGGTTAGCCTCACGCTCCATATCGATAAAGTCGATGACGATGATACCCCCGATATCGCGCAGACGGAGCTGTCTTGGTATCTCCCTCGCGGCAAGCATGTTGGTCTCGAAAATGGTCTCTTCCTGGTCTTTCTTACCCACAAAGCGACCCGTATTGACATCGATCGCCACCAACGCTTCGGTCGGATCGATAACGATGTATCCACCCTTTTTTAACCATATCTTACGATCGAGGGTCTTCTCGATCTCGCGTTCGATGTTGAACTTGTCAAAAATCGGCGTTTTATCTCTGTAATGCTTGACCCGTGAACATAGATCCGGGCTAAAGGTCTTTAGATACTGGATCAGCTTCTTGTATTCCCTGTCACTGTCAATGAGGATGCGATCCACGTCGTCCGTCATCACGTCACGGACCATGCCGATCAGCAGTCCCACTTCCTCGTGTATGAGGTGCGGGGCCGTCACTTTTTCGCTACGACCTTTGACCTCCTGCCACAGCTTGTGAAGGTAGTTGATGTCGGAACCAATTTGTTTGGATTCGACACCTTCGCATGCGGTCCTGGCAATGATAGCGGCGTTCGCGGGTTTCCTGCGCGAGATCAGGTTCTTGAGCCTGGCTCTCTCCTGACGCGATTCAATTTTTCGCGATACGCCCAGATAGTTGAAATTGGGTAGATACACGACGAATCGCCCGGGGAGGGATACCTGTGTCGAAAGCCGCGGTCCCTTTGTGCCGATCGCTTCCTTGGTCACCTGAACCAGAACTTCCTGCCCCTTGCTCAGCACCTTTTCAATGGGGGGTTGGCCATTCTTGTCACGGGCATCCTTGCGCCGGCTCCTGCGCCTCGGGGTCTCTACGATATCAAAATCTTTGAAGGCTTCCATCGAACCAGCCAGGTCACCCGCGTGCAGAAAACCGGCCTTTTCGTAACCGATATCCACAAACGCCGCTTGAATGCCCGGTATGATCGCGTTCACCTTTCCGAGATAGACATCACCCACGAGCCGTCTTGATTTTGCTCTCTCGACCAGAAAATCCACGAGATCTCCATCTTCGAGTGTTGCCACTCGAATCTCGAGCGAAGTGATGTTTATGATAATTTCCTTCATAACGAATTCTGCACTACTCCTTCACTAATGGGCGAGTGGTAGACCCCACCACGTTTGACGTACAGCCCCGTTCGCACTACCCGCACGGGAGTCTCGAGCTCCTGTGAATCTCCGATGTATCGTTCGAGGAACTCGGGAAAGAGCCCTTTCCCCTGCCACATTGTGCACAGATAAGCGATGCGTAGACTACCCCCGTCTCGAGACACCTCGATCTCGAGCAATGAAGGTTCACCACCTTCGCATTCCTCACTGTTTTCCACATCTTCACGTTGGTAGTGCACACGGATATCGCTCTCTAAGGCACTTATCAGGCTGCGCCACCCTTCAACCGTTTCACCTACCCCGCTCGCGGTTTGAATAAAGTTGTCCCACTGCGGATTACACCCGTCGATCAAGCTGCCCTCATCGACGGCGACTTCGTAACGAGCCGCTTGTATATCTGCAGAGAGCTTTGGAACCGATTTCTCGACACGGGCGCACGCAAGGATTTCCAGTCCTTCCGACAATTTGGCGTTGCACCTGGAGTCGAGATCCGAGATGGGATGTTCGAGCATCACATCCAGGTACTCGTCGAGCCCCTCCCAACCTGTTCTCAGAGAAGGACCAAAGGAAAGTCGGGGATGGGGGTTGAATCCCTGCGAGTAACACACCGGGACTTCACCAGCAGCAAATGCCCGCCGAAAACCACGCAGCAGATCCCGGTGGGATGCGAAGCGGATCGCCCCGACCTTCTTGTATTTGATTCGAAGTCGAACCATGCCGATACAAACACGGCCTTAGTAGACAATAAGAGGTGTTATTGTGATGTCGACGACGTCTTCCGGCCTTCTTTCGTCCAGCATCCGCGAATGGGATGTGTACGCCCAATTTGCCGTGTCTATGCAGCCGTTTCTTCGAACACGGCCTTCCGGAGCGGCGTCGATAGGGGAACCTGATATTGACCGTTGAAGCAGGCGTAGCAAAAGTTCTCGGGATCATCGACCACCGATCTCAAATCCTCCATTGAGAGGTATTCGAGGCTGTCGACGTTGAGATACTCTTGGATCTCGCCGACCGACTGGAACGACGCGATCAGCTCTCTTCTCTCCGGCATATCAATCCCATAGAAGCAGGGGAATCTAATAGGGGGGGAACAAATTCTGAGGTGCACCTCTTTTACACCTGTTTTTCGCAGCATTCGTACCAGTTTTTTCATTGTGGAACCGCGGACGATGGAATCATCAACGACTACAACCCGTTTTCGGTTCAGTATGCCTCTTACCGGGTTGAACTTTACCCGAACATCCCCGTCCCTGAGAGATTGTTCGGGTTGTATAAACGTTCTTCCAACATAGTGATTTCGAATAAGTCCAAGTTCAAAGGGAATCCCCGATTCCTGGGCGAAACCCAAGCTGGACGTGTTGCTCGAATCAGGGACAGCGATCACGACCTCGGCGCTGACCGGATGATTCCGCGCCAGCACCACACCCAACTTCCGACGGACCTTGTCCACGTTCTCACCAAAAACAATGCTGTCCGGGCGAGAGAAGTAAATGAACTCGAATATGCACTTCGCCTGGGCAGTCGACTCTTCGGCCTGAATAGACGTTATCCCCCGCTCGTCCACAACGACGAGTTCCCCTGGCTTAACGTCTCTTACGTACTCAGCGCCGATAATATCCAGCGCGCAGGATTCGCTGGTCAAAATCACACTCTCGCCTAGACGTCCCACACACAGCGGGCGTAGGCCTAGGGGATCACGTGCTCCCATCAATCTGTCCTTTGTCATCAGGAGCAGCGAATATGCGCCGTTAACCTGCCTAACGGCGTCGACTATCATGTCTTCCACCCTGGGTTCCTGACTTCTTGCAATCAGGTGCAAGATGACTTCGCTGTCCATGGTGGTCGCAAAGATCGAACCATCTTGCTCCATCTCTTTGCGCTTCTCCAGGGCGTTGACCAGATTGCCGTTATGAGCAAGGGCCATTTTCCCGATCTTGCAGTCCACGAGCAGCGGCTGGATATTGGTCAGCGTGGGTTGGCCCGTTGTGGAATATCGGTTATGACCGATTGCCAGAGATCCGTGAAGTTTGCCCAGGCTCTCCGGGTTGTAGATCTGCGATACCAGCCCCATTCCGTGATGGCCGTAGGTCCTCACGCCGTCTGCCGATACGATGCCCGCCCCCTCTTGACCACGGTGTTGGAGGGCATAAAGACCAAGGAAGACATTTCGCGCGGCATTCGGGTGGTTGTGGATCCCAAACAAACCGCAATACTCACGCAATTGATCCGCCATGACTCTACAGGTCTATCTCTCTTAAAGACAATAAGTTGTATTGCTGGTGGTTGGGATTCAGCAGAAGCCCACGGCCTCTGCTTTCAGTGACTACGATCTCGCGTGTCACGGAGCGCGCTTCCTTCTTTGAATCCACCCGCAGCGCCAGATACCAGCGTACTCCCAGTTCGGCGACTGTCACCGGTGCCGTCGCCAACTCGGTCTCGAGCCCGCGGCCGACCGCCACTTTCTTATCGGCGTCGATGTCCTCGACCAAGATCTCCGACCTGTATATCGCAACATCTTTTAACATAACTCGATTCCGGGTTGCCTGACCATCTAAATCTTGAGGTTCGTCAAGTTTCGACCAACGCGCCACCTGCCGGTCGAGGGACTCGAGTTGCTCAACACGTGCGCCTTCCGTGTGTCGTCCACCTTCCCAGCTGCATTCAAGAAAGTACATATGCTTATTGCGGTTGTAGAAAGTGCTCTGGGTCGCCAAAAATCCAGTGAGCGATCGCACGACCGGGGCGGGGTCCGCACAAGAAATCGAGAAGCTGTAAGACTCTAACCGGTTCAATGCCAATAGTTTATCTCGATAACCCATTTTCTCCACCAGCGTGAGATATGCGGTGCTAATGACCGGATCGGCGGCCTTTAGGGCAACCCTGAGCGAGACCTCCAACTTCATGCCAGTGCCTCTCTCAACGATTCGAAAAACCCCCGTCCAGGGCCCGGGGCGAACAGCGACCCGGACCCCACTTCCGTACGCGAACGCCCCCACGAGCCCCCCACACTTCTCGGCACCTGGTGCATCCATGCAGCCCGCTCCGGGTGCGGCATGAGCGCCAGAACATTGCCGTCCGGGTTGGAGATCCCGGCGATCGAGAGCATCGACCCGTTGGGGTTCTCCGGAAAACCCGTAGCTCTGTCTCCCTTCGCGTCGGCGTAGAAAACGGCTACGCCCTCGCCTCGTTGCAACCGATTCTCCGTGTCCTCCGATGCCGTAACGAAGCGGCCCTCCGCATGCGCCATGGGAATGGGAAAGGCACCTTCTGCGCCGCTTTCGCTCATGAATTCAGTGAAAAGACACGGTGCCGGCCCTTTGCTCAGGCGAACCCAACGGCACAGGTAGCCACTCCTATCGGGCATGCGGTTGGGCGCCAGCGCCAAGTCGATGACCCCTGGATCGAAACCGGTGACCGCTCCCGCCTCAACCAGTATCTGCGCACCGTTGCAAATTCCCAACACAGGCTTACCCGCGGCCCCCGCCTCCAAGACGCCGTCCGTGATTCGATCCTTGGCGGCCACCACACCCGCGCGTATGCGATCCTGGTACGAGAATCCACCGGGGAGAACGATGGCGGCAGCCGATCTGAGTTCGCCCTGCGGCGCGTTCCAACGGAGTACGGACGCCGACAAACCGACGCTTTCCAGGACACGCACGGTCTCGTACTCACAATTCACGCCCGGAAACTGTATTACAACGACGTGTGCCTTCATTGCTCTTTCCCAAAGAGCGGATTGAGTTTTGCCCTGGACTGGTTCGCCGCCCTGAGATCCACAAGCGGCACTTCGATGGTCTCGCCGCGAAGCCGTACCATAAGTTCTTGTGAATCGCTGGTCTCGCCGAGTTCGAGCCAATGAACTCCTGCGTCGTCGAGTTCGCGTCTGAATCGGGACCAGTGCGCGGGATCGATCTCAACGACAATGCCCCCGTACTCACTAAACAAGTACGGTGACACCTGCCGCCCGTGGGGCAGGTTTTCCAGACCGATGATGCACCCGAGATCAAAGGGCGCGCTCATCATCATCATCTCGGCGAGGGTGACGAGCAGGCCACCGTGGCTTATGTCGTGTGCGGCGAGAACCATCCGATTGGCAAAAGCGTCGACCAGGGTACGAACCATCGCGCTTTCCTGTTCGAAATCGGGCAGTGGCGGATCAAGACTCTCGCTCGAAAAGAACCGTGCCGCGTATTCGCTGCCACCGATACACTGGTGCAGCGATCCCAGCAGCACCACTTTCGATCCGGCTGCTTTGAATCCCATGCTGCGGGCGACGCTGGCATCGCCGATCCGGCCAGCACACGATACAATCGGTGTGGGAGCAATAGGACGGCCTCCGCCACTTTGATTGTAGAAGGACACATTGCCCGACACCACGGGGATGCCCTGGTCCGAGTCGTGCAGTACGCGAATATTTCGACAGGCCGTGC
>JAOTUR010000041.1 GCA_029863805.1 Candidatus Krumholzibacteriia bacterium | reverse complement strand
TTTGGTGGGGGCGGCGGAATCGGTGCGAACATGACATCGCTAACGATCACGGCTAACGTCTATTACTCCTACATTGATCTCGACACCGATGGTTTTCTGGTGGCGGAGGGTCTCACCGCCGATACCTCGGTCGAGGGTGGGGCGGCCAACGTGGTCTACTCGGCCATCGGATTGAGGTTCAAATTCATGCAGGAGAGGTGGCCTCGAATCCAACCCTATTTGCTGGGTGGTCTTGGCTGGTATTATGTTTTTAGGGACGAATTCACGGTGTCTTCCCCGATCATCGGCAACGTTCGCGGTGGCAGCGACAGCGAGCACGCGTTGGGATTGAATGCCGGAGCCGGTCTGGACATTATGATCGACGAAAAGGTGAGCGGATTCGTCGAGGGCCACTTTCAGATCGGTTTTACCCAGGAAACGACATCGACCATCCCCGTTCGCGTGGGATTGGCTTACCTGTTGGGCCGTACTCAGTAGACAGCGGGTGTATTCCCGCTCACCAGTCCTGCGGTATTCAAGGGTAAAAGAGGTTCGCGATGCGCAACCTGGTGATATCTTCGTTGGTCGTCTTCATCCTGGCCTGGCCCGATGCGGTCGATGCGGCGGAGAAGGCTAAGGTTGTCGTTCACGGAGATATTTCTTCCCCGCTCAAGCCACGTGCGTTTGCAGATACAGCCAATCTAGGGATTGGGGGTGGAGTCGGGCTGGCGCTGCCGCTGACACAACAGTTCATGATTCTGGCTGGTGTGGATTACACCACGTTTGGCTTGGACGACGACGGGTTCAGGGAGCAAAACGGCCTGCCCGCCGGGAGCATCCTTGTCGGTGGCGAGACCTCGACCTTGTACGCGTCACTGGGCCTCAGAATCAGCGCACCCCTGCCGGGGATTCCGATTCGTCCGTATTTGGTCGGTGGAGTGGGCTATTTTAGGATCGATCCGGACGACGTCACCTCAGACGGAACCACACTCGGTTTTGCCACCGAGGAAACGACGGGGATTCACGGCGGCGGCGGCTTTGATTTGTCTTTTGGGTCGTACCTAAGCATATTCTTTGACGCGCTTGTCATTGTTGGTTTCACCGATGTTGACGCAACCGGCTATTTCCCGCTGCGCGCGGGTATCATATTCGACATCGCACCCGACGCTTGAGTGAATTCGCGCCTCGAGGCCGCCGCGACCCGTGGTGGGGAGTGGTACGAGTGGTCACAACGTTCTTTCCACAAATTCCCTGACAAAATACCGTGGAGAGAGATCTTCACCGGTCGCCTCTCTGATCAACGAATCCCAGCGGTACTTCGCCCCGGGCGCGAATATTCTCTGCTTCAAAAAGTCGCCTACCTCGGTGCGACCGCCCAGGGTCTTGGCGTCATCGGTTAGAATCTTGGCACGAATAAAGTGGCCCAACTGCGACGCGAGCATTTCTCCAAGCAGGTAGTTATGATAATATACCGGGGCGGTTACAATATGTGTCTTTGAAGCCCAGTGCGGAAAGTCGTGTCCGTCTGGAGGCGTGAGCAACTGAAACTCCTGGGCCAGTTGCCACCACAGCTGGTTGAGATTCTGATCCGGATCGATGTAGAGGTTCCTTTCAAAGTGCATCATCACCTGCGACCATCTGACAAAAATCAGCTGGTGGAGTCTTAGACTTTTGTACAGATCCTCGGCGACGGCCTGCTTCTCCCCATCGCTAATATCGATCATTTCCTGTATCCAGTCCGCATCCTTGGAGAGCCGTCCAAACAGCATGGCGATGGCCTCGGTGGTAAAGATGTGTGCCTCCTGTCGGAGAATATAGGGAAGGGAGGGGTCGATGTATCTGTCGTGGACGGCGTGCCCAAGCTCGTGCAACATGGTCCCCATCCAGGTCTCATCATTATGAATGTTCGCGAGAATACGGATGTCTCCCTTTCTATCGATGTCGGTGCAATAGGCGTGCTGATCCTTTCCGGGTCTTTCGTATAGGTCGCTTCGCGCCAGAATCTCTTCCACGCGCAGCCCGATGCCATGATAAAAACGGGTGACGAGGTCGACAATTCCGTGCTTCTCGTAATACCGATCGAGATCCACACTGAATACTCTCGGCGCCTCCTGGAAAAACGGGTCCTCGTAGTGCCAGGGCCGCATTTCCGACGGTTTGATTGCAAATCGTGCCGCCAGCTGCACGTCTGCTTCTTCTTTGGCCGCTTTGAAGGGATCACGCGTCAGCTTCTCCAATTCGCCGAACACACTCATGATGTCGTTTTCATCCTGTTCGCCGAGTTCGAGCGACATGGAATAATAGTTATCGTATCCAAGCGATGCGGCGGCCTCGTTGCGGAGTTTAACCAGCGTAATGAGATCATCGACCACAACCGCGCCAACTTGTTTGGCGGCCTGCCAGGCGTGGCGGCGCAAATCGGAATCATTGCTCTCCTTGAGGATCTTCAGGATCTCGTTACTGGTTGCTTTCTTACTGTTTACGCTTGCGCGGTAAACTTTGAACTGGTTTTCGATCTTGCTCTGAAGCTTGGTCATTCGCTCGTTGAGATCGGGGTCAATTTGGTTGCGTAGGTATGCATGATGGAGAAGGATGACCTGACGTTGATCGAGTTCATCGGTGATCGTGGGGTCTTCTTTCCACCGACTGAGCCGTTCAAAGTCGCGCCGCTCGGAGTAGACGCGCTGGAGCTGCACCTGCAGCTGTGCACTGCGCTCGAAGTCCCTTGCCTTGCCGGATATCGTCGCATTCCAGTAGGCTAAGTTGACCTGCCTGGAAAGCTCTTCTATCTGTCCGACGTGGGATTGTAGAAAACTGGCTAATTCCGTTTCGGACATTCCGATTCGTCCTCTACGCGGCAGTTGATGTCCGTCCCGGTCACGCTATACTCTATAGAGCGAAGACCGAATGTGACGACGAGAATTGGCACCCACTCTACAGCAAACCCCGTATGGCTGGCAAGCCCAAATTGCTGTTATGTAAAAGATTACGGAAACCGGTTGTCAAAGACTCGTCCGTGTGGTCTGTTGCCATTTGAATAGTTGGCGCCGCACGGTGTATACCAATCGATGGAGATATCGCAAGCATACGTTGGGAGTTATCTCTTGCAGGAGAACGAGCAGGACGTTATTCGACGGTGGCTAAGTGGCGATAAGAAGGCCTTCGAGATTCTGGTCCGGCGACACATGGCAAATGCCTATTTGACGGCCCTGGGATTCACCGGCAACGCTGAGGACGCCAGGGATCTTTCGCAGGACGCCTTCATCAAGGCCTTCCAAGCGCGCCGTCGCTTCGACCCGCAGAGGCCTTTTTACCCGTGGTTCTACAGGATCCTGAGGAACCACTGCCTAAACTTCCTCCAACGTGTTAGAAAGAAAAGCGAGCCGCTTTATTTTGACGAATCGCTGGACAATGAGCGATTTCGCTCGAGCGTTCCCTCACCCGTCGAGCAGCTGGAGAAAACGGAGCGAGTACGGCTGGTGAGGGCGGCTGTCGATCGCCTGTCTGTAGAACATCGTGAGGTCATCATTTTGAAGAACTTTGAGGGGCTCTCATACCGGGAGATCGCTGAGGTGCTCGACGTGCCGATGGGGACCGTCATGTCGAGACTGTACTATGCTCGGAGGATGTTGAAGGAACTCATCCAGGAATGGGAGCAAAAAGGCGTTACGGCCGACGCGCGGCGTTCTGCCACCGGCCATGCAGAGCCGGGGGAGGTTGTCTGACGTGGTGTGCAACCGTTTTCAGATTGAGGGTATGAAGCTTCTCGATGGTGAGATGAGTGGGGAAGAGAAGAGGGTCTACGAAGCGCATGTGCAAAGTTGTGAGGAATGCTCGAAGGAGCTCAAGGACATGGGCCGTATCGTCCAATTTACCAACGAACTGCGCTTGAGAAAACCGGATGATGAGTTTTGGCCCAATTATTGGCGGGGTATCTACCGCAGGTTGGAACGCGGGGCTGGCTTTCTGCTTCTCATCATCGGGATGACAGCCGTGACCCTGATCGCCATACACAGGGCCGTTACCTCTCCCGAGTTTTTCACTCCAACAGGCATCGGTATTACGATCGCCCTCGTGGGGTTGGCAGTTGTCTTTTTGTCGGTGGTACGCGAACGCTACCACGAGCACAAGAACGATCCGTACAAGGGGGTTGAGCAATGATCGTGGCGACGTCCGAAACAATGCCGGGCAAGAGGATCAAACGAGTTGTTGGACTGGTGAGGGGCAATACCGTACGCACCCGTCACATCGGGCGCGATCTTACCGCGGCGTTCAAGAATATCACCGGTGGTGAGATTCGCGAATACACAAAATTAATGGCTGAGGCTCGTGAACAATGTCTTGATCGCATGCGCGAAGAAGCGGCGAAGCTAGGCGCAGACGCGGTAGTTGGTGTGAGGTTCATGACCACCGGTGTCATGGCCAATGCTGCCGAACTTCTCGTGTACGGCACAGCCGTAATTTTCGAGGAAGAATAGAAGCGCATAAAACTGCACCGCCACAATCATGTCTTGGTACATACGTCCCCCGGTGATATAATTCGCTTTTGCTCCTTTTGGGCTCCTCTTGTCCCCAACCCACATGAGAGGATGCGATGAAGTTTGGTGAATGGGAAGTTCACTCGTTCGTCGCTGGTTCGTTCCGGCTGGACGGCGGCGCGATGTTTGGCGTTGTACCGAAGAACATCTGGTCCAAGGTGGCTCCGGCGGATGATGCCAACCGTATCGCGATGGTCATGCGACCATTGATCATCCGTGGGCGGTCAAAAACCGTAATTGTCGACAGCGGTTGTGGTGAAGGGTACGGGGACAAACTGGCCGAAATCTATGCCCTCGAGAACCTGACCCCGATGGAGGAAAGCCTTGGCAAGCTGGGCTTGAACCCTGAGGATATTACTGATGTGATCGTCACGCATCTTCATTTTGACCATGGGGGGGGAGTCGCACGTCCGCATGGGGACGGCTGGCGATTGACCTTTCCCAATGCGACTCATCACGTGCAGCGCTCCCAATGGGAGCACGCGTTGGACCCGAATCCACGCGACCGAGCCAGCTTTTTTCGGGAGCGAATCGAGATTTTGGAGAAGAAAGGATCGCTCACCCTGCACGTTGGCGAGTGGTCGCTGGCGGCGGGGATCGATGTTCTTCCCTTCGATGGCCACACCCCTGGACAGCACTTGCCCAAGGTGTCGGGAGACGGAAAGACGCTGTTTTACGGCGGTGACCTGATTCCTATGGCTGCCCATCTGCCCACGCCCTATGTCATGTCGTACGATTTGCAACCCGTCGTGTCGATGGTCGAGAAATCACTTCTTCTCAAGCGAGCGGTCGAAGAATCGTGGATCCTGTTTTTCGAGCACGATCCTCGCGTCGTGGCTTGCCATGTAACCGAGGAAAACGGGCGTTTTAAGGCCGTGAGACAACTCGACATATAAGCGCGGCAGCACCCGCTGCCGCTTTCCCGCACAGTGAACATAGCGGAAAGCCTATGCTGGCGGCCGCAGAAGTGGTTGACAAATTGGAACTTTTCTTCAATTATAAGCCTATAACTCTGGTTGTAACCTGCTCACTCGTAAACGATTGCATCTGACCCAAGGAGGAACGCTCTTGAAAAAAGTGTCTATTGTGGTAGTAGCATTGATGATACTGGCTTTTGCCACCTTTGTGGCCGTGCAGGCGGGCCAGTCGGGTTCCTGTACGTCCAAGTCCAAGACGGCCGCTGCCGGGGCGGTCTGTTCCAAGAGTGCCGCCAAGACGGCAAGTCTTGCCTCAGCAGAGGCTTGCAACCGTGCGGCGGCGTTGGCAACGGTGAACGCTGCGGACTGTTGTAAGGCTGCCGTGGCGGCCGCGAAGGCGAGCTGCAGCACGGTGACCACGGGAACCGCTTCCGGTTGCTCGAGCGCGGCGGCAAAATCAGCAGGCGCCAAGAAGAGCTGTAGCAGTGCCATCCAAACGGCGGGTTCATCCCTGCAACACGATTGCTGCAAGGCCGCCGTGGCCAAGTTTAAGAAGGCCTGTGCGGCGTACGAGACGGCCGCTGCTCGGACCAGCGGCTCCAAAGTGTGTTCGAAAAATGCCGCGGCAACGTTGGCCGGCAGCGGTGCCTGCTGCGATAAATCAGCTGCGAGCACTGCGGCTAGCGGCTCCTGCTCGAAAAGCGCTTCTTCTGCTACCGCGTCGCTCTCAGACATCCCCTATCGCGAAGGCAAACGCCTGGTGCTCACCGGTGCCGTGGGGTGTGGTCGGTGTGAATTGAAGGCCACCGATAACTGCCAGTCTGCGTTTAAGACGGCCGATGGCAAGGTTTATCTGCTTCGTGATAATCATCGCGTCGAGAAGATGCGGGCTGCAAAAGCGGACAAGGGCTACAAGATCGTGACCCGTGTTCGCAAGCTCTCGGGTGTCAAGTATCTCGAGGTCGAAAAGTTCACGGCCCTGTAGGGTGCCGACGACTATACGCAAAAAGAGAGGCCGATCGTGTAGATCCGGCCTCTCTTTTTGTTTGTGCACGGCGTCCTCGTGGCAGCCGTATTACTTGATCACTTGCGCCGACCGCCTTTAGACGACGATCCACCTCGACGCGACGAAGAACGCGAAGCCGTGCTCTTCTTTGTCGAACGCGTGGAACGAGTACGATCGACCGATGGTCTAGTGTTGGTGCTTCGTCCACGCGACGATTTGACTCGTGGAGTAACCCGCTGGGATGGGGCGCGTCTTTTTGGCGTCGTCACGTGCGAACGACGCGACGAGCGCGGTCGTACGTCATAGCTCTTTCTCGAGCGAACCGGCTTTGTCGAGCGGATGGCGCGTTTGTGGGTTGACGGCTTGCCGATGTGCGGCCGCTTCGCGCGCTTCGATCGGTCACGAATCCTCGTGTCCTTTTGCTGTCCCCAACTTCGCCGTTGCTGACGAATCGGTTTACGAATGGACACTTTGTGTACCGGCCTGGACTTGTTGCGAAAGTCGCGGTAGGCGTGACCGCTTCGCGTCTTGGCGGAGGCCAGGCGGTTGGTGCGCTCGTGTCGGATCGATGTCGACTTGAGACGCGTGGAGGGGTTGGCGAGGGTTGCATACGCGCCACGGGTGCCCTTATACCGATACTTGCCGAGCGGTCGAAATGTCCGATAGGTCAACCCGTAGTGATGACGGCCGTGGTAGTAACTACCCCCGTAATAGTACGGGGCGCAGTAACCGTAGTAATAGGGATAGCTCCAGCCGAATCCCCGGTATCCCCATCGCCAGTTCCAGCCGATACTGAAATAGAACCCGGACCCGTAGTAGGGATACCCGTAATAACTCCACCCCCCGTAGGGGTACCAATTGTCATAGTAACGGTACACATGGACGTTCGTGGTACGGCCTTCGTTCCCGTCGCCGCCCGTTTCATAGTCATCGTCATCGTCCTCGGCGACTTCCCCGTGCGATCGCTCGAAACCCCGTTGCAAGGGGTAGCCCAGATGATCCTCACGGTTGAAGGCAGAAGTTGCAACGTATTCATTATCAGACGAATATGGATCTTTGCCTTCCTCGTAACACGTTTCGCACAGATACCTTGGGTAGTCTACAGCCTCATTGACGTAAAAGTACGTGAAAGCCAACGACACGTCGTCGGCGTAGGCAATTCCTCTAACCAATTGGTTGGCAATACGATTCGCTGCCAGGAAGGGGTCACCATCGATGCGGAACTTGCGGCTCTCCGAGAGACGTTCGTTTTCCAGCAAAAAGGAAATCTCCCGATCGTTTATGGCGTTTCGAGTTCGTACCGCCACCGCGAACACGAATTCCATGCCGGTCTTGCCGGCGACGAGAAATGCGTCCGGACTCGATTCCGGAAGCTCGTACGACCGCCCGGCCTCGAATCGCTGGAGTGATTTGGCATCTGTGGGGTACAAAAGATGGGCAAAACCCTCTGTATCGATGTCAAATACGACGACGTAGGCATCGGCATCCGTTTGCACGGTGAAGCGGACGGGTTCACCCTCGTTGTAAACGCTTCCAGACGGGTCCGTAAGCGTCAGTTTGACGCCTGTACTGTTTAAACTGCTTGATTTAGAATGAGTTACAGACTTGGCGGCGACGGGGAGGGCGACCGAAGCGGCGAGCAGCAACAGAAAAAGCTTTTTCATTAGGACTCTCCTCCGTTGGGGCCAGGGGAGGACACACTCTAACAAGTAAATTATAGTCCTTCCCAAAGGAGTTAGCAACCCTTATGGTTTGACGCCCAAAAGCCCCTTTGCTATTTTGTGCGTGATTTTCGCACGGGTGCCAAACATGGATTGAGGCGACGCACCCAAAAAGAGGCAACGAGGAAAGGTTTGATATGGACGTACATTTTGTGACCCCGTTTGGCGATTTTGGTAGATCGATCTTCTCGCTCGTATTCGAAAGTGGCCCCTTCGCCAAGTTTATTCTCCTGATACTGTTTGTGATCTCGGTCATATCGTGGGCCATCATATATGATCGTACTCGGTTGTTTCTAAAGCTCCTGAAGGGGGGGCGTGTTTTGCACATGGGAATCGCGTCGAAAGGTCTGGCGTTGCCAATGGAGACCGTGAAACGTTGTCTGCCTTCGGTCGAGGGAACGTTGCTGTTGGAGGCCAAGCGATACATCGAAGGCAAACACAGTCAAAGCTCTGATCAAGATCACGACAACGCGGAGGCGGGCGGCTCGCACCTGCGAGGCCTTCTCGAGGGTAGGGCGATGACCGAGATCTCCGAAATGGAGAAAAACCTGATTTTTCTAGCGACGACCGCGAGCATATCGCCGTTTCTCGGTTTGTTGGGGACCGTTTGGGGGATCATGAGCAGCTTTCTGAGCATGGGTATGGAAGGTACGGCGAGCATTGAAGTAGTCGGTCCCGGCATCGCCGAAGCGCTGGTCACTACCATCGCTGGGCTGGGTGCGGCGATTACAGCGCTGGTGGCCTATAACCTTTTGGTGCGACACGTCCGCCGTCAGGAAACGCGTGCGGACCTCTTTATCTCGAGGATCCTGGCGCTGACGGGTGCAAAGTCCCAACAACGGCCGGTTGTAAAGAGCGAGGCGCTATATGAAAAGAAGTCCTTATAGTTCGATGTCGGAGATCAACATCACGAGTTTGGTCGACGTCATGATGGTGCTTCTCATCATCTTCATGCTGACGGCGCCGTTTATACAGGCGGGAATCAAGGTGCGATTGCCAAAGAGCAAATCTACAGTCATCAAAGAGAGAGAGGGCGTGATGTTGGCTGTTACGCGCGAGGGGGATGTCTATCTTAACAACGCAAAAGTGGATAGAGATAAGCTCGCGGATGAGCTGCGAAATCTGCGAGTGGCCGGCGAGGAACGTGTATTTGTCAGAGCGGACAAGGAGGTCGCGTACGGGATCGTCATGCAGGTGATAGGTGATGTGAAGGCGGTGGGGATAGACGAAGTGGGGATGATCACGGAGATGGAAAGGCCGACCGATTGACTCACCTATCCAAGGCCCCTATAGGCCATGAAGAATGCGATTATCATATCTCTCGGGCTGCACATCGCGATCGGATTCGTCTGGTTCCGGTTGGTAAAGATCAGCCACGTGCGTTTTATCCCCCGGCAGGTCTACACGGTCAACCTGGTTACCCCCGTCGAGGCAAGCAAACAGCCGCCGAAACAAATCAAATCCCCGCCGGCCGCGCAACCCGAGGCCGAGAAAGAAAAGCCTGAAGAATTGGCGCCGCCGCCTGAGAAACCCAAAGAGACAAAGCCGAAACCTAAAGAGAAGCCGAAAGAGGTAAAGAAGACGATGCCAACGACGGAGATCAAGAAGACTGCCGAGGAGATCGAGTCTTCCGAGACCGACAACGCGCAACAGGCGCTAACCGGTGATATAACTCTCGATGATCAGGATTTCCCGTTTGCTTACTATCTTGCGACCATGAAGAGAAAGATCGCCGCTCTGTGGCAGGTCCCGCGCACTTCGCCGGGTGAAGGGATGTACTGCCGGGTGTACTTCCGCGTGGGCAAGAGTGGCGCCATTGCATCACCGTCGATCGAGACACCTTCCGGCAACTTCCTTTTTGATCAGGCGGCCCTGCGCGCGGTGGTCCAGGCCAGCCCGCTGCCGCCGCTTCCCAGTGGATTTGCCGACGAGTATCTGGGAGTTCATTTCAGCTTCGCCTACGAGGAAGAGTGACCCAATGCGATTCAGATTTATCCTGCTTACCTGTCTTCTCCTGCCCATTTCTGCGTTCGGCCAATCCGAGGTCGAGCTCGGAATCAAATCAAGCTACGCCCAGCGGATTCCACTCAACGTCGCTCCTTTTGCCGCCGTCGATGGTACGCGCCCGGATCAGGCTCTGTCGCTGGAGAGCTTGGTGACGGCAGACCTGGAATTCTCGGGTCTGTTCGATCTCAAGAGGAAGAGGGTGCCATTGGCCGCAAACGGTGACAAAGAGGGTTTGGTCGAGGTACGTGGTGCCCTGATCAAGTACAAAGGAGAAACACATTTCGAAGGTAGGGTCATCGACGTGTCTACCAAGCAGCAAATCGGAGGCAAACGTTACCGGCTCAAGGAAGATCAGACCCGTCAGATCGCCCACCACTTCGCTGATGAGATCGTTCGCATGCTCACCGGAGAGAACGGTATTGCCGGTACGCAGATCCTTTATCGACGCAAGACACCGGACCAATGGGAAATCATTATGTCGGATTACGACGGTCACAATCCGCGGGTCCTATTACGTCAGAGCGTGCCACTGATCTACCCGCGGTGGCTCGACCAGGACAGGGCACTCGTTTACAGCAGCTTTCGCTATGGCAAACCGGATCTCTTCATACGCAATTTGAGCGAGCCCGCTTCGAAGCGGCTGTCCAGCTACGATGGCCTCAACTATTCGGTGGATTGGTCCGAAACGCGCCGGGAGCTGGCAGCTACACTGAGCAAGGACGGAAACGCCGAGATTTATATCATGAACACGGACGGTAAAGTGAAGCGTCGTCTAACGCACAACCGGGCCATCGATTGCAGTCCCAGTTGGGCTCCCAGCGGGCGGGAGATTCTCTTTACATCGGACCGCCCCGGCAGTCCCCAGCTGTATATCATGGAATCTGACGGCAGTAATGTCCGTCGTTTGACCTTCCAGGGATCGTACAATGCTTCGCCGGCGTGGTCGCCAAAAGGTGACCTTATCGCGTTCGCCTCCAGAATTGACGGATTCTTCCAATTGTGTACGATACGCCCCGACGGGACCGATTTGAGAGTACTTACCACTGAAGCCAGCAACCACGAGGACCCACGATGGGCGCCCAACGGCCGGCACATCGTCTACGGCGAAGAACGGGGTGGTGAAAGCGCGATAACAATTATTGACATCGGCACCGGGGGTAGGAGAATATTGGCCGGTGGCGACAGTGCGGATTGGTCAGTGCGCTAGCGTTGACTGTAGCTGTAGAACGCAAGATATATCGAGGGAGGTATGTAATGTTCCGTAGAGGTTTGTTTGTCTCCTTGTCGTTAGTCTTCTTGGTCTCATCCTTCGCCTGCACAAAGAAACAGGCCGTTGACACGACGTCAACCAGCCCGGAAGTGGAAACCACCACACCACCACCGGTGCCCGAAACCGAAGTAACCGAGTCGATGGCTGGCACGGATCAGGTCGAGGGCGGAGAGGTAAAGATGCCGGTTCTCGAAGATGTCTTCTTTGCCTATGATAGCGCTGCCCTCACCGGGGAAGCCAAAAGGAAATTGGAGGGCAACGCTCGCCAGCTGAAAGATGCCAGTGGGTCGATGATCGCCATCGAGGGGCATTGCGACGAGCGGGGAACGGTTGCTTACAACCTTGCCCTTGGCGAAAGACGGGCCAAAGCGGCGAGGGATTATCTTAAGTCGCTGGGCATCTCCGAAGGACGGATGAAGACTATCAGCTATGGCGAGGAGCGCCCTTTTGACAACGGCCATAATGAGGCGGCCTGGACAAAGAACAGGCGTGCGCACTTTGTGGTTAGCCCGAATTGATCTTGAACGGTGGTTAGCCCAAATTGATCTTCAACACGTCGCTTATGAAGAAGTTCGCGAGTCTCGCGCTTGCGTCGGGTCTGTGTGCCGGGTGCTACAGCCCCAAGATGATGGAGTTTACTTATCAAGAGCTGGATACCGTCAAGACCCAGCAGAGGGAGCTTCTCGAGAGAATCGACCAGCTGAGCCAGCGGTTTGACGAGGAGAGGGAGGCGAGGCTCACTGCACAGGCCGAACAGTCGCTCACGATGCAGGAGCTCAGGGATCTGGTAGAGGTCTTGTCGACCCGGGTCGACGACACCTCCCAGCTCCTCTCCTCCAACCGTCGCGCTGGGAGCACGGTTCAGCGTCGTCAATCTCGCCCGGACGCCCAGCGTGTCGACGCGCAGCGGGCGGATACCAGTCGGTACACCTTGCCGGACTCTGCGGACATGATGCCTGCAAGTGACGACAGCGATGCCGAGAAGCTTTTTAAGAGCTCCTACATGGACCTCACCCTTGGCAACTATGACCTGGCGGTGCAGGGTTTCAAGAACTACCTGGTTCGATATCCCAATGCGGACGATCTGGCGAACGCTCACTATTATCTGGGTGAGGCCTACTATTCGTCCGCGCGCTACCTGGAGGCGGTGGCAGAGTATCAAACCATAATCAAAGAAAGCTCACGCTCGCGATTTGCCCCGGCGGCGTACCTCAAGTCGGGTTTTTGCTACCAGAAGCTGGGTGAATCGCGGCTTGCGGAGAGGTCCTTTCGCGAGTTGATTTCCCTCTACCCGCGAACCGAGGAAGCCGAGCAGGCGCGGGTAGAGATCCAGGATCTAGGAGGGTAGCAGGCAGGACACACATCTTGGATGGTTTCTTCATCTATGTCGTCGCTCTTGCCCTCCTGGTATCCGTTTCCGCATTCTTTTCCGGTTCGGAAGCCGCACTTTTTTCCCTCAGACGCCCTCAAGTCAGTCGCCTTGCCGAAGAGTCGTTCGCGGGCAGGGAGATTGCAAGGCTGCTGTCGTCGCCGAGAAGGATTCTCGTTACAATCCTCATAGGCAATTTGATCGTCAATGTCTTCGCCACCAGCGCTGCTACGTCGATTGCCGTGCGAATTTTTGGAGACCGGGGCGTGGCTCTCGCCTTTCTGGTCATGTCGGCTGTCATCATGGCGTTTGGCGAGATCCTTCCCAAGGTCATCGCCGTCAACCGGCCCCGCCGCTTCTCCTTACTGGCGGTTTACCCACTGAGAGTCTTACACATAGTCTTCTATCCCGCGCGCTTTCCCATTACCCGCCTGACGGATTCCGTTGTTGATATTCTGAAAAAACGTCTAGGTCGGGCCCGCCGTTTCTTCTCGCAAGAGGAGCTCATCACCGCTTTTGATGTAGTGCGCGACCAGGGGCTGCTCGGCGAGTTTCAGTACGAGCTCCTGTCCAACATCATCGAGTTTAGGGACACGACGGTCAAGGAGATCATGACGCCGAGCATAAACGTGTTTTCGTTGCCGTTGAATCTGGGCAGGGAAGATATCGAAGAACGCATCATAGGCAGCGAGTACTCACGAGTACCTGTTTATGGCGATACGGCGGATGACATTCGCGGTATTATCCATATCAAGGATCTCGCTATCGGCTCGAGCGACGGTTCTGCTTTCGATCTTCAGAATATCCTCAGTCCGCCATACTATGTCCCGGAGTCAACGAAGATTTCCGAGTTATTCAAGGAACTCGGACGTCAAAGATCTCACCTTGCTGTAGTTATGGACGAATATGGATCCTACGTCGGTATCGTGACCATGGAGGATGTTCTCGAAGAGCTGGTTGGGGAGATTCGCGATTCCAAGGAACAGCTAACGGAGTTGTATTCAATGGTCGATGACAATCGCATAATCGTGCTGGGGACGATGGAAATCGATGTTTTCAATGAAGTGTTCAGCGCCGGCATCGCCGACGATGAACACGAGACCATCGCAGGTTACGTGATGGGTGTAACCGGCAGGATTCCTCGCGCAGGAGAGACCATCGATATCGCAAATCTACGCTTCCATATTATATCCGCCCAGCCCAACCGCATACGCAAGATGAGGGTTGAGAGAACATGAGCGTTGAAGTTCTTAGCGTAATATCGGCCGTCGCGTTCTTGATCGCAGCCTTTTCTGCAGGGGCGGAAACCGCGATTATCGCCTGCGATCGTGTCCGGTTGAGGCACCGCGCTGGTAAGGGTGACAACCGGGCACGGTTGCTGCTGCAGTACATCAAGAACCCGGAGTATCTTTTTAGCATTGTTCTGATCGGGACCAACCTGGGGATGATTGGCTGTACGACGACGTTTACGGCGATTATGATACACTATTTTGGCGATTCGGGCGCCACGATTGCCACGGCGATCCTGGTTCCCTCGTTGCTCATATTCCAGGAAATCTTGCCCAAAGGTGTCTTCCTCTACTACGCCGATCGTGCCTCGGTGCTGTCCATCTTGCCTCTCAAGTTATTCGCCATTACACTCTATCCGGTCATAAGGGGTTTTGCAGAGTTTACCAACTTTCTTGCGGCTGCATTCGGTGTGCGTAAGATGGACCGTAAAGTAAGAATGACCATGCAGGAGTTGCTCTTTCACCTCGAAAGCAGCACCAGGGCTGGTGCCATTCCCTCCGATACCATGCAGCTCGCGTCGCGCGCCGTCGAGCTGATCGATTTTTCCGCAAAGGATGTCATGCTTCCTCTCGATAAGGTCGTGATGGCTGAGGAAGGCATGACGACTGAGGAGTACCGGCAGATTTTCGCCCAGGAGCACTTTTCACGGCTGCCCATCTTCAGGCATGATCGGCAAAATGTCGTTGGCTATTTGTCCATTCATAATCTGCTGAGGGCAGGACACTCGAGGCGGGGAGCGCCGGTCATTGAGAGCCCTTATCTTGTGTCCATGGATACGCCGATTGTGGGGATGATGATTCGCATGAAGAATCAGGGTTGTCATATGGCGATGATCCGAGATGAGCAAGGAGCCATCTTGGGTATGACCACACTTGAAGACATTCTCGAACAGCTGGTGGGTGCCATCGTCGACGAGTTCCACTAGCGCGGGGGACATTGGTTTTGCTGAACGTTGCGCCCTTTGAGCTTTTGGGTAGGAGAGCGGTTCTTCTCACTGATGGTGAGTTCTCGACTTTCGGCGCAAAGACCGCTGTCTGTTATTTGCGTTATCGCAGCAAAGATGTTGTGGCTGTCGTGGATCATGCGAGTGGGGGACGGTCGGCTGAGGATATCGTCGGCTTTGGCGGATCCATACCAGTTTTTGCGGACGTGGAGGGTGCCAGGCGTTGCGGGCCGGAGATCGCAATCGTCGGTGTTGCACCGAGGGGTGGCCGGCTAACGGAGTCACTCAGGAGACAGATCTTGGACTGCGTCCACGCCGGAATGGACGTGGTAAGCGGTCTGCACGATTTCCTTCGGGAGGATGAAGCGATCGCCGAGGCCGCAGCCCAAAGCGGCTCTCAAGTATGGGATGTTCGCGAGGTATCGGAGGCGCACGCAGTTGGTACCGGCCGGGGATGCATTACCGGTGCCAAGTCGGTTCTTTTCGTGGGAAGTGACTGCAATGTCGGCAAGATGACTGCGACGGTTGAGGTATTCAATGAGGCCGCGCGGCGTGGTGTCAACGCAGCTTGGGCGGCTACCGGTCAGACAGGAATGATGCTTCGCGGAAAGGGCATCGCCATCGACCGGGTCGTCGCCGACTTCATCGGTGGTGCCGCGGAAGCCTTGGTCAACCATGAGGGAAGGGACAGAGACGTTGTGTTTGTGGAAGGACAAGGTTCAGTCGTTCACCCAGGTTACGCCGGTGTGACCTTGGGTCTTATGTATGGGGTGATGCCCGACTGTATGGTTTTGGCGCATGTCCCATCGCGTGCGCACATCGGGGACAGCCCTTTTTTGATGCCACCGTCCGCAGATCTGGTCAGACTCTACGAACAAGCAATGGCACCTCTCAAGATCTCACCGGTGGTGGCAATCGCCATGAATACAGCGGGGTTTGAGGCCGCGGCTGCCTGTGATATCATGGCAAGAGCGGGGCACGATACAGGACTACCGGTCTTCGATCCCGTTCGCTTCAACGCATCGGGCCTGGTCGACGCGATACTGAATCATTTGCAGTGATTCTCGTCGCATTTGGGAGCTGACATGAAACTTGAAGTCCAGCCGTTCGAACTGCGAACTCGGCACCCCTTTAGGATCTCTCGCGGCGTGCAAACCACACTGGAAGTCTTCATTTTTAGGCTCGAATATGAAGGACTCGTTGGCTGGGGAGAGTCCTCGCCGCCCAACTACTACGGAGAGGACAGTGCAACAGTCGACACCGCTATCAAGAGAGTTGCTGGCAAGCTAGATGGTGATCCGGAAACGCTAAGAACTCGACTCGCCAGCGGTGATCTGCGAGAACTGCTCGCGGAAGACGCGTCGGTCAGGGCGGCGCTGGACGTGGCGCTGTGGGATATCTCTGGCAAGGCGCAAGATAAACCGATCTACGAGTTGTTGGGCCTCGATGCCGCCAAGACGCCGGCGACGTCGTTTTCAATAGGAATCGATACGCCTCAGGTGGTGGACGCAAAAGTCGACGAAGCCTCAGCGTTTCGAATTCTCAAGATGAAGATGGGGCTGCCGGGCGATCTGGCTCTGCTCGATCGGGTTATTGCCAGAAGCGGCAAGACGGTACGTGTGGACGCCAACGAGGGGTGGGATGTGGAGACGGCGTTGCAGATGAGCAGCGAATTGAATGACAAAGGGGTGGAGTTCATTGAACAGCCGATCCACCACGACAGGGAAGATGATCTGCGTACCCTGAAGCGATTGAGCCCATTGCCTATCATCCTCGATGAGAGCATAATCAACCCCAAAGACGTTGCCAAACGGCGTGATCAAGGACACGGTATCAATATCAAGCTGATGAAATGCGGCGGCATAACACCCGCGCTGTCACTGATCGAGGAAGCATCGCGGGCTGACTTGAAGGTGATGTTGGGGTGTATGCTGGAGACGTCGATAGCGATCACGGCGGCGGCCCATCTTAGTCCGCTTGTTGACTATGCCGATCTTGATGGTAATCTCCTGATCGCTAACGACCCGTACTCTGGGGTGACCGTGGCGAACGGTAAACTGGTCTTGCCAGACCGACCCGGTTTGGGCGTGGTCAAGCGGGGAGACTCGCTGTAGGTGACGTCGAAGCTGCGGCGGAGCTGGGTCACTCGAGGATTACGACAACCATCGCATGATCCTTGCTATGCGTGATCGACAAGTGGATGTCGCTTACGGATTGCAGTTGGGCATGCTTGCGGGCTTTTCCAAAGAGCTTCATTTCGGGTTTGCCCGTCTTAGCATTGACTACGACGATATCCCTCCATCTCACTCCATCGTTCCAACCCGTGCCCAACGCCTTCATGCACGCCTCTTTAGCCGCAAATCTCGCCGCCAGGCGCGGCACGGGATCCTTGTAGCGCAGCGAGTAAGCCGTCTCTTCGGGTGAGAAGATTCTGGCCAAGAAACGTTCGCCATACTCGCGATACACTCGTTCGATTCGCTTCAATTCGATGGTGTCAACGCCGATCCCCTTTATCATTTGTCCCCCGCCGCGAGAAAGTTGGGCACATCCTTGTTCGCAGTCTGAGTATAAATGTTCCAGCCATGCCTTGCAATTGGCATTGCTAGTGACTAAAGTGGCAGATCGTCATGCTAGAAAATGGTAAGTACTTCAGACGAAATTTCATCCTTGGTGTGGTTACGGGTGCGCTCATCAACGTGGGTATGGCGTTCCTTGACCCTGTCACCGTCTTGCCGGTTTTCGTGTCCAGATTGGGCGGGTCGGCCGCTGTGATAGGATTTGTCAGTGCTTTACATGGAGTAGGCTGGTTTCTGCCGCAGATTTTTGCATCACGGTTGGCGGAGACCAGAAGTCGCCTCATCAATCTGTACCGGACGGTAACGCTCATCAGAGTTCTGGCCTTCGCGGCTGTGGTGTGCACCGTTTTTCTCTTGGATACCGAAAATGCCTCGGTCATGCTGCCCGTCTTTGTTCTCATGCTGTTGGTCGCGCACTTGGCCGGTGGATTCTCGGCAATACCGTTTCTCGAGATCACGAGCAAGACAATTCCGGTCACCAGCCGGGGCCGCTTTTTTGGCACCCGGCGAGTGATCGGGGGCGCTCTCGGTGTTGTAGCTGGGATCTTGGTCGGACTTATTCTCGACAGCACGGACGAA
>JAOTUR010000048.1 GCA_029863805.1 Candidatus Krumholzibacteriia bacterium | reverse complement strand
CAGGTGATCACGTAGATCCCGTAACCGGTGTGTTCATGTTGTGACGGTTCAGACTTCACGCCGTATCCCCCGCAATCGAAGCCAGTGCCTCTAGGTAATCAAATAGAACAGCGGAAAGAGAAATATCCAGATCAGATCGACGAGGTGCCAGTACAAACCTGAGTTTTCCAACAGCACGTAGTCTTCCCTGCGCATCCGTTTTCGCACCGGCCAGAACTTAAAATTGAGTTTGACTTCTCGCACGGATTCGTCGATCGGCTCGCTGGTCCACAAACGCTTGTCGTTTCCATCAACAACTGCAACCTTCGCCCCCTGCAACTCCTCGACTCCCACGGTGTCGAACTCGACCGTCTCGTACGGCTTTTTCATGATCTTAATGCCGACAACAAAGAGCACCACGGCACCGATGAGAACATGTAGGCCGTGAAGTCCGGTCATGGAAAAGTATAGACCAAAGAACAGTATTTCACCCTGGCTGTGCTGCAAGAGAAAATCGGAGTTGGGATAGATGCCGTGCTCGAATTTTGCCCCCCATTCGAAGTACTTGTTTACCATAAACCACAACGCAAAGCCGATGGTCAGAGCCAGGCACAACAGGGAGAACTTCTTGTGGCCCCGGTGTATGGCCGCGATCGAGACAGCCATGGTCAGACTGCTAGTGAGTAGTATGACCGTGTTGATAGTCCCAAGAAGGGTGTCCAACTCGGTGGCGGCGTGATGAAAGTCTTCCGCGTGCGTGGCACGATAGACCGCATATAGCAAAAACAGGGCACCGAACAATAGTACTTCGGTAAAGAGAAACAACCACATGCCAATCTTGGCACCGGTGTAGTCGCGGTGATGTGCAACCGCCAGTCCCGCCGTTGCGCTCACTTGCTCAACACCCCTTCGAAATCATAGGGGCCACGGTCAACGTGCGGGATTTGCTCGAAGTTCTCCTTAGGCGGTGGTGATGAGACGGTCCACTCCAGAGTGGTTCCGCCCCATGGATCACGACCCGCTTTCTCCCCTGTGCGCAGCGATCTCAATAGGTTGACAAAGACGATGACTATGCCCAAGACGAGCACCCAAGAGCCGATGGTGGACACAACGTGACCGGGCTGATACTCGGGCAGATAATCGTAGTAACGCCTCGGCATACCCATCCAACCCAGGACCAGCATCGGAAAATAAAGAAGGTTAAAACCCACAAAAACCAAAAGCCAGCCTAGGTTCGCCGGTTTCTTGTGGTACATGCGTCCAAACATCTTGGGAAACCAGTGATGTAGCGCCCCGAAGAACGCCATACCCATACCGCCAAACATCACGTAGTGAAAGTGACCGACGACGAAATACGTGTCATGTACGTGAACATCGACGGCCAAAGCACCGTTCATCAGTCCGGTGAACCCTCCGATGGAGAACAGAAATATGAACGACATCGACCACAAGAGCGCCGTCTCAACGGCGATAGACCCCTTATAAAGAGTGGCCACCCAGTTGAACACTTTGATGGCGCTGGGAATGGCGACCAGAAACGTAAGTAGCGAAAAGATCACGCCAGCGGTGTAACTTTGACCACTCACGAACAGGTGATGGCCCCACACCAGCGATCCGACCCCCGCGATGGCGATGCTCGAATACGCTATAAATTTGTAGCCAAAAATCGTGCGTCGCGCGTACACGGGTATGATCTCGGAAATGACCCCCATGGCGGGGAGGATCATGACGTATACGGCAGGATGCGAGTAAATCCAAAAGAGATGCTGAAAAAGGATGGGGTCGCCTCCCTTTGCCGGGTCAAACACGCCCACGCCAAACGTTCTTTCAACAATGATCATAAGAAGCGTCATACCTACGACCGGTGTCGCCAACACTTGAATCCAGCCGGTCGCATAGAGAGACCACGTAAACAGAGGCATGCGGAACCAGGACATACCCGGAGCTCTCATGCGATGAATCGTCGTCACAAAGTTGAGACCGGTCAGTATCGATGAGAAGCCCAAGACGAAGGCGGCAAAAGTGGCCAGGCCAACATTTGTTCCCGAACGGAGGCTGTAGGGTGCATAGAACGTCCAGCCCGTGTCGGGCGGTCCCGAAGCGGTGAAGAGCGAGGAGAGCGCCAGCAGACCACCCGAGACAAACAGATACCATGACAAGAGATTCAGACGAGGAAAAGCCACATCCTCTGCACCGATATGAAGCGGCAAAAAGAAGTTGCCAAACGAGGCGGAGAGCCCCGGAATCACAAACAGAAAAATCATGATCACGCCGTGCAGCGTGAAAAACGTGTTGTAGGTCTGCGCGTCGATGAACTGCTTACCGGGAGCAATGAGCTCCAACCGCATCAGGATGCCGAACGTCGCTCCGATGAGGAAAAATACGGACATCGACATCGTGTAAAGAAGACCGATCCTCTTGTGGTCAGTGGAGAAAATCCAGGCGAAAATGCCGGAATAACGAGACTTCGCCTCGTAGAAGTTCAGCGCCGCGCCGGTATCAGCCATGACGTGGTTGCCCATGCTTACGCAGCCTTCTTTCCCTTTCGCCGGCCAAACGATGTCAGATAAACCACCCAACCTAGCGCCGCCAGTAAGATGCCGGTGCCCATGACACGGGTCACATTGAGCGCGTATCGGCGTCCCGCAGGATCATAACTGAAGCAATATTGCAGAACGCGAGCGATAGAGGGCGCAACGGTCCCTTTTGTGGCTTCGGTGACGGCCATCTTTAGATCGAACGGCATAAAGCGCATGCCGTAGAGGTAGCGCACAATTTTTCCGTCCGGGGATAAAACAATGAGTGATGTGCCGTGTGCAAAATCTTCATTGTCCCGTTTGAAACGAAAGCCAACGGCATCGGTTAGATGCGCAATAGTCACACTGTCGGCGGTCAGAAACCTCCATCCACCTTGAACGATATCTTTCTTTAGCGAATTGGTGAAATTGGTCTTGATGGTCGTGGCGGACTCGGGCGTATCGCGCTCATCGAAACTAATGGTAAGAAGGTTGTAATCCTCGCCCGCTTTGAGATCGCTCTTGTCCACCACTTCGACGATACCGCCCAGCAGCGGCTTGCACACCGACGGACAATGATAATAGACGAGGGTCATTATGGTTGGCTTATCGACGATATCACCAAGAAACACCGAATCCCCCGACGCATCGAGAAAACCCAGCTGCATGGGCACAAAGTCACCCAGCTTCTCCTCGATGCCAATTTCGAGGATATCCTTGGGGTCGTGGTCCTGGCTACGGACGCTCGACGAGCGGCCGAACACAATGACACCGCTCAGAATGGATAGGATGAGGATCTTTCGGAACACCGGGCTTCCAGAATTGTAAATCCGTGCTTTGGTCGGTCGGGATCGCTACTTTGTGCTATTTTTCACAAAAGTCCAAATTACTTCCTAAATTGACGAATGTCAAGAGAATTCACGGGCGTGCGGCGTCCGCGATGCGGAGGTTAGTCGGCGGTATCGCCGAACGATCTCAGCATTTGTTCCACATCGGTGGTTGGGAGATCACACGCGTAATTCCTGCATACATAGGCGGTTGCCTTGCCCTCGATCGCCTGGTGATCTTTGGTGAAGGTGGCGAGTTTCGTGATTTCTGGCGATTTTTCGTCACTGGGCTTGTACAGAGTCACTTTCCTCGGCAGATACACGCTGTTGAGCGCTCGCTGCATGGCACGCGTGTCCTTGGCCCCGGGTTTTCCCACGATGACCACCTCGAACGACGGCCCCACGGCAAAATCGACCGCCAAGAGCAGCTGGGTGAACGCCGACGGAGCCTCCGACACCTGCTGGAAAAAGGCGCGCCCGATCGCCGCGGCCCGCTCCTCGAGCTGGGGATTTGCCGTCAGCCGGCCGAGTCGAAGGAGATTTAGCATGGTGACCGAATTGCCGGATGGAATAGCACCGTCTTGGACTTCCTTCATGCGGGCGATGAGCTCCTCGCCACCGTCCGCCGTAAAGAATAATCCGCCGTTTTGGTCATCCCAAAAGCGATCGATCAAGTCTCCGTTCAATTTTACCGCCGTCTGCAGGTGGTCAACGTCAAAGGTATTCTCATAGAGTTCTAGCAGTCCCCATATGAGAAACGCGTAGTCGTCGACCGTTGCCGGGATCCCCGCCACGCCCTGGCGATAACGGTGAAAAAGTTCCCCCTGGTCACCCCGCATCGTCTTGACGATAAACTTCAGTGCCCGCTCGGCAGTGGCAGTGTATTCCTCATTATCGAAAGCCCGAGCGGCCTTCGCCATCGCCGCGATCATTAACCCGTTCCAGTCGGTCAGCACTTTGTCATCTTTGTGTGGGTGGATCCGTTTCTCACGCTCGTCGAAAAGCCCGACCCGGATGCGCTCGAGCCGATCGCGAATCTCCTGCTCGGAGGCGCCTCGCTCGGCGGCAACCTGGCTCAGCGGTCGCTCGAGATAGAGGATGTTGCCGCTCCGGACTTCCTCGGCAAAATTGCCGCCCGCCTCGATGCCATAGGCATCGATGACCAGTTCGGCCTCTTCCTCGCCGAGAAGTGTTTGCACCTCGCGCTGCGTCCACAAGTAAAACTTGCCCTCCACGCCCTCGCTGTCCGCGTCCTCGGCCGAATAAAAACCACCCGACTCGTCCGTCATGTCGCGCAACACGTACGTGATAATCTCTTCGCCGACTCGCCGGTATAACTCGTTGCCGGTCGCCTGATAGGCCTCGGCGTAAGCCATGAGCAATAACGCCTGATCGTAGAGCATCTTTTCGAAGTGTGGCGCAAACCATCGGGCATCGGTCGAGTAACGGTGAAAACCGAAGCCGACGTGGTCATAGATTCCCCCGCGCGACATCTCCTCGAGCGTCTTCTCCACCATTTCCAGCGTGCGAGCCGCACCCGTACGCTTCCAATGTCGCAGCAGGAAGAGCAGGTGATGAGGCGTGGGAAACTTTGGTGCGCCTCCAAATCCGCCGTGTTTCGCGTCGAAGCGGTCCGACAGTTGCTCGTTACCCAGATCGAGCGTCGCCGCCGTCAAATCCGCGCCGGCGTCCTGCCCCGCCGCATACTCGCGTAGTCTGCCAGTGATCCGATCCGAGGCATCGAATATCTCGTTGCGGCGAGTCTCCCACGCGCTTTGGATCTGTGGGATCAGGTTAACCATCCCAGCGCCGCCAAAGCGGTTGTCTTTGGGTATGTAGGTGGCGGCGAAGAATGGCTTCTTGTCCGGGGTCATTACGATCGTCAACGGCCAACCTCCACGCCCCGTCATCATTTGACAAACCGTCATATAAATATTGTCTATATCAGGCCGCTCTTCCCGATCCACCTTCACGTTTATAAACGCGTCATTCATCAATCCGGCGACGGTCGAATCCTCGAACGACTCGTGCTCCATCACGTGGCACCAGTGGCACGTAGAATATCCGATGGAGAGAAAAATCGGCTTGTCTTCTTGCTTGGCTTTCTTGAAAGCCTCTTCGCCCCAGGGGTACCAGTCAACCGGGTTATCCGCGTGCTGGAGCAAGTAAGGGCTCTGTTCCAGGGCAAGACGGTTTTGTCCCTCCCCGATCTGTTTATTTTGTCTGGACATAACGGTTTCTTTCGAGTTGTCGGTGGAGTCAGAGCGTCTTGAACAGCCGGAAAGGAGGAGGTCGCCTCCTACCACCAGCGCAAGACATAGAATTATAAAGCTTTGCAAACGCATGAGATGGGTTGCTCCCGGATGCTTCCATGGCCGTCAGCGATTCGAGGCAGCCTATGGATTGACGGTTACCGTGCCCTTCATATCGAACGCGAAATGTGGGATACAATAGTACTTAAATGTCCCCGTTGTGTCATCGAAGACGCGCTCAAACATGGCCCCTGGCGCCATCCGGCTCGCCACATCGCTACCCGAATTCCACAGCCCGTCCGGTGCCCCGTCACCGCTGGTCGTGGTATGTCGGGCGCTGCCCGCGTTGAACCAGATGATGGTATCGCCTCTGCTGATGGTGACATCTCGGGGCTGAAAGAAGTTGTCCCTCATGTTGACAATCTTCTTGGTTGTCGTTCCCTGCGGCGGCGGTGCCATTGGCGATCCTGAATCGTCATCGCTGCAACCGCTCAACTGGACAATGGCGATCGCCAGAAGCGCACTAAAGAGTGAGAGCCTGACCACGGTGTTGCGTTTCATAATTAGATCCTCCACTTGGTTTCTACCAGACGATGACGGTGACGGTTAATAAGACGGATGCTGTTGTCCAGATTGCCACCGAGCGATGGTTGCCGTAGAGGTCGTCAAACGTCTTTTTTTCCAGCGCGGCTGTCCCGTCCTCGATGTCGTTTCTTGAATTATTTGCAATCACCGCTGCGGCGACAAAGCCCGCGGTTGCCAGCGACGACAGCGTCAGGTGGATCCAACGTTTACCTTTGCCGGTCGAACGGTCTCGCATCTTCCAGAAGTTATAGTATCCAAACAACGATTGCGCCAAAGCCGTACCGGCTATCGAATAGCCCAGGTACTTGTGCGCGTCGAGCGTACTCGGCTCCTTGCCGCGCTTTCGCTGGTCCCATGTAATCGAGCCCAACACCACCTGAGCTCCCGTCGCAGCCACGATGGCAAACCCCAGGTACCGGTGGGCGGTGAGTGTCCACGAATCGTAGGCCAGCTCGGCCGTCCCCGACCCGGCCACGAACTGTGCAAGCATCTCTTCGAGCGCCTTGTTGGTTGTGGTGTCGGGCACGGACGGGTAGGCTGCACTCTCCAGCATGCCACTGGACAGCTGTGCCGACTCCGCTGTGCTAGCCGCACTCGTCAGCACGCCAGTGAATAGCTGTGCCGGCTCCGCTGTGCTGGCCGCACTCGCGTAGACCAGGGTCAAAAGAGCGCTCAGCAAAACCCGCACGTTATTCCTCGACCACTTGGTAAAGCATTTCTCCGCTGAGCCTGATCTGGTCTGGCGCTCGTTTGAATATCAGGCCCAGCGTCGGCGGTTTGAGACCGAAATCGGTGAATTTTGCATCCACTTCGGTCCGACATCTGACCTCATTTGCGTTTATACGCTCGAACTGCAGGATCATGTCATACACTTTGGAACTACCGGCCACCGTGATCTTGGCCTTCATGGGCACTTCGCCTTGCTCGCTGCCAACCACCCGGGTGATGTCGCTCTCTTTCATCTGCAATATCTCGAAGGTAATGGCGGGATGCTCCTCATACTTCAAGATCTTCGCGACATCCTTATCACGCTTACTGTTGTTCGATTCGAATCCCACCGCAGGTATGATCAATCCCCCTTCAACACGACCCCCGCCGAGCGTTCGCAAGCGGCCGATCAGCTGGCGGTTGGTCCCCACGATCGTACTACCGCCGATACCCAGTGTTCTAACCACCACTTCGTACCTTACGTGGCCAGATTTGACCTCGAGGCTCGTGGCCGTCGCTCCCCAGGGCACCAGTCCCAGGATACAGATCGACAGTAAGGGGAACAAACGCTGCATTGTTTTGCTAGGGGTTTGCGGCGGTGTGAACGACCATTTGCGACAAAACTTTCGGACCGTCGACTTCCACCGAGCTCGTCAGGAGAGCGGGCATGCCATTGCCATCAATATACAGAAGAAGCGCCGGGTGGGCAAACCTAGTCTTGGCTCCGGAGCCACTATTTCGCCTCGCGGATCGCGCAGCAGGCGGTGCGGGGTCTGCGTTGCTGGCCGCATTGGAGACATGGTCATTTGGGCCGTCGTCAATCATGATCGCCGTGCCGCCTCGCCAGATAGCCAATTACCGCCTTAGAATCGCAACGCCCCCTTGCTCTGCTTCGATCGAACCAGCCTCTTTTGATACCGGCTTTGTACGATGTCGGTGAGCACGAGCACACCGATCACGAAATAGAACGTGGCCTTACTCATCGGTGTAATCTCGTAACCGAAGAAGTGAAGGTGTGCGAGATGTGCCCCCTCCGACAGGAGCATGATTCCAACCACGAATAGAATAAACAGACCCAATACCTCGTAAATCCGATTCTTCTTGAGAAAGGCCGCAACTCCGTCCGACAGCCAGATCATCAGTGCCGCGCCGACGACTATCGCCACTGCCATGACCCAGAACACCTCGGTCAACGCCATGGCACTGAGGATCGAATCGAAAGAGAAGATGAGGTTCATCGCGACAATCCCCGCGACGACCGCACCGACCGTTCCACCCTCCTTCTCTTGGAGCTCCATTTCCTCTAGTCCGATCATGTGAAAGATCTCTTTCGTGGCGGTGTGGATGATGAATACACCGCCCATGAGCACAATGATGCTGTGCAAGTTGAACGTACCCATGACCGCCGACGTGTTTACCGATAAGATTGGATTCTGAAATGCACCGATTGCTTTTATGAGCGTAAAAAGCAAAACGATGCGTAGGACTAGGGCAATGACAATGCCCAGCCTACGAACCATCCGCCGCTGGGACACCGGCGCGCGTTTTGATTCGAGCACGATATAGAGGAGATTGTCGAAACCTAGAACCGCCTGGAGCATGATGAGGAGAACGAGAGTGACCAGGTTATCCACAGAGAGTATCTGCTGCATGACAAACCCTTCCGCCAGAAACCGTTGACCGTAGCACGACGCAACACGACACGGTGCCTTGGAACTCACGTGCACCACTGTCATCTACGTTAGATGGTTACGAGTCGCCTCACCCACGTTAAGAAACGGCCCCCGAATGGCGTCAGAAGATTCTGTAATTGACTCTCGTCCGGTGCGCGGATGATCTTTACTTGTGGCCAACCTCGTCTGCGTCCCCTAACGACTATTTCGCCTCGCGGATCAAGCCGCAGGCGATGCGGGGCCCCGCGTTGCCAGCCGGATCGGAGACATAGTCATCTGGGCCGTCGTGAATCATAATTGCCGTACCACCCTCGCGAAATAACGAGTTATCTCCTTTGCCAAGCGTGGCCATCGGGGCCGTGACGATGGCGGCGCCGGTACCGTCTGCAGCGATAGTGATATTTAGAAGATCGCCCGCGTGCGGGCCATCGGCGGACTTGAGACCGTGCTTACGCCCAAACGGATTGAAATGTCCCTTGGCGGATTTGAAGTCGGGTGACTCGCACGACCCGGCCGCGTGAATATGAAAAGCATGTGTCCCCGGCGGCATGTTGTACAGGTTGACGGCGATGCGAACACCGTCGTGCCCCTCGGTGAGTGTTGCGATTCCCACGTGTTGACCTTGTGGGTTGTGCAAATCCGCAATCGCCATCTTGGCCGAATTCGCAAGATGCGGCGCACAGCCTAGCAAAACTGTCCCCACGAGCAAAATGGTAAGGTTCTTCATGGCACTCCTTTCGGTGTGCGCGCATTATAACCGTGGCCGACAATGGCAACAACGAAAAACTATTATTGGGGGCGTGCGAACAGGCGGCGTGATGTCGCGAATGACATCAGAAGATTCGATAATTGAGAAATTTCGTCCGGCCGCGCGTGATCTTTACTTGGGGAATGACAAATGACTCCTCGTGGAACCCGAACGCATCATACAGCACGATCTCGACATCGTAAGTACCTTCGGGCAACGTCAGTCTCGACATGCGGATGGTTGCCGGTAGAGTGGTCCAGCTGCGCGTGTCCGCGCTCTCGGTAGCCACATTCAGGGCGTTGACCAGCCACCCGGCTACCAAGCCCTTTTTTTTCTCAACACCTTTCTTGGCCAGGTACTTGGTCAACCCACGTACGATCGTTTTCAGTAGTATGGCGCGTTTGCGGTGCTCGAAAGCGTTGAACGCGAGAAGCTCAACATTCTCCACCACCGCCGCGTAGGACTCATGTGTTCGGCCCCCGCTTGTGACTCGAATCTCGGCGTCGGCGTAGGGAAACGGTTCGGCGACCATCACCGGAACGGCAACACGCAGCAGATAAGCCAGCTCGAGCTCGTGGTTACGTGGCTTTCGGTAACGACCATAAAGGACTTCGGCGTAATCCTCGGCGACAATGTCATCGCTTAGTTCTGTCTTGTACAGCGGCATGATAATGTTGTCTTCAGTCTTGTAGGGAGCGTAACCGCATTCGATAAAAAGGTTGAGCACACCGCTTCCCTCGGGTACCTGAACGTGCTCGTCGCAGTAGGCATGCTCCCGGTAGCGCGCCATTGCTTCACGATCATGGCGCCGCTCGGCGCTGTCAACGAGATCACAGTAGAGATAATGTGGTTGTTCGACACCGTGACTGTGCGCGGCATCGCCGTATGCCTCCAGCGCCACACGAAAGGACACATCGGCATCGTTGTGCTCGCCGTAAGCGGCGTACACCATTCCCGTAAAGTATTCCAGAAAGGGATCGCGCGCGTGCAGGGGGTCCTCGTCATCGGCAAACACCTGCAGGCGGTGGTTGAGCTTCCTGCATTCTACCAGGGCCCCTTGTGGATCACCGAGATGCAAGTAGTTGAGTATCTTGTAGTAATGGATGAGCGCTATCTCATAGTATTCGCCGCGATATTTTATGACGTTGTCGCTGGTAACCAGCGATCCCACTTCACGACTAACGCTTTTTGTGTGAAGCTCGTCGTAGAGGAACTCTGCCTCCTCGAATGCGGCGTTACTATGCTCGAGGCTCCCTGCCTGGTGAAGAACCAGACCCTTTTCATATAGATAAAGGAGACGCGAGCCACCCTTGTCGATTCGCTCGATGCGCTTGAGCGCGAAATCGTATCGATGGTTTATGAGGGACGCTTTGATGAAGGGAGAGTTCGCGATATGTGACGAACACCCGATCGCCACAACCGCAACGAGGCATACCAAAAGCCGCGCACGCACTTTTATGGCGCCAATACTGGGCATGACACCTGGACCCCGCGGGTCCTCTCAGGGAGATACCTTGGCGTAGCCGATATATTTCTTGATTTTCTTTTGACCGAGCCAGACTTTCGTGTTGTCTTCCAGGTTGGTCAAAGTGAGGTCAATCTGATAAAAGACAACCCGTTCGCGGCCTTCCTGATCGGTGATCGAGCTTATGGTTCCCGTCATCATAAAGTCCGCTCCCAGCTCCCTCCCCCATTTTTTGACGGTTTCATCCGACGAATAGGTCTGCTGGTCCGCACGCTCCTCGCGGATTTGCTCGCGCTCGCCACCGCTTGCCACCACGGTGACCTCGGCGGTATTGATAAACGCTCTTTCGATATCCCCGATGAACGTTTCCACCGCGATGTGCTCGGAGCTCTTGTTGTTGACAATGCCGACCACGACGGCCGGTTTCTTGCCGCTTTGCTCCCAGTGGCTTGGTTTCCAAGGCGCACTGAGGCAATCGGCGATCATCTCTTCCGATACCAGCCGGGAATCCGTGTCATTCCAGCGTCCTGATAGATCCGTCACCGTATCGGTATCGATGCGCGTCACTTGCCGCTTGGAACATCCCATCGCGACCAATAGCGTCAACACCACGACCACACATGCCATAATTCTTACCGTTTTCATGGTACACCTCCTTGCCACAAAAGCTATTTCACCACTTCCGCCACCCGACTGCCACAAAAAATACCCCTGTTCAGCAGTTCTTTAAATGCAAACCGTTTCTTCACAGCCGCCTACGCAATTTACGGACCAACCCCAAACCCCTTTTCTAGTGCGCCGTGTGGGCAGGACCGATGACACCCGGAGCATCAGTAGTTGGCCCACGTACCCGGCGTGGCCAGCTCGATCACGTGATGATCGGGATCCCGGAAGTAGAGGCTGGTACCACCATGCCCCCAATGCACGGTACTCTCGATAACCACCTGGTTCTCCTCTAGCCACTCCTTCCACTCCTCCAGCCAACGTGTCGATACGGCAAACGCGACGTGAAGGATACCCTTTCCATCGTGTCCGGGGACCACTCCGCCCGTTGTGGTACTCGGATCGCGGCTCGCGCCTTTCTTGAACAACAGAAACACTTGTGTTCCGGCGACGTTCATCGCACAGATACGTTGGTTGCGAAACAACGTCGTGAAGCCAAGGATCTCCTCGTAAAACTCCGCGGAACGATCGATATGGTCGACATACAACGAGCTCTCGAGAATTCCGTTCACTGCCGGCCTCATACCATCACCTCAGCAGCGAGTCTAATTGTCTTGCGCTACCCATTGCACGATGGTGTCGATCGCCTTGATGACGTCTGTGCACTGGTTTTGAGTAAATTCGTCGGGAAGAGGCTGATCGAGCGGGATAGTCTCGCTCGCGGCCAACGCCTTGGAACCGTCGAAATCCACAAATGCGAGTCGCGCCGTTAGCTCTTCCCGCGGACGCTCGAAAGCCACGCCGGGGAGAATGGCCACACCGGTGTCTTCGAGCAGGCGCTCGCACATCGCGTAGCTATCGCGGATGCCACGTAAGGAAAGCCGTTCGGCCAAAGGGGTGAAATCGAGGAAAAGATAAAACCCGCCTCGCGGCATGTGAACGCGGATGCCGGCTTCTTGCAATCTGACGCAAGACCACGCACCCAAGGTGGAGAGAATCCGGCGCGCATGCCACAAGTAACGCTCGATGGCTATGCCCCCGCGAAACGCGCGCACGGCTGCATACTGTATCGGGGCACTCACCGAGGTGTAGGTCTCGCTAGCGACCGACGCCATGGCTTCCATCAACCAATCGAGCTGTGGTGCAAACGTGAACGTGCCCAAACGCCAGCCCCCGGCCCCACACCACTTAGACAGCCCCGAACTGATAATGGTGCGCTCGGGGTAATAGCGCGCGATCGACACATGTTCGCCCTTGTAGTTCAGCTGGCCGTAGATTTCGTCAGAGAGAACGATCAACTCGTAGCGTCGAGCCACGACGGCGAGTCGCTTGAGGTCGCGCGACGTGTATTCGCCTCCCTCCGGGTTGCCCGGGTAGTTAAGAACAAGAATCCGCGGCCGGTAAGCATCATTTTCGCTCTTGCAATGTTCCTCGAGCTGTTGGGGCGTGATTCTCCAGCGCGCCTCGTAACTCGTGTGGATCAAATGCACCTTCCGTCCCAATATCCGCGCCTGCGGAGTATAAGAGACCCAGCACGGTGTGGGGACTATGATGTCACCATAGAAGACGAGCTGGAGCAGAAACATCAGCTCCTTCGAGCCCGGACCGACCATCACACATTCGGGCTTGGCATCGACCTTGTCCTTTTCGCGGTGGAATGCGGCCACGGCACCTCGCAAGCCACGCAGCCCCTTGACCGGGAGATACTCCTTCTCACGAGCATAAAGCTTGAGCGCGTTTACTACGGGGGTTGGGACGGGAAACGGCGACTGACCAAGGCCCAGCTTGTATATGGTGCGGCCCCGGCGCTGAAGGTCCTTGCAGCGTTCGTTTATGGCCAGCGTCGCGGACTGGGGAAGTCCGCGCACGTTGAGATTCAAGCTAACATGCTTGGCCATTGCCAAATCGATCGTTCGCGTCATGAATCGCCTGTTTCAGCGTATGACCTGCGGTGCTCGTTTCCCAAATGACGCCCGGGCTGGCCGGCTTCGGATACATCAAAACCTAGCAATTCTCCTGCCAGCGGCGTATGCACACCGACAGGTCCCATCGTCGGCCGCGCCAAGGGGCACAAACCCGCCCGTCATACACAAGATGGACGCCGGCATCCGCCACTCCGGGCAAGCGGCTCACGCAAAGAGCCGGCGGATGCGCCGGATGGTCTCCGCATCGGGCCGGTACGGGGTCGCCGGCGTGCTGGGCAGGCGGTGCTGATGGCTGCTGGCGAAGGGCGTGCCGCGTATCTTCTTGTTGTACGCAGCCACCATCAACGTCTCCAGATTAATAACATCTTCGATGTTGTAAGCCAGCAGTGTTTCCAGCGCTCGCTCGTTTCGATTTCTGGTAAAGTCGTCCCACAAAAGAACGGCATCGTATCCGTTTAATCCGTCCAGAGCACCTCTATCGATACCAAACTGTTTTTCGCACGTTTTGAGCCCCCCCCAATAACCCAGGCTGTTCAGAACATATCTCAGGTCAATGTGGGCGGTACCGAGACGAATGCCAAACGTCTCCTCGATCACGGGGATGTCGAAACATTTGCCGCTGTAGGTAACCAGTAATTTGTATCTGTGTATGTCATCCCTGAAGCGCGCCAGGTTGCGGCCCCTGACATAGCAATACACCTCGCGACCATCGTAGACCGCTATGGTGGTGATTGAGTTTGGGTCCGAACGAAAACCGGTCGTCTCGATGTCGAGATACGCCAGCGAATGTCGAA
The DNA here is from genome assembly GCA_029863805.1 of Candidatus Krumholzibacteriia bacterium. Classification (GTDB taxonomy): domain Bacteria; phylum Krumholzibacteriota; class Krumholzibacteriia; order WVZY01; family WVZY01; genus JAOTUR01. Next base: position 3,060 of record JAOTUR010000048.1, on the reverse strand, counting down.
ATTCGGGAAACATGCGCCAGTGTTGTTCGCCGGGCAGACAACTAGCGAAATACGTCGAGTTACCGGCTTCCAGCTCGCTGACGGAACGTCGCAAGTGGCGGTCGAGCGTGGAGAATCGTTTTGTAGGCAGCCGCGGCGCGCAATTGTCAAAAAACGACTCCCACGTATCGAGTCCCAGTGACCACAAGCGCTGCTCCGACTTGGCACCAATTCCCGGAATGTGGCAGAACGAGTTCTTCAGCATCTTGGGCTGCTTTCAGATGTCGATTTGGTCGATGCGGCGCTGGTGACGACCCGCCGCAAACGGCGTCTCGAGCCACACGCGGACGATGTCGAGCGCGGTCTCCAGGCTAATCATTCTCTGACCGATGGAGATCATATTGGCATTGTTATGCTCGCGGGCCAGCCTGGCCGATGTCACATCCCAACAAAGTGCGCAACGAATGTGGCGAACCCGGTTCGCCACCATGGCTTCACCATTCCCCGAACCACCCAGAACGATTCCACGCTCGTAATCCCCGGCGGCTACCGCGTCCGCCACCGGACGAATAAATTGCGGATAGTCCACGGATTCGTCTGAATTCGCACCAAAATCACGTACCTCGTGCCCTAGCTCGGCGAGATACGCCTTGATCTTCTCCTTATAGTAAAAGCCCGCGTGGTCCGAGCCGATCGCTATGCGCATGGACACCTTTTCACCCCACTCGATCCTTGAGTCACCTACGGGGACCGCGGCATCCCTGCACACCATCCACGATCCAACCACGCACCCCGCCCTACCGTTTTCTCCCAGCCCCACCTTTCACATGGACAACATACGGGTTACGCTGCGCGGTGGGCAGGATGACCAAGTTCGCCACGTTAACGTGCGCCGGCGTGTTGACGACGTACAGGATCGCATCCGCAATGTCGTCGCCGGTCAACGGCTCGAATCCGTCATAGACCGCTTTGGCCCTTTTTTTGTCACCGTGAAAACGCACCTGCGAAAACTCGGTCTCGGTTGCTCCCGGGTCTACACTCGACACGCGGATATTGGTCCCAACCAGGTCTATATTCATCGCCTCAGTGAGCGCTCGTACCGCGTACTTGGTCGCATTGTAGACGTTTCCACCGGGATAGACGACATGCCCTGCGATACTTCCCACGTTGACAATGTGTCCACTATTGCGCGTCAGCATCATGGGGACGATGCAGCGCGAGACGTTGAGCAGCCCCTTTACGTTGGTGTCGATCATCTCGTCCCAGTCAACAAACTCCCCTTCCTGAAATTTGCAAAGCCCCCGCGAGAGTCCCGCGTTATTGACGAGGATGTCCGGCACCAGTTCAGTCTTCTCCAACTGCGCCGCCAGCCCTTCGACAGACTCTCGATCGCGAACGTCGACCCGATGAGCGTGCACCGAGACGTCGGTCTCGCTGGCGAGCACCTGCTGCAATCGAAGCAACCTCTCCTCACGCCGGGCGACGAGGATCAGGCTGGCACCGCAAGCGGCGAACCTCTTGGCACAGGCTTCGCCGATCCCCGAGCTGGCCCCTGTTACAAGCACCAGTTTGTTCTCTACTCTATTCATCGGTCAACCCTCGATTGCATAACTCACGTCGCAGTCGCTTCGCCCTAACCTTATACAGCCATACGCGCCAGCTTTGAAAGCACATTCTTGTTCAGGTGGTGCCCGCCCGCAAACTTGATCAGATCGTAACGCAACTGGTATGAGTGCAAACGGGCTTCTTCTTTGACCACGCGGCCCGGTTTCGCCAGTTCGTCCCGGTCACCGACCACTAATGATAGCCTAAGCGCTGCGAATGGGTTACCGCTCTTCGCAAGATCGATATCGCCCGGTACAAAACCCGCCCACAATATCAGATGATCCGCTTTCGCGCCAGCTCGTTCGATCCACCGGCACACCGTGGCCACACCCTGAGAGAATCCGAGAATCCTGACACTGACTTTGCTACGGTCCACACGATCGAACACTTTACCGTACAACGCATCGAGATAATGAACCTGGTCAGCGATCTCCCGCACGCGGTCCTCACGCGTCATCCACGTGGCGCCGACTTTGGCAGCGGGACCATGATACAGCCTTTCGCCTTCGAGATAGAACCTCGACAGCGCCTCGGGTGCCACAACGTAGTTGTAACCGTCGTCGAGCACCGCAAAAAAACTAACAAAACTACGAGCCAACTGGCCGTAACCGTGACAGACGAACCAAACCTGACGCGGTTCGCCCGTCGGGTCGCCAAGCGTGTAGTAGCGAGCGGTTCTTGTAACCGTCAGGTGATGTTCCTGCATCACCCTCCCGTCGGATAGCTGTGATAAGGATTGCTGCTCCGGATTGAAACACGTTTGTTGGCCAGCGGGCAATTTGTAACGGACCGCTCATGTGCCTATCGAGAGGCATTCTGGCTGGATAACTCATCATGCGCCAGGCTCCGAGGGGGAGCAGCGCAGCAACTGTCATCGCTTGAGGCTGGTCTTTCTCGAAGCTTCCATTCTGGCGAGACGACGTTGCACGCTGATTCGCGCCGAGTATGGGATGACACTTGCCGGAAGGGGGTGACGAACCTCCTCAGGTCGCCCAACAACCTCCACCCCGGCAGCGTCTTGCAGGACACTGAGCATCTCCCGGGCAAGTTTCTTGCGATCGAAATCCGCCGCAAGCCGAGCGCAACCCTCCTGAAGTCGCGCGTACAGTCCTCTATTCTCCTTGAGTTCTTTTAGCTTCGCAAGGAAATCCCGCTCGTTTTCCGGTTCAAAGCATAAACCCGCACCATACATGGACACCAACCGCTTCGCCTCTCCGTCGACGCCCAAAAGAATGGGCCTTTGCATCGCCGCCGATTCGAAGATCTTAGAGGGAATAACCGTCTTAAAGGTCTCGGATTTTCTCAGCGGAATCAAAGCGACATCCGCTATCGACAGGTAGTCGACCACCTCACCCTTTGGAACCGGGTTTCGGAATATCATATTCTTGAGGCCGAGCTCCTTCGACAACATCTCCACAAGCTGCCTGGTCGCGCCATCGCCCACGAACATAAAGAATATCGATTGATCTTTGATCT
>JAOTUR010000040.1 GCA_029863805.1 Candidatus Krumholzibacteriia bacterium | reverse complement strand
GTTTTGAGCATGAGCAACGATCGACAATCCACTCACCATCAAAACAGCGATTATGATCGCACACACGTAAATCCGTTTCATGGTGCTGGCCTCCTTGCGACCTGTCTACACGGTGTGCCGTAGATTCAATTCCGCGTCGTGCCAACAGGTTTGCACAGCGATAAGATCCATTCTCGTACTTCCCGACGCGTAAAAACCGCATGCGTATGCGCCGTCTGTTGATTTTTGGTACACCGGTGGCGCCTGCAAGTTTCATCCCAATGGGACGACTCGTCCGCATCTCAAGTTTCAGGAGAGGCAAAAAACTCCATCGCTCGTCTCCATGGGCCACGAGTCACAACACGGTCGAAACGGGTATCATGGGTTAGTCTGGGATGCAACACGGCATGCGAGTACTTGTTCTAAGAAACCGCCTGGGTAACGACTTTGCGTAGTGGTATACTGGGATTTTCAGTCAGCGACGGACACTCTGGTTCGAGAGCACAGCAGCCGAATGACCGCGGGGGAAGGTATACCTCGGGCGTGAACGCTGAAATTAGGCCAGATGAGAAATGAGTGAATATTTTACTGCCGAGTCTGATGAAAAAAACTCGGTGAGGGTGCTAGTCCTTGATCAAGATATCCAACATCAGCAAGTCGTTTGGTGGCCAGGCGCTTTTCGAGGGCTTGACGTTTGACTTGAACAGGCGCGAGCGCGTAGGTCTCGCGGGGCGTAACGGCCACGGCAAGACCACCCTATTCAAGATCATCCTGGGCGAGATCGAGGCGGATGGCGGCAGGGTCATGGTGCCCCGTCGGTACCGAATCGGCCATCTCGACCAGCATCTCCGTTTTACGCAGGGCACAGCGCTTGGCGAGGCGTCGTTGGGACTGCCCGAGGACCGGCGGGAGCAGACATGGAGGGTCGAGAAAATCCTCTCGGGGCTTGGCTTCAGCGAGCGCGAGATGTCGCTGCCACCCGAGCAATTCTCCGGGGGGTACCAGGTCCGCCTCAACCTGGCCAAGGTGCTGGTGTCAGATCCCGATCTGATGCTGCTCGACGAGCCCACTAATTACCTGGACGTCGTATCGATCCGCTGGTTGTCGCGTTTTCTGCGTGCCTGGCCATCCGAGCTCATGCTGATCACCCATGACCGCTCGTTTATGGACAGCGTGGTCACGCACACCGTCGGTATCCACCGCAAACGTGCCAAGAAGATCGAGGGGACCACCGAGAAGCTGTACGCCCAAATTCTCCAGGAAGAGGAAATCCACGAGAAAACGCGCATCAACGACGAAAAGAAGCGCCAGGAGATCGAGCGATTTATCGAGCGCTTTCGCGCCAAGAACACGCTGGCCACACGGGTGCAGTCGCGCATCAGGTACCTCGCCAAACACGACAAGCTCGAGAAGCTCGACAAGATTCACACGTTGGATTTCTCATTTCAAAGCGCACCTTTTAACACCAAACTCATGATGCGTGTCGAGGATGTGTCATTTGGGTATGACGACGGTTCTGACCTTTTCTCACGGCTGTCGATCGAGATCCACGCCCACGACCGGATCTGCGTGATTGGTCCCAACGGCAAAGGCAAGTCGACTCTGTTGCGCCTGTTGGTCGGCGAGTTGCGCCCGCGGCAGGGGCGGGTCATCCCTCACGGCAAGCTCAAGCTCGGGCATTTTGCGCAGACCAACATCAGCACGCTCAACCCCCACCACAATGTCGTCGAGGAGATTCAATCCGCCGATCACGGTTGTTTGCCACAAACGGCGCGTAACATCGCGGGCGCGATGATGTTTGGCGGCGACCATGCGCTGAAACGAATCTCGGTGCTCTCGGGCGGCGAGAAGAGCCGGGTCATGTTGGGCAAGCTCATCGTTTCGCCGTGCAATTTGTTGTTGCTGGACGAGCCCACCAACCACCTCGATATGGACTCCTGCGACTCGCTGCTGGCTGCCGTCGATGCGTTTGACGGGGCGGTGGTGATCGTGACTCACGACGAGATGTTCCTGCACACGCTGGCCACGCGTTTCATCGTGTTCGATCGCGGACGCGTGCGCATATACGACGGCACCTATCAGGAATTTCTCGATCAGGTGGGGTGGGAGATGGACGAGTCGGGTATGGCAAACGAGCGCCCAAACCGCGAGAAAGCAACCCCAATAGACAAGAAAAAGCTACGGCGGGATCGTGCCAGGATCCTGAACGAGCGCTCCCGGGTCGTGACGCCGCTGCAAGCGCGGGTCGACGACCTGGAGTCCCGGATCGTCGAGCGGGAGGCGGAAGCGGAGTCGTCCGCCTCTGCGCTGGCAAGCGCGTCGGCGCGGGGTGATGCGACCGCCATCGCCGATCTATCGAAGGCGAGCGGCCGGCTAAAGCAAGACATCGACCGTTTGTTTGAGGATCTCGAGGTGGCCACCGCCGAGTTGGAACGAGCCATCGCGAAGTTCGCTCGACAACTGGAGGAGTTGGGATAGGCCATGAGCTGGGCTCCGATTGCTGGCCGTGGCGCTGAACATTCACATCGAGCTGTGATTGAGGAGGTTTTTAATGAAACTCGAAGAATCGAAAATACTCATTACGGGTGGTAGCCTGGGCATCGGTAAGGCGACAGCCAGGCTTCTTGTCGAGTGCGGTGCCAGAGTCGGTATCACCGGACGGGACAAAGCACGCCTCGATGCGGCCGCCAAACAGACGGGCGCCTACGCGATCGTGGCGGATGTGGCCCGCGAGGACGACATCGAGCGTACGTACCGCACATTTCTCGAGCAGTTCGGTGGACTCGACTGTCTGGTCAACAATGCGGGTATTGCACGCAGCCGTCCCCTGGTCGAGGTGACGCTCGACGATTTTGATGACATCTTTACAGTCAATGTCTACGGTGCGGCGATGATGACGGCGAAAGCGGTGCCGATCTTCACGAAGCAGAAACGCGGCAACATCATCAACATCGGATCGACGGCGGGCCTCAAGGGGTACGAGGGGGGCACGGTGTACGCCGCCAGTAAATTCGCGCTGCGCGGCATGACGATGTGTTGGCAGGCAGAACTAAGGCGTCACAATATAAGAGTGATCCTCATAAACCCGAGCGAGGTCGCCACAGCCATCGGCAGCCGCGAGCGTATCGAACGCGAAGCGGCGGCAAACAAACTGAGCTCGCTGGAGATTGCGCATGCCATCAAATCTGCGTTGGAAATGGACGATAGAGGTTTTGTGCCCGAACACGCTGTATTCGCCACGAACCCGTGGAGCTAGTTGGCCTCATTGCGGCGTCATGCTATCGCCGAACTCGTCTTCGCGACGCTCGCGGATCCGTTCTAGCTGGGGCGCGACTGCCGCGGTTCTTACAGCGCATCGTTCCAGTATGCGCTCCGTCATTTCCACCGACGCCTCGAGCTCGGCGGCCACCACCTCGGTGGCACCGGCGGCTGTGACTCGCGGAATGTCGGCCGCGTAGAACACCCGCACAAAAACAGGCAGCGACGGCGCGATGCGGCGCGCGGCGTGGATCGTGCGCACGGCCGCCTCGACATCGTTTATCACCAGTACCAGCTCGCGGGCGTAAGCCGTGCCCAACGATTCGAGCACCTCGGAGCTAGTCACGTCGCCAAAGTAGGCTGGCTCCGCGCGCTTGATTGCCCCGCGGACGTTCTCGGGGTTGATGTCGACAACGACGTACGGCACACCGCAGTCCTCGAGGGAGTGTGCCAGCTCCTGACCGGTGAGTCCGTAGCCGGCGATGATCACGTGGTCTTTCATCGGACCCGCGTCTTGCGGCCGGTCCGCGGGGGTGCGCACCTCGAGCCGGCGTGTCAGTACCGGTACTCTACCCATCCCCGCCGTCACGCGTGGGCTTATGGCGATAATGAGGGGTGTGATTAGCATGGACACCACGATCGCCACAGCGAGGTTGCCGGTGAAGGGCTCGGGTAGTGTGATCGAGTCCCGTCCCGCGGCCAGAAGCACGAATGAGAATTCCCCCACCTGCGCCAACGCCAGGCCGGCGAGGACGCTCACCCGCAGCGGTAGCCGCAGCACCAGGCTGGCCAAGGTGGCGATCACCGCCTTGCCGAACACGATTGCTGCAAGCAACGCAAAAATGGGGAGCGCGTTTTGTGTGATCGCGCGGGGGTCGAGCAACATTCCCACCGACACGAAGAAGAGACTGGCAAACACCTCGCGAAACGGAATCAGATCCGACAGCGCCTGGTGGCGGTACTCGCTATCCGCCACCACCAGGCCGGCGAGGAACGCGCCCAAGGCGAGCGACACGCCGGCCGCTGACACCAGCCAAGCCGTGCCGATGCAGATGAGAAACACCGACAGCACGAACACGTCTCGCTGGCGCGTGCGCGCGACGAAATTGAGGAGGCGCGGTGCCAAAAACCGCGCAAGAAACAGTACCGCGATCAGCACGGCGGCGGACTTCGCGACCGCCATCGCAAGCGCGCCGGGGGGTGCCGAGCCCGCCAGAAGCGGGACCACCAGTATCATCGGCACCACGGACAGGTCCTGGAAGATCAGGATCCCCAGCGTAAGTCGGCCGTGGGGAGCGTCGATATCCCCGCGCGTGCGCATGGCACTCAACACAACGGCGGTGCTGGAGACGGCGATAACGCAGCCGAAGAAGATGGCGATGGGAAACCCAAACCCCAGGAAACGTAGGGCCGCGACCACCGCCGCGGCAGTCGCGAAGACTTGGAGCGCCCCGCCGGCCAGAATCGAGCGCCACAGACGCCGCACGCGGTCTAGAGACAGCTCGAGTCCGATCCCAAAGAGCAAGAGCGCCACACCGACATCCGCCAACACTTCCACGTCGTGGACATCGTCGACGATCGCCAGAACGTTGGGCCCCGCAACGACCCCCGCGATGATGAATCCCGCGATCGACGGCACGCCGACACGGCGCAGGACAACCACCGTGGCGACGGCGACCGTGAATATCACCACCAGATCCTTGAGCAGCTCGCTTTCCATGCCGCGAGTCTAAAGGCCTGGAACGCCATCGGCAAAACGCTTTTCTTCTGTGCCCTCTTTGGGCATGACCGTGGGCAGGTGATGTTCGAGTTGATCATACGGTTTAGTGCGGCCCTCATGCGCGCCGAACACTCGACGCTCAACAATTGACAAAAATCAATAAATTGCCGTGTTCGCCACCGTTCACGTAGGATATACGCGATGACGACCCAAAAAACACCCGTGACCCGCGGCGTCGCGTCGCGTTATGATGTGGCAAGCACAGAGAGGGTAATCACTGTTGGTCAAGTTCCAGTCGTGTGTTTCTGCACAGGAGGTGCATTGTGAGAAAGCTGCTCACCCTTTTCATGATTCTTCCCATCATCGCATTCATGGCCGGATGCAGCGATGACGATTCTCCAACTGGTGGCGGCGGTGGAGGAGTCGATACCACGCCACCGGCGATTGCGGGCGTCGTTGCGCTCGATGCCACCCACCTGCAAGTGACATTCAATGAAGATGTCAAGAAGGAGACGGCCGAACGGGCACAGAATTACTTGATCATCGAGGCCAACCCGGCGCCCAGTCCGGCGGGGCCCACCCAGCGTGGAGCGAGCTCGCCCGGTGACACGGTTCAGGTGGGCACCACCGTACTCGGCAGCGACAACCGCACGGTCACTTTGACCACGTGGGACGCGATGGGTAACCTGCCCTACGATATTTCGGTCAGCGATGTCGAGGATCTGCGCGGCAACAAGATCACCGACCCCGTGATGGTGAGATTCACGGGATCGAACGCGGGTGATACCACGCCGCCGGAGATCGTATTTCGCTCGCCGGCACCGGGCGCCACCGGGGTGGGCATCGGCGAGTCGGTGATCGTCCAGTTCTCTGAGCCCATGGACAACAACTCGGTGAGACAGGCGTTTCAGTGGACGTGGGCCAGCGGCATGGTGTCATGGGAGATGGATCAGGAAGACGACAACAGGTATGTGTTCCGCCCCCTGCAGGCGCTCTTCAACAGCACCACGTATACGGTCACCGTCCAGGGTACGGCGCAAGACTGGGCGGGCAATGGTCTGGCTGCAGGCTCGGTGGTATGGAACTTCAACACGACGACGGTCGTGGACAACACGCCGCCCACGCTGGTGTCCTCGGTCCCGGCCAACGGCACGGCCAACGTCGCGGTGACGACGAGTCTGAGCCTGACCTTCTCGGAAGCGGTCGAGCAGACGTCGCTGGAGGAAGTGTTTATCACCCCCGACCCGGGTAGCGGCGTGGTGTCTTGGTCGAACGGTGGGCGCACCGTGACCTTCGCACCCGATTCGCCCCTCATCGACAACACGCAGTATACACTGATCATCCTGCCGGGAAGCGTGCGCGACCTCGCGGGTAATGCGAACAGCGAGACCATTCAAATCGTGTGGAGCACCGGTGCGAGCTTCGAGAACGGCGCGTTCTCGGGAACGATTTCGGGTGACCCCAACTCGTCGCAGGCGTCCGATCCCGCCGGCGCCCTCGTCGTTGCGGCCAAGTCTGATCCGTTGGCAGACGACGACTTCGCCATCGGCGGCACCGGCGTGGTGGGTATCAACGGCGCCTACAGCGTCATGAATCTCGCCGACGGGACGTACTTTCCGGTCAGCGCCATGGATTCCAACGGCGACGGCGAAATCAGTCCCGATAGAGGTGATGCGATCGGCGTATACGGTGCCGTGTTCGGTGGCAGCGAACTCCCCGATTCCGTGGAGATCGTGGGTGGCAATACCGTAACCGGCATCGATTTCCAGCTCTTCGACCCGATGGCGATCTCGGGCACGGTAACCTACAACGGCACCCTGATGGAACAGTATCCCTATTACGTGCTGGTGTTCGACACCACGGGGTTCGATATCAACAATCCCCCGGCGGCGCTTTTCGAGACCGACGGATTTTGGCCGTTCGATCCCGAATACACAGTCGATGAGTTCGATGAGGGGCTCCAGCCAGGCACATACTTTGTGGGGGCGTTCCTCGATGTCAATTTCAATAACGTGTTCGACGACGGCATCGACCCGGCGGGAATCTACGACTCCGGCGGGCAACCGATCCCGATCACACTCGCCAACGGCGAGGATGCGCTGAACGTCGATATCCTGATGGAGGACACCGTCTTCGGGGCGCTGGCGCCGCCGGCGTCTTGGAAACGAAGCGCTCCCGCCGCGGAGGGTAAGTCAGCCTTTCGCCGCGCGGCGTCGATAATGCGGCGTGCGCTGGAGCAACAGGGCCGGTGATGGCCCCGACGTCTGTACGGGTGCCGGGACTGTGGAGGCGTTGATCCACCACAGGTTCGGGTGTCCTGAGTTATGCAACATCACCGCGTGTGGATGTGTTTACTGGGCCGGGTCGGTATGCGACCCGGCCCTCTTTTACCCTATCCCTGCAACCACGGTGACCCTTGCGCGCACCCACCCGCGTGTCGTATCATTAAAGCACACCCCACGACGTCTACCGTAAAAGGGGGCCGTCATGAATCGCCCGAACTTCTCGCTTTGTTTGCCTCTCGTCCTGGCTCTGTTTTTCCTGATACCTTCGTGTAGCGATAGCCCAACCGATGCGCCCGCTACGGATCCGTCGCAGGCCACGGGTCGCATAGACCCGGCGGGGGGCTCCGAGTTTCTCCTGGGAGCCGTCACCACCGGTTCAAACGCCAGCCGGTTGGAGGTGTGGGCGCAAAATCTCAAGATCGAATCCGACGAGATGGTCTCTTTCGACGCCGTCATCGTAAACAAGTCACGCTGGCCCGTCCACGCGCCGATTCACTTTGTGATTACTCGAATTCGACCGGATATCGTCGAGGTGACAAATGCGGACATGACGAGTGCCGATGGACCCGTGTTCGACTTTAGCGACGACCTGGGTGAAGACGACGTGCTCGGAGCCGGGGAGGCGTCGCAGCCCGTGAACATGAAGTTCCACTCGCCGGGCTTGGTGTCATTTGCCATCGGTTTCAGGATCGACGTCGGAAGCTCGCCCGGATCAGGCGTTATCTCCGGTATCGTGTTCAACGATCTGAACGGTAACGGTGAGTTCGACCCGAATGTCGAACCCGGCATTGCCGACTTCCCCGTCGAAATGGTTCCATCGCAACGCGAGGTTGTGTACCGCACCCGCACGGATGAGCGCGGACGCTACCTCTTTCCCGAGCTGACGGCGGACGTTTATAGGGTGACGGCGATCGGCGGTCCCGGCATGGAACCGACGACCCCCAATCCGCTGATCGTCACACTGGTCCAAAGACCGGATGGGACGGTAAGCAGCTTCGACGGTGCGAACTTTGGATTCTGGGTCGAGCCGACCCCGCTGCCCATACCTCTTTTTGGGCCTGTGCCCGTGGGACCCGCCTCCCCAAATGGGACCGAGCTGGATTCGACGTTTGTGGTTCCGGACTTTTTCGTGCCGGTGGACCTTTACCTCACGGTGGTACCCCCGCCTATCCTCGGGCCGTTTCCATTGGACATCGATGAGGCATCGGTTGCCATCAACGGCATAACGGTGTGGGACTTCGAGTGTGTGCCACCAGACTCGGTGTGTATGCCGGCAGCCCGGGTGCTGCTCGATCCAAGCGCGACTATGCGAGAAAACACCATCCGCATGAGAGCGGTCGGTGATCCGAGGTCGCTTCTGCTCTTTGCGATCGAAGCGCAGACGGTCCTGGATCGGAAGGAGGCCGACTAAGCCAATTCCCCGTCGTGGCCGGAGACCGAGGCCACGTCATTCGCAGTGGGCACGTGTGCGGAAGATCACGCGGATGTCGGCCGAGAAGGAATCATTGTCCGTCCTGTTGGTGTTTGCTCGCACACCGACGTGGAAGTCGCCGCCCACCAGGCGTTCCCTCAAGACTCGTAGGTCGCTCGCCGACGCCAGATTGCCGAGCGGCACCGGGCCGACGCCCGACACAGACGACGCCGACGCCACATTCACCCGTACCGCATCGGCATCGCTGCCCCGCGTACTCGCGAAGTACACCGTCACCCCACCCGTGATGACGTCTTCCAGGACGCTCACCTCTTGACTGCCAGCAACGTCCAGGGCCAGAGACACGGATATCATTTGAAAGTTGCGGGGAGAGCTCTCGCATTCGCTTTCGGCCGCCTTGATGAACTCACCCCACGGATTGCCGGTTTCGTTGCTGATGTTCTCATCCTTTTCCAGGATACCGGGGGGGTCGATGTCGGATTGATTCATGCTGTTCACGGTAATGGTGATGGTGCTCGAGTCCACCGGTCCGGGGTCGCTGCACGCCGGTAGTATCAGGGCGACAAAGAGCAAACCCACACAGGCAGAGATTCTCATCGGTAACCTCCTGAACGGTCTCGGTGCGTGGAGTATCCTGACCGATGCATAGCAGCCGAACCCATGAAACCACAAGGCCAATTCTTCGTAGAGGGCGGTATGTCACAGGAGTCCCGTAACCAATGACACGGTCCTGGAGAGCGCCCCTCGGGCTAGCGGCACTGGGTATTGCATTTATCGCAACCAGTTGCTCTCGCACCGAGATCCAGCGCAGTGATACGGATTCGTACGCGTCGTTCAGTCGTTTCACCGACCCCGGTGAACAATCCGGCCTGCTCGATACAATACCGGATGACCCCCTCGCCATCGCCGCTGTGGCCAAGAACCTGACCGTTCACCATAACCTCCTGGCCTATTTCGATGTCCCCAAGAACCGGTGGTCCGAGATCAAGAGCGTGTGGCCTCCAAGGGTGCCGGATATTCTGGCGGCGTTGAGCGAGACCGGCCCGAGAGACCTGATAGATGATAGACGGATCGAGCAGCGAATCCGCGGCGCGTGCATGATGGAGTCGCACCTACTGGCGGGCATGCTCCGTCATAAGAAGATTCCAGTGCGGTTGCGCGCGGGTTACTTCCGCGATGTGTACACCAAAGAGGACCATCTGGTCGCATTCTGGGAGAAGAATGCGAGGGAGAAAGGCGTGGCAAAAGAACTACTCCAAGAGGACCCCGAGCAATGGCGACAGGTAAACCACGACTACACCCGGCAGCAGGTCGAGGTCAACAAGTGCGTGGAGCATTGGGTAGCCGAGTACTGGAACGACGCGCAGCGGCGGTGGCAATTGCTCGACGCTAACAACACGTTTCTCAAAGCAATGAGCGATATCGACGTCGGCTTCAACCTGCCGCGCCGGCACTTCGAATACGCCTTCGAATCGTGGAAGAAGATGAGAAACATCGACGATTTCAACCCCGACCAATACGCCGAATGGCCGCAGGATGGTCGCTCACACATCCGCTCGCAGCTTTTGTGGGATTTTTACAGCCTCTTGAACCACGACATCGCCGGGTATGACAAAACGAAATGGTCGCCCCAAGATTCGATCAGCGCAGAACACCGGGTTTACCGATTCGTCAAGGAGAGAACGTTCGAGAAGCTCACCGCACAGGAAATCGACGAGCTGGATTCGTTGGCCGAGCTGTTATCTCACGATCCGACCATAGACCAGCTCGTCGATTTCTACCGTAAGAGTACGAGCCTGCAAATCGCCACCATCGACACCGACCCGTACAGCTTTCCTCCTAAACGACTAGAAGGTGCACCTTGACCCTAGGTCTTGTTGTCGAGCGCTTACCTTAAGAAAAGTACGCGCTCGATGCCACGCCTATTTCATGAGCACCATGCTCCGTGACATCTGACCGGCCGACGTTCTCAACACGTACCAATAGATACCAGAGGCCGAAGGCGCACCGTTTGCCCCCTTGCCGTCCCACGTCACGTGATGCGGGCCAGCTCCGAGCTCTCCCTCGAAGAGTGTCGTGACATGGCGACCCGCGACGTCGTACACGCTCACAGCCACCATATCGGTCCGATCGAGATCGAAATCGATGCGAGTCGACGGGTTAAAGGGATTTGGCACGTTCTGGTGCAGGACGAAGTCGACCTTGCCCGCCACCGGCGGAATACCCGTCGGGTTCGCCACCTCCCATAGCGACGCGTCATCGACAAACACCGACCCGTCACAAAGGGGTTCCGTACCGTCACACGTGGGCGAAAGAAACAGGATGAATGCGTCCACCGAGTCGGTTCCCGCGGGCGCGACATGGTTGACGGTGTATTTGGTCCATGTGCCGAGCCCTGATGCGCTGTCGGCGATCACGGTCTGCGCGGAGTCGATTAGGGCGCCCGCTTGGCGAAATACGAGCTTGGCGAGGGCAAACCGGTCGCTCGATCGACCGATGGGGCTGTCCTCGCACGTGGTCATGGCGTACACGTCAAATCTCCACGCCGAGCCCGGCGTCGCGGAAAAGCCCTGAAACATCCCCGAGGACAGATCCGCGACGAACGGCGAAAAGATTTTCGCCCCACCTGGTACCGTTCGCCGGCTGAAATCCGTGAGTGTCTCGTGCCGGACCTCGCCAAATGTAGTCCAGCCGGTGGTGTTCGGATCGCTATCGAAGTTCGGGTTGGCCAGACGGTTGGACGGCGTTGGCAGCGAATATTCATAGAACGCCGTATCGTCTATATAGACCGCTCCCGTATCGCACTGCGGCTGCAAAAAGAGGATCAGCGCCTCGACGCGCAGGGCCCCGGGGGGAGCCGGCGCCGACACGGAGAACGGAATCCACTCGTCGGTCGGGAAGGTGCCATCACCAATGATGACTTCGTTTCTCGTGATCACGTTGCCGTCAGTCGCGGCATCGAAGAACGCGATCTGCGCGATGCACCGGTTGCGACCGGCGTCGCACGGGTCGTCACCGGGGATGACGTCCGCACTGGACACAAACGAATAGCCGGTGAACTCGTATATATTGCCCGGAGTCGGTGTGAAGGCCTGGAGGTAGCCACCGACGTGGAACGGAACGGGCGGTGGGGGCGGGCAACCCGTAAACTCCCCAAAAATCTTGGATGCCGCGACGCCCGCGCGAATAATGTTGTCATCACCCGGCAGCGACAGCGTTGGACCGGATCCGAAGGTGAACCAACCGTCATACGAACCACCCGCGTCCTCGAAGCCGGGGTTTACGAGCAGATTGATCTGTGCAAACGCCGGTGAACCGATGGCCATTGCGGCCACACATATCAACGTGAGCCAGATTCCATGACGCAAACGTTTCATACTTGCCCTCCTTGCAGTCGACTGAGCATTTCCATTGTGTTAGACAGACGTTTCCCCTTCACGTCAGCAACCGTGTTTTCAACTTTTATAACACATCGCCCGACCGGAGTTCACGTATGAAACCCTACCCCAACGCCAAGCCTCAGGTTCTTGCTACGACGTGGTCCCCCTCCCACCGACTGGACGCGCTGACCATGGCAGGCGCCCAGTCGTGGAGGAGAAATGGTCTAGTCGCCAAGTCATTGGCACATCGCTCGCGCGAGTGACACACCCGCGTGGAAATCTACTGTTGGCCATCGCCTCAACGACACCGCAAGAGTCATTACTTTAGCAGGACCACCTTGCGGGTTTCTTCGTGATTCCCAGCCCGTAGGCGGAAGAAGTAGATTCCGCTGGGATTACTCTTCGCATCCCACTCGGTCACGTGCTCGCCAGCCGACAACACACCCGTGACCAGGTGCTCCACGAGCTTACCCTGGACATCGTAGATGGCTAGGTTGACGTGTGACGCCTCCGGTAGCGTATAGCTGATCCGCGTCACCGGGTTGAAGGGATTCGGGTTTACGTACAGCACGGGCGGTATCTTCTCAATTGGTCGCGCAATGATTCTCACGCAGTCTTTGGCCACCACAGGCGTCCCGTCCAGCAGATTACCCGTGAGTGTCAATACAACATAATCGCCGTTGGCAACATCTCCCAGCGCTTCGGCGATCTCGACCGTCCTGAACTTGAGCGACAGATCCATGTAGGCATCGGGGCCTTCGCCCGTGCAGTCGCAGTAGGCGTCACCGGCGGGTGCCGCAACGTCCTCCACGCTATGACGGACCGGCGGAACACCCTCGAGCAGAAGGGTCGACACGTCGACATCGTTTACATCGAAGTTCGCTCCCCCGAGCAACGCCACGGGTACGACCGCACCCCTCATGACGTTGCGACCGTCGACCATTCCGACGTTAAACGGATTCGGGCACGAGCCCGGCTTGATGTCCATCGGCGTCAGCTTGACGAACTCCACGGCGTCGATGTGCGCCGCGCCGCCGTCGAACAACGGTTGCAGATAAAGGATCAGCGCCTGAACCTTGGCCGTTCCCGGCGGTGCCGCTCCTGCTATTGGCGCATTGACGTGCCACACGTCGGTCGCAAAGGTGCCATCGAGGATCGTCGACTCGACGCCGCCGATTTCCTGACCACCCGCATCAAACCAGGCGATCTTTTGCACCACCCAGTTGCCGCCCGTGCCCTGGCTTCCCACCATGGCATCACCGCTCCAGTGCCGCGAGTGCGATGACAACTCCCAGATGGCGCCCTCTGACGTCGGGAACTCCTGGAAGATACCGGTCACGTTGAATACGCCCCAGAAGTTGCCGAACATCGACACCAGCTGATTGCCTTCGAACGGCACAAACTGGGGCGGAACCGCCGGTTCCTGGAACACGTTGCCAAACCAGCCCCAGTCGGTTGGCCTGGCGCCACCTCCTGCCGGGCCGTTTTCAAAGCCCGGGTTTAGTAGAACATTCTGCGCCGACGCCGTGGCAACCGAGGTCAATAGAAACATGCCCACGCACGCGACGCGAATCCAGGTGTTTCTCATTTTACCCCTCCCTGGGTTGGAGTGATTGGAGCAATTCGAACCAGGCAGTAATCCGATTGCCTCACTGCCTGATCTTCCTGGACTTGTGGCATTCCCTGTAACACTCAGACGTCTGCCAGGCGCGTCGTCTGCGGAATGCTTCGCGCTTCACTTCAACAAGACCATCTTCTTCGTGTCCACCACATCACCCGCCCGCAGTCGGTAGAGATACACACCCGACGCCACCCGGCGACCCGAATCATCGCGCCCGTCCCACACCACCTCATGGGTCCCTACCGCGGAGACACGGCTCACCAGCGTGCGAACGCGACGCCCCGATACGTCATAAATAAGAATCTCTGTGTGGCCGCGTTTCATCACCGTGTATGCGATCGTCGTAGAGGGATTGAACGGATTGGGCCTGGCCATAGAGAGAGAGGTCACGTTCCTGGGCAGCTCCTCTTGAATCCCAACAACGGTACCCACGGGAATGAATGTGAACCGGTCGACGATTACTTCCTGATCGGCGTTCGGCGGATTTTCGAATTGCCACAAGTTCATGTGCACACGCGGTTGTTCGGGCCGAGGTATGTGGGGTCCCGTGTAGGTCCACGTGTGGATCAAATTCCCCGGTGACCCGTGAAGCGGTCCCCCGCGCCAACTCCGATACTCGACGCGGTCCTCGAGCCAGCGAAAGGCGTGGCTGGTGAGTTCTTCGTTAGCAAACGTCGCGTCAAAACGGCTAATGTTTCCCGGGAAATCAAACGGCTGCGCGACAAACTGACCCACGTCGTTTGCCCCATTGCCCCAGCGACTGAACTCCACGTCGATTTCATTGTATGGATTCCACCACCCATTGGCGGGATCGAAACACGGCCCGTATTGCCACAGAAAAAGACCGAGGACGACATTCGGATGCAAATCATCGAGGCGCCCCAGGGTGGTGAAGATGTAGTCGCCGTACCCTAACGATTCTTCGAGCGTGACCTCGGTGCTGTACCACGAGCCACTGATATTCTGAATCGTCATGTGCAGACGCCCATTCGCATCGACCCACGTACAGCTCGGCGTATCGCAAAAGAGATTGGGGCCGGGGCCGAACAAGCCGGGGCCCTTCACGCGCCAGGTGCGGCCGCTAAAGGTGATGGTACGCCCACCGGGGAAGTCCGCCCATTGCAGATCATCCAGCGTCGGTGGTCCCAGGTTATCAAAGGTGGCTTGATCGTAGAAGACATCGGGCGGCGGATCGGTCGGACTCTGCAACACACCGAGCAAGAAGTGTGTAGCCACCGTCCCCGACGGCGCCGGCCCACTTTCGACAAAGAAATCTTGAATCTCATCCAGCGGTGTGGACGCGTCGGCCACCGTGTGTGACTCGAAACTGATCAAGTTGCCGCTCGAGTTGCGCCACTCGATGTTGAGAATCGCCTCTGACTGGCCAGCCAGCGGGTTGGGCGAAGAATGCCACCCTCGCACCGAGGCCGACCAGCGCTCGCCGGGCGCCGTATCCAAACGCTGCCAATACCCCGACACATCCCAACCACCCAGGTTGGGACCGGTCAGGCGGGCCGCGACCGCGCCGTGCGTTGCGTTCGACGACGACCCGACCACTCCGAACTGATTCCACCCACCGAACGCCGGACCGCCGGATCCACTCAGCTCGAAGCTGGGGTTGGCGAGGATGCACTGGGCCGCCGAGTCGCCTACCCCTGCAATCACTAACACTAAAACGAGGAACACAGTCGAGACGTAAGAGATGACGCGTGACATTCTGAACTCCGATTGTTGGCGTGCGTGCGCGTCAATCACCGTGGGCGGTCGAGTGGTATTATAACGCGTTGGTGGCTCTAGTTCCATCTGATAATCGTCAAGTCATCGTTGCTTGACAGGCCCTTGTGCGTCTGACATTCTGGTCTTCTGACAGTTTCTCTTCAACCCAGCAGGACACCTGGTGCACACCCACGGCAAATCTCCGAGTCTACCCCTCCTCGAGGTGCGTGGAATCCGCAAGACCTTTACGTCAAGAGGCGTATTCACCGCGGCCAAACGGGTGGTGGCGGCCGAGGACGTGTCCTTCCGCATCGACCGGGGTGCGGCGGTCGCGCTGGTGGGCGAGTCGGGCAGCGGCAAGAGCACCGTGGCCCGCCTGCTCTTGCGGCTCGAGCGCCCCGACGGTGGTGAGATCCGGCTGGACGGAGAAAATGTGCTCGCGCGAGAAGCGCGCGGGGCATCGCTCCGCTACCGCGGCCGCGTGCAGATGGTCTTTCAGGATCCGTTTGGTTCTCTAAACCCCGTGCACACGGTCGCACATCATCTGGTGAGGCCCCTGCTTCGACACCGCCGCGCCGGTTCCGGCGAGGTCCGGGCCCGCGCCATCGAGCTCCTGCGCACCGTCGGGCTGGAGCCCGCCGAGGAGTTCATCGGCCGCCATCCTTACGAGCTTTCAGGTGGACAGCGCCAGCGCGTCGCCATCGCCCGTGCCCTGGCCGTCGATCCCGATGTCCTGGTGGCGGACGAGCCAACCTCGATGCTGGACGTATCCATCCGCATGGACATTTTGAAACTGCTCGCCGAGCTCAAGCGCGAGCGCGGGCTTGCCATCCTGCTCATCACGCACGACCTCGCGTCGGCCCGCTACCTGGCGGAGCGTATTTTGGTTCTTTTTCGCGGGCGGATCGTCGAGGAGGGACCCAGCAACCAGGTGGTGGAGACGCCTGCGCATCCGTATACGCGTGAACTGATCGCCTCGATAGCCGGTGGCACAGAAACGATCTCGGCCGCCCCCCGAGCCAAGGCGAAGCCCAGCGACGAAGCGTCGGCGGGCTGTCCGTTCGCCAACCGTTGCCCCGACGTGTTGGATATATGCGGTACCGAAGACCCGGCACCTCGCCATATCGACCGCGACAGGCGCGTGCGCTGTCACCTCTACGAAGAAGGCGCCCATGCGCTCGGGACGGGCGGCTGATGACGATTCGCGCGTTTCCCAAAGGTTTCCTGTGGGGCGTTGCCACATCGGCACAGCAAATTGAGGGGGGCTTCGCCGAGGGAGGTCGTGGCGAGTCGATCTGGGATCGCTTCGCGGCCAACCCCGGGCGAATCGAGGACGGCTCGGATGCCCGCGTCGCATGCGACCACTACCACCGCTGGCGGGAGGACGTCGAGCTTATGCGCGCGCTCGGCGTCGGCGCCTACCGTTTCTCCATCGCCTGGCCGCGGGTTGTGCCCGAAGGACGCGGCGTCATTAACACCATCGGTCTGGACTTCTACGACGCCCTGGTCGACAGGCTCTTGCAGAACGGTATCCGACCCTTTGTTACCCTCTACCACTGGGACTTGCCCCAGGCGCTCCAGGATCGAGGCGGGTGGGGCCTGCGGGACACCGCCGACGCCTTCGCGGAGTACGCCGCTTTGGTCACCACGCGGCTCGGGGACCGTGTCACCTCCTGGGTCACGCACAACGAACCCTGGTGCATCGCCACCCTGGGCCACGAGGAGGGGCACCAAGCCCCGGGCCACCGTGACCCGGCCGAGGCGTTGCGTGTCGCGCATCACGTACTCCTCTCCCACGGCTGGGCAAGCGAACGAATTAGACAGAACGTGCCCGGCGCGGAGGTCGGCATCGTTCTCAATCTCGTGCCCGTCTCGCCCGCCTCACCGGGCAAGGCCGATAACGATGCAGCCCGTCGCTTCGACGGGTTTTTCAACCGTTGGTACCTCGATCCCCTGTTTCACGGCCGTTACCCGGATGACGCCGTCGCCGACCGGGCCCGCCGCGGGCATCTTGCCGGACGGGATCTCCCCTTTGTGCGGGAGGGCGATCTCCCGGCGATCGCGACGCCACTCGACTTTCTGGGCGTCAACTATTATAGTCGCTTGGTCGTGCAGGCCGACGCCGACGGTGAACCCGTCGCGGTACAGATGGTTCCCGAGGAGGAACTCACCGACATGGGCTGGGAGGTCTTCCCGCAGGGGCTCCACGACTTGCTCCTACGCGTCGACCGCGAGTACAAACCGCCCAGGATCTACATTACCGAGAACGGGGCAGCCTACACAGATGACGTCGACACGGCGGGCCGAATTGCCGACGTACGCCGGGTCGACTATCTGCGTGGTCATTTGCTGGCCGCGCACCGCGCGCTCGCAGACGGCGTGTCACTCTACGGCTACTTTGTTTGGTCGCTCCTCGACAACTTCGAGTGGGCGCATGGGTACAGCAAACGCTTCGGTCTTTACGCCGTTGACTACGCCACCCAACACCGCACCGCCAGAGATAGCGCGTTCTGGTACCGCGATGTCATCGCCGCAAATGCGGTCGATGACGCCACGTAACCATCATCTTGAGGAGGTTTTCCCGTGAGCGCGATCGCAAGAGACCCCACCCGACACCAATCCCTCTTGTGGGTGACAGCGGCGGTGGCTGTCATGATTATCTGGCCGACGGCAACAACATGGGCGCAAGGCGCCACGCCTGCACCCACCACCGTTCGCGTCGTTTCGGGTGCCTCGGGTGCAAAGCTCCAGGTGGACGGCCGGGACTTCATGGTCTTTGGCATGAACTGGGACTACTTCCCCATCGGCACCAACTACGCATACAGTTTGTGGACGCAGCCGGACGCGGTCATCGAGGCGGCGCTCGCCCGAGAGATGCCGCTC
>JAOTUR010000301.1 GCA_029863805.1 Candidatus Krumholzibacteriia bacterium | reverse complement strand
GAGTAAGGAAAACACGAGGGGGACCTTCGTCACGCTCTCATCGCGAGAACTCTGGGCATGGTGCGGGTCGCGCCCACAAGCCACGTGAGCGTGCCCGCCCATCAACGGAGTTTGCAATTGCAGCATTTGTCCGAGCGGCCTTCGTTAACGGTCTTATCTCCCACATCCGCCACAAAGAAGCTCTGTCGTATACTTCCTTTTTCGAAAATACTATCACACAGTAAGTTGAGTGACCAAGCAGATATTCTCGCGGATTGGCGAGTACTTCGCTTATGGGTCAGTGATGTGCCGGTAGCCTTACAGCGAGAGTCAAGCTGGATTCGGCATCCAAGGCTCTTTCATAACGACTCTGTGGATCAAGTCACTTCTTTAGGTGCCTGTGTTTTCATACATCGTCGAAATCTTGACACGGGCGGGGCGAAGATTACAGTCCCTAAGGTGTTACGACTATCACGCGTACGCGTCAACGTTCGAGACGCGAAACGTTATTGTTACGACCGTCGAACCGAGGGACTAGGAGAACGACTTATGGATAGCCTCTTGGAACTTCCAATCACGTGGCAGAGTGATTGTGCCGTCATCAGCGGCGCAGTTACTCCAGGCGATATTGTCAACGTGGGGCGACTTGTTAAGCCATCGGATGATCAAGGCGACGAGGCGAGCCCGGAATCGCTCAGAAACGAGGGCTGCCCGCCATTATCTCGTGTCCGACGAACAATCGGGTATAACCAGCAACCACAGGGCATCCCGTTTCGGAAATTGCAACCGATTACAAAAACGTTTTCGCCACTTTGAAGGATTGCTGGGAACGCTTCGCATTTTCCAACTTGGATTCCATCAGGCTGGCCCATTTCAGCCACAAATGAAATAAGCTCCGCCCTGCCTTACAGATAGAGTGCGGCGACACATCTGCAATCTTCAAAATCGTCGGATTGTTTCGCAGACTTGTCGAAGTACACGGTGAACGTTACCGGGCAATCGTGACCTTTTTACGCATGCCACGGGTAATCGACCTCCAACTCAGACCGATCGCAAGTCGCTTCTTCAGACATAGTTGAGCTGCCCCTGACAAATCTTCGTTACACACGATCGCGTGATTCGCGGCGTTCGGGAGAGACCAAATTTGGCGCCGTGGCATCTGCCTTGCCTTAACGAGTGATGCCTGACGTTTGGGAATCAGCCTTAGGGGGTAGATGAAATGTCCCGCATACGTCAAATCACTAAGTCCTTTGCCTTGCTTGCTTGCCTAACTCTTCTGTTTTTCTCCTTCGGCTGCTCCGGGGACTCGGTAGTAGCTCCTGCTAGCGGACCGGAAGACGTTACTGCCGGGTCCGACTATGAAGACGTTTCATCTGCCCCCGAAGGTCCCAGTCTAGCTCAACAGGGCGAAGATGTCGGTGGTTGATAATCGCTGAAACTGACGCGCCGTCACTGGCCGTGAATGCCCGAGGCACTTCTGATTCATATCATTGCCTCGGGCTTTTTCTGTTTAGTTCCCTGAAGGTTCTTACTAAGTCAACGAACTCACGGTTCTCGATGTAGTCATTCACCATATCAGCACTAGGAAGATTACTGCAGACGTCCTTCACCTGGGAGTAATATTGGTTGAAGTGTGTGATCGCACTTGAATTACGTTCTAGCGAAACACTGGCACGGAATAAGGTAGCATCCATCTGCATACGCACCTTGATATCCATCGGATGTGCTCTTAACTGCTCACACCGGTTGATCGCGTGGATTTTCAGTTGCGAGTTGGAATCCGCATGAATCTCATAGGCCAATCTCAAGTTCTCGTAATCAGCCCGAATTTCATTTGACTCAAGCTCCGCGACAGGTCCGCGCAGGTCTTCGATGATTCTCAAGACCTGATCGACTTGTCTTAAGGCAAGGTGGCTATGGGCCATCGCGATTCTGGATCTGGCGGAATCATCCTCGTGATGGATAGAATTGTACAACTCAACGGCCACGGAATACTCGGCGATCGCATCTTCGTGTTTCGAAGCATTTTGC
This sequence comes from Candidatus Krumholzibacteriia bacterium, assembly GCA_029863805.1. Lineage (GTDB taxonomy): Bacteria > Krumholzibacteriota > Krumholzibacteriia > WVZY01 > WVZY01 > JAOTUR01. The sequence goes on along the minus strand of JAOTUR010000301.1, from coordinate 2,303 downwards.
TTGTAATTACCCAGAAATTGGTGATAAAGAGCCATCGGCTGGGTGTATTGCTCCTGACGTGCGAGTTCCTTTAGCTCCTCCGCATACGTATGGGCCAACCTACTGTGAACAGTGACACACATCCCAAACAACATGACTAACGCATAGAAATAGTGACGATCCCCCCGATGGGCTCTGCTCTTCACCGATTCCAAGTGGTTCAATGCCGTCCCATAGCGACCGAGGTTTCTATAGATCACGGATGTGCTCGCGATGTAACTATTGACATGGCGATCCATGCCAATATCCATACCAAGTCGGATCGCCTTTTCTGCATACTTGAGAGCTTGAACGTAGTCTCCGCCCTCGGCATATACAACACTGGCGACGTAGTACATTGTACACAAGCTTCTGTACACACGATGACGGCTTGCTAATCGGATCGACTCGCGAATCAAACGTTTTGCCTCCGAATACTTCGTGTGGCTAAGTAGAAACATCGCAATGTTGTAATTAACCCTCAACAGCTGCAAGTAGCTCCCAACCTTCGTCGCCGCTTTTCTTGCACGCTCCAAATAACGCGCCCGCTCTTCATAATCCCCGAGCGCCTGATACACCAACATGCAGTAGACATAGTAGCGGGCGAGCACCGAGGGGCTCAGGGCCTCGCTCCGAATCGACTTAAGCACCTCGAGGGCCTCTTTAAACTTGTGCATCTCGTGGAGCGCACAAGCCTTCGCCAGCAGCACATGATGGTACGTCTCCGACGACTCGTTCGCGATCCGCCGCTTACTCTCCTCGACGACTCGAAGACATCCTTCATAATCCCCCGAGCTCTCGAGCGAAGAGGCATATGTATAAACAAAGCTCAGCGGCACCGGCCGGTTCATTTGCTTAAGTTGGGTATCGACGACTTCGATGACACCGCGGTAGCTATTGACCGACCAGTCGACCTCGATCAGATTCTTGATAAAAAACCGCTCAACGTGCCCTGAGGACGACTTGGCGTCCCACGTCGCAATCCCACGGATGAAAGCAATCCCATCGTCACAAAGCCGCCGCACTCCATAGATATCCTTTTCACGCTTCGCTTTGGCCAGCGCCCGGATGCGGGTAAGAAGCGCGTCCCTCGCCCGCCCCGCCCTTTCGTAGTGGAAAACCAGCGTCTCCAAGCCTCGCAGGCTCTCATCCTTGTAGCCCAGCAGATATTCGATGTAATAGGCATGAACGATGTCCCGATCCGATGGCTCGACCACCTGATAAAATGCCTCTCGGACGTCATCACTCGCGAACTTGACGTGCCGCTCGTCTTTATCCGCGCCGACATCCAGGACCCGGTAAGGCCTAAGATTCTCCAACGCCTGCTCGATGGCTTCGGCATCGAGCCCCGAGAGATCCTGCAACTGCCCCATGGACAAGGAACCGCGATGACACGCGAGCCAGCGCACCAGCACCTGAGCATCCTCCCACAGCTCCCCAAACACCCGCTCGTAGTAGTCGTGACTGGTGGGCCGACGACCCACGGCTGGCTCTTGCGGCGCACGGAAGTGCCACTGTCCCGACTCATACTCGAGGTCCTCTTCCGCCACGGCTTCTCTTAGTGCCATCATCACGGTGCCATCGCTTTCGAGATTCGACTGCAGGTAGCCCGCGAGCGATCTCCTTTGTTCGGCCAAGGGCATACGGCCGTGAAAGGCGCTCACGATACTGTCGACATCTTCGTTTCGTGGCGGCGGAATACCGATGGCGTGAATCGGTGTGTGGGGAGTCACAACCTGCGCCAGATCTTTTTTTAGACGCGGGCTGTCATCGGTCACAAAAAAGAAGATCTTGGGCTCTTGCCCCTCGGATACCAGAAACCCCACTCGCTTTACGATGTATTCCAAAAACTCACGCGCGTTCTTGCCCAGTCGCTGATAATCGTCGACGGCAATGACGAGCCCGCCCTTTTCCGCCCGAACCAGCAGTTGCTCCCAGGCGGCGACCCGGTGCTCAATGACCATCGCGCTGGGATCGGCGGCACGCGAGTGTGTCGCACCCGGCGACTCGGCGAACAGTTCCTCGAACTGGACCGTATCACTCAATAAAACGAATCCAAAACCCCGGGGGCGGATGTCCGATCGCAGCGTCTCGACGACATAACTCTTGCCGCTGGTAGGCGGCCCCGACAGGGCAACGGCGCGTGTTCGATCCTTGGGGGATACCGCCGGCGCCTCGACGTCGCGCTCGCGGACAGCGGCCATCAAGTCCTTGCGCAATTGATCTTCGAAGTCCGAGGCCGCCGCATCGCCCACGGTGGCCAACGACCCCACCCCCGCTTCACT
>JAOTUR010000300.1 GCA_029863805.1 Candidatus Krumholzibacteriia bacterium | reverse complement strand
AAAACTTGTCCGAGGAGAAATTGTTGACCAGTTCGAAATTGACCAAAGACGTCCACCGCTTGCCAAGATCCTTCTGCAGAAACAGGTTGAGTTGCTGGATGTTGAAGGTGTTGTCTTTTTCGTCGCCGTCGGTGGTGGCCTGGTGGGTGAGGGAGACCTGAAAATAGCCAAAGATGTTTAGATCCGATTCACCGCGTTGGGCATGAGCGGCGGTGATGCAAAAGAAGGGAACCGCCAGTAAGATGCTTCTGCTCAATCGTATCATCTGGGAACGCTCTCTATTTGGAACAACCAAAGAAGGTGAATTCACGGGAGTCGATTTGCACCACACATCCGCAACCGGGGTCGTGGTGCCAAGTTTAACAGATTGGGCCAAGGCCGTGCTACAGCCGTTGCGACGTAATGGACCCGATGGCATGACATGAACGGAATCTGCACGGAGTTGATTATTGTCAAGTTTGTAAGGCGCCTATTGACAACAAGTTGTAGTCGTGATAAAATAGCTGGTCACGCGAATGAAGTGCACTCGCGCACATCCGCCGACGGCACGACGCGATGACAGCAGTGAACACAGGGGTGCTAACCATGTTTGCCCACATGTTTCGCGTGTCAATTGGATCGATCATCATCACGACGCTTGCCGCCTGCCTGGTGGTGATTGGTTGTAGTGACCTGCAGGGTCCCCATGCCGGTGGCACAGGGTCGACCCATTCGGTGCTTGCCGGTAAAGCGGGACTGAAAGGGCCTCTCGACACAGAGCTACTGCGTGCGCTGACGGAGTCATCGCAGGGCGAGGGACCGACCTACTTCATGCTACCGAGGTCCGACGAGCTGCACAAGATCCCCCAGGACCCTCACAATCCACTCACCGTGAAGAAAGTGCAGTTGGGAAAACTTCTCTATCATGAGACGGCGCTGGGTGTGAGCAATGTGCGACCCGAGGGTAGGGGGACGTACGGGTGCGCTTCTTGTCACTTTGCGCAGGCCGGTTTTATGGCCAACGTACCGCAGGGGATCGCCGAAGGGGGTAGTGGTTTCGGTCTGGCCGGAGAGGGGCGGACATTTCTTGCCCAGTACGATTCGCCCGCGGGATATCCCGACTGTCAGCCGATCCGCACGCCGAGTGTTCTCAACACGGCCTACCAGGAACTCATGCTGTGGAACGGTCAGTTCGGCGGCATCGGTGACAATCTGGGGACGGAATCGAAATGGACTCCGGGAACACCGCTCGAGTCAAACTTTCTGGGCCTGTCAGGGCTCGAGACACAGGCGCACGGAGGGCTTTTGGCCCATCGCATGGTGGACGTGGGTCTGTCACGGATAAACGGGATTCCCCGTTACCGGCAGACGTTTCGCAACGCGTTTCAGTCGGACCTCGATCCCATCAACCGTCTCAACGTCGCGCTGGCCATTGCGGCATTCGAGAGAACGGTACTGGCGCACGAGGCGCCTTTTCAAAAGTGGCTTCGTGGAAACAAGACCGCGATGAGCGACTCGCAGAAAAGAGGCGGCATTCTTTTCTTTGGCAAGGCCGGCTGCGTGAGTTGTCATACGGGGCCCGCGCTGAGCTCGATGACGTTTTACGCGTTGGGCATGAACGATCTCGATGGGGCGTACGATTTGACCCGTGTCAACCTGGCGCCATTTGGTGGCACCATACCCGATGACAAACGCAAAGGTCGCGGGGGGTTCACCGGTCGTAGCGACGACGAGTACAAGTTCAAGACACCTCAGCTTTACAACCTGATCGACAGTCCCTTTTATGGCCACGGAGCGTCATTTGCCACGGTGCGTGAAGTCGTCGAGTACAAGAAAAGCGCCATTCCCCAGAATGCACGGGTGCCCATTGAGCGATTGTCGCCGCAGTTCCGGAGCCTGGATCTCACGCTACAAGAGGTCGATGATCTGGTTAATTTTTTGGAGGGCGCGCTCTACGATGACCGTTTGTCGCGCTATCTCCCGGGAGCGCTGCCGTCTGGCAACTGTTTTCCGGTAAACGACACCCAGGCGCAATTGGATCTCGATTGCCGACCTCACCGGGCGCCCAACGTGAGGCCCCCGCAAAGTTGATTTTCATCAAGAAACCGGGCAGTGTCGAAACGCTGCTTTCTGTGTTATGTTCCTCACAGGTTAAATCATTGATATAGAAGGGCCGGTCATGCCCCGAGAGGGGCAGGGCCAACCAAGAAGAACCTTGCTTCCAGGCGTCAGCGCGCCTACCGTATTTTGGATTCCACCTCACCCAAGGATCCATCGCTCAGCTAAGGAGAGACCCTATGCGAATCTTTTTTCTATGTTGGCTCATGACATTCATCGTCGCCGCGACGGTCGTGGCCCAAGATCGCGACGGGCGATTTTTCCCCTACCAGTACGAAGACTACACCCTGACCAATGGGTTCAAATCGATCCTCATGCCCATAAAAGGTAGCGGGCTGGTCGCCTACTACACCGTGGTACGTACGGGCAGTCGCGATGAGTGGGAGCCGGGTAGGAGCGGTTTTGCCCACTTCTTTGAACACATGATGTTTCGCGGCACCGACAAATACAGTTCGACCGAGTACAGCCGGCTGATGAGCGAGATGGGCGCCGATGCCAACGCGTATACCAGCGACGACATCACCTGCTACTACATGGTCATCCCCAGCGCCAGGTTGGAAACCGCCATGGATGTGGAGAGCGACCGCTTTCAGAATCTCTCTTATCAGGAGGGGCCTTTCCGAACCGAGGCAGGAGCTGTTTATGGTGAGTACCGCAAGAACATTGCCAATCCGTTTGTCGTTGCCAACGAGAAGATGATGGAGACGGCTTTTGACAGGCACACCTACCAGCACACGACGATGGGGTTCGAGAGGGATATCAAAAACATGCCCAACATGTTCGACTATAGTAAAACGTTTTTCAACCGGTACTACCGTCCGGAAAACTGCGTACTACTGTTGGTTGGCGATTTTGACGCGACAGCCGTAAAACCGATGATCGAGAGCTACTATGGTAACTGGGAGAAGGGGTATGTTCCGCCGCAAATAACGCCGGAACCCTTCCAAACCGAAGAGCGACGCGTTGAAGTGGCCTACAGCGGTCGCACGCTGCCGCTGGTATGGATCGGTTACAAGGCAGACGCGTTCGATCCCAGCGACAAAATCATGGTCGCCGGCCATCTGCTGTCGGATTTAGCCTTTGGTGAAAACAGCGACATCTACAAAAAACTCGTCATTCGCGAGCAGAAAGTCGAGTTCATCGCGGGCGATTTTGATTTTCAGCGGGATCCCAAGCTCTACGATGTCTACAGCAGAGTAAAGCAGGAGGAGGACATTGCCTACGTGATCGAGGAGATCGACTACACGGCCGAGACATTCAAGAGGGATCTGGTGTCCGAAGAAGAACTGGAGAACTTGAAGAAACGTAGCCGCTATAGCTACCTGATGGGGCTCGATACCCCGAACCATGTGGCTTCCGGCCTGGCCCGAATTATCGCGCTGACTGGAAGCATCGAAGCGGTTGACCTGTTGTATTCAACCATGGCGACCATTACCCCGGAAGATATCCGCGAGGCCGCACAAAGGTATCTACAGAAAGAACGTCGTACGGTGCTCACACTGAAGGGGGAGCGATCGTGAGAACACTCGCGCTGACTCTTATTCTATCACTGATCATGTTCAACGTTGGATGCCAGAAAAAAACCGAGCGCACTGTGCTCTTGCCGGTAGCGGACGATCCGACGGTCTCCTTTCGGGTCATGTTCAAGATCGGCTCGCAGAATGACCCCCCTGGCAAAGAGGGACTGGCAGCACTCACGGCGACTCTTATCACAGAGGGGTCTACCAAGACACATTCGTACGAGGAGATACTGGAGCTGCTCTATCCCATGGCCTCGTCCATCGCCGAACAGGTGGACAAAGAGATGACCGTGTTCAGCGGACGCACGCACCTGGATAACCTGGATGACTACTACGCTTTGTTCAAGGAGGTCTTGCTCGAGCCGGCCTTTGCTGAAGATGACTTCACACGCGTCAAGAGCGATTATCTGAACTACATTCGAACGACGCTTCGCTACTCTCAGGATGAGGAGTTGGGGAAGGAGGCGCTTTACGAATTCATTTTTGCCGGCACTCCGTACGAGCATAATGAAGAGGGGCACGTGGCGAGTCTAAGTTCGATTACCGTGCAAGACGTAAGGGAGTTCTACGAGGCTCACTATGCGCAAAACAACATGATCATCGGTCTGGGTGGCGGATTCGACTCTGGATTTGCCAAGCAAGTCAGCGCCGACTTCGAGGCGTTGCCCATGGAGAAGGTGGCGGAAGTACCCATGCCGG
>JAOTUR010000299.1 GCA_029863805.1 Candidatus Krumholzibacteriia bacterium | reverse complement strand
TCGCCGCCGCGGCCAGAAGCGGAAAGATGCGCTTGGCCTCGCGCGGATCGAACACATAGTTGGCCAAGAGCCAAAACTGCGACACGGTGAGCACGCCATAGATGCTGGCCCAGATCCACAGGCTAAAAAAGAGAAACGCCGACTTGATCTCTATCGCCAGAAGCCACCAGAAGAGAAGCAGGTTTCCCATAAGAAACAGAGTGGTGACATTGATCAAGCGGTCGAGACGAATCTTGGTGGCCAGCTGCGTGTAAAACGCGGCCACCACCCCCGCCACCAGCGCCACCAGCATGTAGACAAAGGGAAGCTGCTCGGTGCCCAGGCTCTTGACAAAGAGCGAGCGTGTCATCGGCTTGAGGATCAGATAGGAGAAAATAACCAAATAGATATAACCGGTCATGATGAGCGTCCGACTCATCTCTCCCTGACGGATATCTATAAATTTTCGCAGCGTCGCGTTCATTCACACACCACTGTCAAACATCCAAGCAAAAACTCGTGGTTCGATCGATCTATCTTAGCAGCATTGTCTTAAGTCTGCCAAAAACCTTTGCCGGCAAAAAAGCCCCCTCATGCAGGCCGGGCGCGTTTGGCCGAACTTTACCGTTTATTTCGGTTTGCAGGCCCCGTATAATGGCGCTACCACCTATTCGTCTGCCTGGAGTCCCCTGTACAATGAGAAAGGGGTCTTGTTATATGAAAAAGATCTTTGTCTTTGTGTTGCTGATTGTAGTCGGCTTGGGTTGCCGGCAAGGCCTGCAATCGGAGAGTCTGAACCCCGAGGCGCTGCGGGATCTCGACAAGTGGTTCGAGTACTTCGTCGTATTGGAACCCACCGAGAACGACCCCATGCGATACATCTATGCGGATACCGGTCCACACATCCATGTGTACGATGTCAAAGACGGCCGAGCGGACCTGGCTTGGGAAAGCACGAATCTGGGGTCCCCGATCACCGCGCTGCTGGTGCGCGATGTGAACCGCGATGGCAAACCATCCATCATGGTAACGACGCGAAATGGCCGCATCATCGCCTTCGACCTGGACACGTATGAGCGGGAGTGGGAGAACTTCGAAGAACCGTTCGAATCGATCGAGTGTCTCACGGCGGCCAATATCGATCGCGACCCTCAGGACGAGGTCATGTTTATCGCCACACGCCTTGGTGGTGGCGGAAGCCTGCTCTATATCTACGACGCCGTGACGCGGGCGCTCGAATGGCGGAGCCAGGAAAATTTTGTTGCCACCGAGATTCTGGTGGGCAATGTGGACGATGACCCGCAACCGGAGATCATCCTCAACAGCGGTTTTGTCATCGATTCTCGCTTTTACATCATCGATCTGGTCAAGACCGAGGGCGGTGGCTTTGGCAATCGGATCGTCCTGCAGGACCTGAACAACGACGGATATCCGGAGGTCATCGGCCAGCTGCCCAATCGCTCGTTGAAGGTCTACGACATCTACGCGGAAAGGGAGATCTGGTAGCCAGCCGGTGGCGTCATTGGTCCCCCGCTCCCGGGTATCTACCCGGCGCTGTGGCCGTTTGGGTTGATAACCTCATATTATTTAACCCCCTACAATTTTTTCCTTGCATACCAGACAAATGTCTGGTAATGTAAGGGCATGTCACCTCGCACCCCAAAAGGTCAGACCCGCGAGCGAATTTACCGATTTGTTCGTGGGCGCCTTCTCGAAGGGCTACCGCCCACCGTCCGAGAAGTTCGAGACGCCTTTAACTTTCATGCTGTCGAAACGGCGAGAGAGCATCTCGAGCAACTCGTCCGAGAGGGTCGCCTGGCCAAGAAAAAGGGCAAGGCCCGGGGATACGGTTTGCCCACAGGCTTCAAGGGTGACCCCGTCACCATCGCCATTCCCCTCCTGGGTCGGGTCCAGGCCGGGGAGTTGACGACGGCGGTCGAAGACATCGAAGGGTATGTTCCCGTGCAGTCACGGGGTACGGGCGATCTATTCGCCCTGACCGTCCGCGGCGAAAGCATGACCGGCGCGGGGATCATGCCCGGCGATATCGCCATCGTCAGACACCAGCCGATCGCAAACACCGGTGACATCGTTGTGGCGCTCGTGGGAGACGAAGCCACGGTCAAGAGGCTTCGTATCAAAAAGAACGCCATCGAACTACACCCTGAAAACCCCGACTTCGAACCGATCGTACCCGACACCAACGAGCTGGTCATCCTTGGCAAAGTCATCGAGATCAGACGCTATATCGAAATACCAAAGGTGTGAATCATGGCATCCTCCCGCCCGGCAAGCGTACTGTCACGCACCATCAATGGCGCCCATATCCTACCTGCGCCGACCACTACCACAATCCCCCCCGTGCCCGACAGAGCACCCGGCGGGTGGAGCCTTGATTCGCTTTGCGGTCGTTTCTTGGAGATCTCCAGTTCGGGACAAACGGTTTCGATTACGGCGGCGGCTTCCCTCATCCTCGACTCGCACCAGCGCGGGGAGCCCGCCGCCTGGGTTGCCGTGGGAGGGTCGACGTTTTTCCCCCCCGATTTTGCCGAGTGCGGCATCGATCTGCGTGCGTTGCCGGTTATACGGGTGCCCCACACGCTCTCGGCATCGCGCGTCGCCGATCGACTCCTGCGCTCGGGTGGATTCGGCGCCATTGTTCTCGACTTGGGCACCGACATCGACATGCGTATCGCCGTTCAGGTGCGGCTGGCGGCGCTGGCAAAAAAACACCACACCACACTTCTCTGCCTCACCCAAAAGGAACCGGCGGCCCCCTCGATGGGGCCGCTGGTTTCGCTCCGCGCACAGGGCGCGTTACACAAAACAGGTTTTAACCGGTTCACCTGGGAACTCGAGGTCCTGAGGGACAAACACCGCGGGTTGGGATGGCGCCACACGGAGGTTTGTCGTGGACCGGATGGCCTGTGTTAACCTACCCGCCTTTCCGCTGCAGCTGCTCATCCAGCGTCATGCGGATTGGACCAAACTCCCGGTCGCGGTTGTAGACAAGGACAAACCCCAGGGCATCATTCTCTGGGTCAACAAACGCGCCCAGCGTTCGTGTATTCTGCCGGGGATGCGTTATGCCAAGGGGCTTTCGCTGTCACCGGATCTTCGCGCCGGTGTGGTGTCTCAAGCGGACATCCAAACGCAGATCGACACACTCACCGAACGGCTTCGCTTTTTTACACCGGATGTCGAACCTTCAAAAGACCAGCCGGGGATCTTCTGGTTGGGGGCATCGGGGCTGTCGCTGCTTTACCCGTCCTTGAAGAAGTGGGCGGGGCTTATCGGTTCGGAGTTGTCGCAGGCGGGGTATCACTGCAAGGTGGCCGTCGGCTTTTCGCGCTATGCCGCCTACGCCATCGCCACATCCCAAAAACAAGTCACGGTTTTCGAGAACCCCGACCAAGAGCGTACGCAGGCCCGTGCGGTAGCGATCGTGCGTCTGGGTTTTCCGCCGGATCTCCGCGATGCGCTCTGCCAGCTGGGCATCGTCACCTTGGGTGGTTTTGTCGATCTGCCCGAGGATGGCATTCGCAAACGTTTTGGCAGCGAGGCCTACGACCTCTACAAGCTTGCAAAAGGTGAGCTCTTCTCACCCCTCGCTTCGCAAGTGCCCGACGAGCCGTTTATGGCAACGCTCTCCTTTGATCACCCCGAGAGCGGTGTCGAGCGTCTGATGCTCGTTATCGACGGGCTTCTCGATACCATCCTCGATTCGCTAAAAAAGAAAAGCCGCCTGCTCTCCGCCATCACCATGTCATTCGTTCTCGACAACGGCGACAAAAAGAGCGAGCACCTTCGTCCCGCAAGTCCCACGATCGAGGTAACAGAGATCCTAAAACTCATCGAGCTTCGTTTGCACACCATCTCGCTCTCGTGCGGTGTCGTGGACATCGTGCTGCAAGCCGACTCGGTGTTGACCAACCACCGACAGCTCGAGCTTTTTGCCAAAAAGCCACACCGCGACCTCAAAGCCGCCGAGCGTGCCTTTGCTCAGCTGCGCGCCGAGTTTGGCGAGCGCGCGGTGATGCGGGCCCGTCTGCGCGATGGTCATCTGCCCGAGGCATGCTACGAATGGGAGCCGATGGAAAAGCTCTCATTACCCACCCCGCGTCACGTCAAGGCGCGCAATCTGGTGCGAAGGATCTTTGCGCGATCCGTGGCGCTTTTCTCCTGGTCGCGTCACCCGGGAGAGACGCCCTCATGGCCCCGCCACCCCGGCGAGACGCCCTCCCAAACGTTTACCGCCCGCCACAAGACACAGGGGAATTTACCCGGTGGCAGGCGGCCTGGCATCGACGGTCCCGATACCATCGGGCCTTATATCGTT
>JAOTUR010000298.1 GCA_029863805.1 Candidatus Krumholzibacteriia bacterium | reverse complement strand
ATATGGATAATCTCCTAAAGAAACGCTTGGCGCTCATCAAATCAAGGGCGAAACAGCTCGCCCAGCCACATCGCCCGCACCGACCCGCTACCGTCGGTGTCGAGCCACTGGCCTTGGCCGGTGCCGCTCCGGGCACAGAACGTGTGGTAGAGGGCGAACGGTTTTATTTGATACATGTGACCGGTGGCGCCATCGCCGCCGACGCTCCGTCGGTCGCCGAGCGATTCCTCAAGATCTCAGAACGCAGAACCTGGCCGCTGATCTCGTTGATACAAGACCCCGGTCCGGACATGGCCACACGAATCCGAAATGACGAGATTTGTTTTCTCGACATCGAGACCACGGGGCTATCGCCAAGCACGTACGTTTTCTTGTGCGGATTGATGTACGTCGAGGACAGACGATTTGTCGTAGAACAGCTTTTTGCACGTGATTATTCCGAAGAGAAGGGTATGCTGCTTCACCTGCGCGATGTTGTTGGACGCTATCCCATGATTGTCACGTTCAACGGCTCGGGCTTCGATGTCCCATTCTTGCGGATTCGCATGGCGGTGACCCGTGTCGAGGCGGTAACACCATTTGAACACGTCGATCTTTTTGACACTGCAAAGGAGCACTTTGCTGACGTGCTCGCCGACTGCAAACTAGAAACTATTGAACGGCACCTCCGTGGCTTCAAAAGGCGGGGTGATATCTCGGGCTGGGAGATTCCACAGGCGTACCACGAATTCGTGCGCACCGGTGACGCCGGTGACATCCGTCGAATTCTCTACCATAACCGGATGGATCTATTGGCTATGGCCTACCTGGTGAATTACCTAGCCGATCGCCACAGGTAAGTGACGACGTACGAGCGCAGTGGTGGACTCTACCTCAAGAGTCGGCCACTTATTCGGTCGCAGAGTTCATGGTTAAACCCCGATAATATCGAGCATGCAACGAGACTCTTCCGCAGCGCGCTTCTATCACTACACATTCCTGGGGTTGGCGGCCATCAGCCTGGTCTTGCAAGCCGTTTCTCTGGGGCCCCTGCGCGATAGTCTTTGGGGCTTTCATCTCTACGCCTTCCTACCCCCAGTAGTCTCGGTTATTAGCTGGAGTGCACTCTTTGTGGCCGCCCTGGGGCTGGCGAGGTTTTTCGCAAGACGCCGCCGCCATCAAGAGGGGGAACCACAAGCGGAAAAAGAAACACCCACACGTGCCATAATACACTTTGTCAAAGTCCATCCTGTGAGATCGTCACTGGTACTGGCGGTTGTGTGTGCGGCACTATTTTGGCTGCTCCGCTCTCGGCAGCTTTTGCTGGGAGACGCCCTTCCGCTCACAGAGGATCTCGCGGCAGGACACGATTTTCATCCGCGCCAACCCCTGACCATGTGGATTCAACAGTTGCTATATGGGTATCTGGGTCCTGTTTTCCGTGTCGTGGGAACTGGGGAACAAGATGTGGCCCAGGCGGCAGTCGCCTTGGGAAGCGTCATCGCAGGCTTTTTCTACGTGCTGGTGGCGGCCGCCCTCGGGCGCATGTTTGCGCGGGAGACGTCCCACGGCAGCGGCGTAGCCTGGCTGGCGACACTCATTTTATTGTCGCAGGGATTTATGCAACTGTTTTTTGGATATGTAGAGAACTACACATACTACACACTCGCGATCAGCATTTATCTATGGCTCTCTTTACGTTTCTTGCGGGGATTGTCCCCCCTACTTCTGCCGGGCCTTGCTCTTATAGTTGCGTTGACACTTCACCTGTCCGCGGTGGTGCTTTTGCCCTCTTTTGTGGTTCTCGGCGTGTGGGGACTCGCCGTGCGAGGCAAGCGTTTATCGACGCTTGTGGATCTGGCCGTGAGCGCTGCCCTGGTTATTGCAGTCAATCAACTGTTGATCGACATTCGTGACTATAATCTACTGGCGGTCCTTTTTGATATCTCCGGACGTGTACTGGGTGCGCGAGGAGATCTGATACCCAACTACATGTTTTCTGCCGGGCACGTCAGGGATTTTCTGAACGAGCAATATTTGATAGGTCCCCTGGCTCTGTTTATGTGGGTTCCCGCGGTGGTGATAGCAGTCCGTATGCCAGATCGCGGGAGTATTTCCACGCTGTTCCTTATCACGGTGGGATCGAGCTACCTCGCGGCCAGCTGGTTGGCGGGGGATTCTAACCTGGGTTACGCGCGCAACTGGGATCTTCTTGCACCGGCGGGCGTTTGTTACACGGTCGTGGCCTTGTATTTCCTGCTTAAGCACGTTCCTCAACCTGAGGCAGCGGTCAGCGTCCTCAAGTTTGGTCTGGTGTTTTCGATCTTGCATCTGGCGCCGTGGGTTTGGATAAATCACAACGAGGATCTTGCCTTGCAACGGTTCAAGACTCTACCGCTGGGATTGGGTCGTACGGAGGTTGTCGTGGGCAACTGGTATCTCCGGCACGACCAGCTCGATGAGGCGGCGCTTTGGTTTCGACGCGCCGTCGAGACCAACCCCAACAATGGCCCGGCGTACGCCTTCTTGGGTATGCTGGCTACCCGGCAGAACCGTTTACAGGAGGCGAGTTTGTCGTACGAAAGAGCGGTCGCTTTGCGGCCGGATAAGGCGGAGTTTCGCCACAATTACCTCATCACTTTGCTCGAGTTGAATCGCTTGCAGGAGGCGCTGCCACACCTCGAATGGTTCACAAGAACCCTACCGGATAATGGGCGATACTGGAGACACCTAAGAGACGTTCTCTCAGAGCTGGGACGCGGGGAGGATCTTATCCCGGTTCACGAACGGCTATTAGTGTTTGCAGAGGAGACACTCGGAGATGACCCGGGCAACGAGAATGCCAACGTGGAGGCAGCAATCTGTCTCATGCATTTGCATCGCGAGGAGGAAGCGCTGATGAGATTTCGTCGGGCCCTGCAGACCAATCCCAGCTCGGCCGCGGCGATGTTCCATATGGCATGGCTGTTGATTCGGCAAGGACAAGGTGCCGAGGCGCAGCCCGTGCTGCATAAATTCATCGAACTCTACCCGGACCATCCCAACGCCGCCTGGGTTCGCAAGCACCTGCGACCTTGACAGGCTTAATGTCGAAGTAATCGACTCGTGAAAACCGCTTTTGTCCAGGCCATGGCAGTGTTAGAATACCGCCAACCATGAACGTCGAGAGTTTTCTCACCAAGCTTCGCTCGTCCAGCTTCTACGCCGGTCAAGTAGTTCATCAGCAGCGGCTTCCGGAACGCCTGGCCAAGTTTGCCGATTTGGCGCCAGCGCCTCCGCACCGGATCACGCGTATTCTACAACGAGAAGGCATTGACAGGCTGTATACGCATCAGGTGCAGGCCATAAAGAGCGTTCGTGCGAACAAGAATGTTGTCGTAGTCACGGGGACGGCGAGTGGTAAGACGATCTGTTACAACGTTCCCGTACTGGAAAGTCTCATGGGGGATGGAGATGCCTGTGCGTTGTATCTATACCCAACCAAAGCGCTTGCACAGGACCAGCTGCGGACGCTTCATCGCTATCAGAAAGCTGATCCCGACTTGCCGTTGCGTACCGGGACGTACGACGGCGACACGCCTCCAGCGACGCGCCGAAAACTCAAGAATGAAGCGAACGTGCTATTGACCAACCCCGACATGCTTCACTCGGGTATCATGCCGAACCACGGGACATGGGCACACTTTTTTGGCCGGCTCCGGTTTGTGGTGATCGACGAAATCCATACCTATCGCGGTGTGTTTGGCTCCAATGTGAGCCATGTCATCCATCGTCTCAATCGCATTTGTGAGCATTACGGTGCGAAGCCGGTTTTTGTCTGTTGCTCCGCCACCATACGCAATCCCAAAGAGCTCGCGGAGAAACTGACCGGTAAGCGCGCTGTGCTCGTCGATGACGATGGCTCGCCACGTGGGGAGAAGGCGTTTGTATTCTGGAATCCGCCCTATCTGGGTGGTGATCGCGTGGAGCGCAAGAGCGCCAATATCGAGGCAGCCAATATCCTGGCCGAGCTAGTAGCTGACGATCATCAGGCGATCACTTTTGTACGCGCACGGGTGGTGAGCGAGGTGGTCACAAAGTACGCCAAAGACACGCTCGATCGTTTGTCACCCTCAAGGGCACGAGCGATCCGATCCTACCGGGGAGGGTATTTGCCCGAGGAAAGGCGCAAGATCGAGCAGGCACTTTTCTCCGGTGAGCTGCAGGCCGTGGTGAGCACCAACGCCCTGGAGTTGGGAATCGATGTGGGGGGACTGGAAAGCGCGCTCCTGGTTGGGTATCCGGGAAGCATCGCGTCGACCTGGCAGCAGGCGGGGCGCGCGGGGCGCGGCAAGGAGCCGTCGCTTGCCGTCCTTATTCCGCACGATTCGCCCATCGATCAATACAT
>JAOTUR010000297.1 GCA_029863805.1 Candidatus Krumholzibacteriia bacterium | reverse complement strand
GCAGCGCGAGACGCCCCTGACGCAATCACGGCGAGCCGAGCTCGTGAAGGAGCAACTGCCTTTCGCGATCGTCCTCGGTTGTTCGGACTCGCGGGTGCCAGCTGAGATCGTGTTCGACCAAGGCCTTGGCCATCTTTTCGTTGTCCGCGTTGCCGGGAACATCGTTGCTCCCTCGCAAGTCGGCAGCGTCGAGTTCGCAGCGTCGCGGTTTGGCACCCGGCTGGTTGTTGTGCTGGGGCATTCCCAGTGCGGAGCCATTTTGGCTACTGTGGAACAGCTTCAGCAGCCTGTGGAGAACCAATCGCTTAACCTGCGTTCGATCGTTGACCGTGTCCGGCCTTCGGTCGAAGGGTTGCTGAAGACCGAGCTCAGGAACGATGTGAATGCTCTCGTGCGGCATGCGATTCGGGCCAACGTCACCGTTTCGGTGAACCATCTACGACACGGCTCCGCGGTTTTGGAGGAACTCATCCGGAACGATGGCCTCTTGGTGGTCGGTGCCGAGTATTCACTCGAAACCGGAGTCGTTGAGTTCTTCGATGGTGTAGAGGCCGGCTAACAAGGCGACGCAACGTACGGCCTGTTTTCCGAATTGGCGAAGTTGACGAATAGAGGACGCAAGCAGCACGGCGCGGCAGCCTAGCGCTTGGGGCGTTAGGTAGATTGTAGTAGGGTGATTATCATGAATCGAAGGTGTCTCATTAGTATCTCGTTTCTCTGTGTTTCGCTCTTGGCGATTCCTTGCCGAGCCACCGTTGCGCAACAGGAGGATCATGACGTGCGGAGGACGACGGAAGCATTCTTGGCGGTGACAAACGTGGGCCTGAGCCTAGCTAACGTGACCTCGGTAGCCAAAAAGGAACCGATCCTGGGATTCAGTATCATGGGCATTGCAGTGGGGCTTGGCGCCATGGCGGTATCCCTTACAGATGACGCGCAGTATCCGAGCGCTTTGATGGCCGTTGGAATCGTCTCTGTGACGACGGGGGCAATAAGCTTGCGTCAGAGCCTTGTTCGGCGGTCCCGTTCCACGACGCCCAAGGTTTCGGTATCCCTGCTGCCAACGGGACGAGGAGGGTTTCTTGGACGTCTGGTGATGACGTTGGGGTTTTAAGCGAGAATTGAATGGGATGGGATCGACGGCAAAGGGCGTAAAGTCGCAACAGGGATATACTTTTACCGACTTCAAGCAGGTCCGTTCTCGAACACAAAGAAGATGGTGCCTGAATAACGCCGAATCGGTTTTGGCGCTGGAACTTCAACCAACGATACGGGTTTGGGATTTCAATCCACATTGGCGGAGGTTTATCGCTGGCGATCGCTGCCGAACATTTTCACGTTTCAAACGGGAAAGGGTTCGGACATCCCTGAAATCCTTCTTACAATGGAAACGGTGTTATGGTGGAACTGCTTCGCTAAATGAGGCTGTACGCCCAGACGTTAGACAGACAGAGGAGGACCGCATCTTGAGTCGTCGCTTTGCAGCCTTACTTGTGGTGTGCGCGTTGCTCTGGCCTTCGCATGGTAGAGCCGACGCAAAGCTGGGCGCCTTCTTGGGATCGGGTTACCCGATGGCTTTCGACCACTGGGATTTTCAGTTTGGGTTGGAGTTCGTAGATGTTTCACGAGATCCAGCGATTAACGTGGGGCTGAGTTACGGACCAATTGGGTTTCTGTCGTCAACAACGGTCGGTCTTTCCTGCGAATTAACGTATATGCAATTCCGCACCGACGTGACTCCCATCAGCCAGATGCCAGGCGCCGCGGCCGAGTTCGAGGCGAGGGTGCTTCCTGTGCTTTTCTGGGGGACATTGGGTACGCCGGGTGAGTTTGGCCCTTTTGTTCGCGCCGGGCTGGGCGCAACGAGAATCTACTGGTCCTCTACTTTTGGCCTTGCCGCGGGAATCCGGTACCGCCCTTCACAACGTATCGAGTTTTGGGCCTATGGCGAAGACTTGTTGGCATTTCGTGAGGAGGCCGGAACTCGTTCGAATGGGCAGAGAACCGGATTCTTGAGTGATCCGAACTTCGATAGCTTTAACATCCGCGTAATCATTTGGATGTAAGCGTATCTCCGTGGAGCCGATTACCGCTGAACCGGACCGTTAGAGGGAGGATATGGTGACATTTAGAGGCACTGTGTTATCGTTTATCGGCTTTTTTATGGCGACGTCCTCACACTCCTCGACATTCTCGCTGGGAGCCGGTGGTGGTGCAGGCTATATGCCTATGTCAGAGTGGGAGGAGTTCGCGACCTCAGGACCGAATGCCCACTACAGTGCCGATGATCTTGAACTACACTTGGACGTGTTATCCCGGATACGACTGGCTGAGAATCACGGTCTTCGCGTGTCGTATGGGAGGATATTCAGATCAGCCGACTGGTCGATTGTCTCGGAGTTCGTACCAGGACCTGGGTCATTTACCAGCGTTGTAGAGTACACGTTCAGAACCGCTCCTCTGGGTGTCGCTTATGAGTTTTTTGTCAACGGATTCGAAAGTGGTTCGACAACGTTCGCTGGGCTGGGAGCGGCGGCGTATTTCACGTCGGTTGAGGGAAAAGTCCGAGAGCTGGGCACATCGGCTCTCGCGGACCCGCCTCAATCTAGTGAGCGTGTCGGTCAGGGCCTAGGATTCGAATTCTTCATCGGGCAGCGTGCGAGAGTATCCGAGCGCTTTTCAATTGACGTCAAATTCGGGGGCGATGGGCTGATGGGCTATTGTTTTCAGACGATGCCGGTGACGTCAAGATTGAGTTCTCTGGTATTGATGTTTCGGTATTCGGTGAGTGGTTCTTCCGCTGAGCCCTCTGACTCACCGCAGCTGCCGACGGCCGTGCACGGCGGCCGGATCGATAACTCGACTGTTAGGGAGAGTATGACTATGGATAAACCGTCTCGTGCGGAACTTGTGAAGGCGCTTCAGGCAGCAGGTGCTGCTCATCATGATTTCGAGGTGAATGCTCTGCGGGGTATCCACGACGAGCAATGGTCAGGTTGGTATGCGGCCTACGTGCTTGGGCGTTTGGGAGATTTTGTGACCCCCACTATTTTGGCGGGCTGGCTTTCGGCAGCGCCAGCGTCGGACGACTGGCCGAGTAGCACAGCCGATTACATTGAAGAACGTCTGGCGGCGACCGGGCGGTAGGTAGAGGGCAAGTTGCCGAGGATTAGTGGGCGCCCGACGCCGGCGACCCAGTAGAGATGTTCTTCAGGTTAACGACAGCGAAGGAGTAACCGATGGACCACCGCGGCTTCTGGACCTGGCGTCTATCATGCACTGGAGCATCCCGGCTATTCTGGCACTCGCTTCGGATTGATGGCAGGCGTCGGAGTCGGGTTGAACGATGGCGGCACATTGCGAGTTTACTTTGAAGGCAGGGTCCATGTGGTCGACTGGCCGCGCGTCCCGATGGTTTGGGTGCCCCTGCAACTAGCTGTTACTTTTTGACCGAGATCAGAAGCCTAACTGGCCGGTACTGAACGGCACCGGCGCCCGCCAAGACGAGTGAGGTTATTTTGGCGTGCAGCAGAACGGCGACGTTAGGCTGACAGGACGTCATAATGATAGGTGCGGTCGTTGGAGATATAATCGGCTCTGTTCACGAGTTCTCAGCCACCAAACACGTGAACTTTCGACTATTCGATGACCATGCTACATTCACGGATGACAGTGTTTTGAGCATCGCTGTGGCAGACTGCTTACTGAGCGGAGCGTCTTATGTTGACAAGTTCCATGAGTATACACGTGGCTATCCAGATCGTGTCTATGGAGCTAGTTTTCACGAGTGGGTCGAGTGTGGTTCACGCGAACCTTACAACAGCTGGGGCAATGGCTCGGCGATGCGCGTAAGCGCGGTTGGGTTCGCTAGCAAAGATCTCGACTCTGTGCTCGCTGAGGCCAGGCGAAGCGCTGAGGTGACACACGATCATCCGGAAGGTATCAAGGGCGCCCAAGCGACTGCTGCGGCAATCCATCTTGCGCGTTCAGGCAAGACTAAGGACCAGATAAGAACCTCGATCCAGGAGATGTTTGAATACAATCTCGCCCGGTCTGTCGAGGAAATCCGTCCAACCTACAAATTTGATGTCTCATGCCAGGGCACTGTCCCAGAGGCAATCATCGCATTTCTAGACGCTGACTGTTATGAGAGTGCGGTTCGATTGGCAATCTCATTGGGAGGTGACGCGGACACGCTTGCCTGCATCGCCGGTGGGATCGCGGATGCCTACTATGGCGGGGTGCCGGCCGACATAGCAGAGCGAGGTTTGGCTAGGCTGGATGATCATCTTCGTACTGTCATCGATCGATTCTGTCAGGAATTCGGCCTTAGGGAACATTACGAATTCCCGGACTCTTGGTGGGAAGT
>JAOTUR010000001.1 GCA_029863805.1 Candidatus Krumholzibacteriia bacterium | reverse complement strand
TGTCATTATGTCTATATACCAGTCATCGAATTCGATATCGGGATATTCTCCAGCAACGTGTTGCGCGATGCTCAGGAATTTACCGTCGGTGGTTTTGATCACGTTGGCTTTGGTCACCGCGGTGACGCGCTTTATGTTGTTCTTCTTGGCATACTCGAAGGCCAGGCGGATGATGCGCTCGGATCCCGGCGAGGTGGCAACGGTGAAGTCGACCGCCAGATCATCTGTCACATTGATGCCCGAACTACCCAAAACGTATGCACCCTCGGTATTCTCGCGGAAAAACACCCAGTCGATCCCTTCGCTGGGGACCTTCACCGGTCGAACATTGGCGAAAAGGTCCAGGTAGCGACGAAGCGAGACGTTGCACGACTCGATGTTGGGCCACGGATCGCCTTTTCGTGGCGTCGTGGTCGGTCCCTTTAAGAGTATGTGCTGAGTCTTGATCTCGGCCAGGACGTCATCCGGAACCGACTGGTTGTGCTCCGCACGGTTCTCTATCGTCAAACCATCGATCACGTTGAATTCGACCTTACCGCTGCGGAGCTCGTCCTCTAGAAGAAACTCGAGCACACTTCGGGCGTGCTCTGCTATGTAGGGTCCGATCCCATCACCGCCAAGAATACCGATCTTGATCGGGTCGACCTGGCCATAGTCGATCCACTCATCTTGGGCCTTCATCCTCTCGATGCGAGCAAGTTGCTCTTCTACAACGCCCGCAAAATGAGCCTTGGCCTTGTCTAGAGCTTGGTTTGACACGTTTACCCTCCCCCTCTCAACTGACACAGGCAGCTAAATTCTCTCGTATTGCTAAATAGTAATAATGCCGTTAAGCATCTTATAAAAAAAGAAGACAGTTTTCAATGCCATAATAGACGGCGTGCCGACAGGGAGAGCGATCTATCATTTTTGCAACTTGACATCGCAGAGTATATGTTCTACAATTACCCTAAGTAAAAGTTGAAAGTAGACATGAAACGCATCGCAGAGCAGAATTGTTATTCGCACACCGTCGGCTGGTGGTGGCCGTTGACGCTGTCCCTGGCGGAATGTGGGCGAATCGAGACTGGCTCTGCTTAACAGTATTCTCTAAAGAAACAACTCGTTTGCGACCCACTTCCGGAAAGAAAGGAAGTGGGTTTTTTCGTTTACGGGCACGTGTCCCGGGAAAGGGATGTCATGGTCACCCCATCGTTGCAAGAGTTCCTGAAGAGTGCGGGACAGGGGGAATACACCGTATTGCGCAGGAGAATGCCCGCCGACCTGGAAACGCCGGTTTCTGTGTTCCTGAAGTTACGAGAGCTGGGGGCTACCTTTCTCTTGGAAAGTGTGGAACGCGGAATCCAGGTCGGTCGGTATTCTTTTATCGGTGTGTCCCCCTTTGCCACCGTCAAGCTGGAGGCTGGCATGCTACAAATGCAAAGGGGTGACGATGTTCGCACCGAGTCGCTCGACGACAAGGATCCTTTGGCGCCTGTGCGAGAGGAGCTTAGCCGATCGCCGTTACCGAGGACCGAGGACATTACCGGACCCATCGCCGGCGCCGTCGGCTATATGTCGTACGATCTGGCCAAATACTTCGAGAAGCTTCCGACTCCGCCTCGCGATGAGCTTGGGCTGCCCGATTATTTTTTTCTCTTTCCTTCCGCGCTGGTGGTTTTCGATCACGTGAAGAGCGAAATAGAAATCGTCGCCATACCACAGAATGACGCCGATGCCGAACTGGCCTATGCGAGCGCTCAAAAGCAGGTGCGGACACTGTTTGAGGCGTTGAACTCCCCACTTATCCTGGATGAACAGGCGCCCGTCGAGCAGGCCGAACGTGTGAGTGAGCAATTCAACATGACTAGAGAGCATTTCGAACAACTGGTTGGGCAAGCCAAGGAACATATACTAGATGGTGACGCCTTTCAGATCGTCCTGTCGCAGCGAGTTGCCGGCACAACCAAAGCATCACCATTTCGGATATACCGTGCGCTTAGAATTCTCAATCCTTCGCCCTACATGTTTTATATCAATTTTGGTGATTTCCAGCTGATTGGCTCGTCGCCCGAGATGTTGGTCAAGCTTGACAAAGGGCAGGCCACGCTAAACCCGATCGCTGGCACTCGTCCCCGAGGATCCGATGCGACGCAAGACAGACACCTGCAAACGGACCTCAAAACGGATGAAAAGGAGCGGGCCGAGCACGTCATGCTTGTCGATCTAGGTCGCAATGATTTGGGGCGAGTGTGTGAGCCGGGTAGCGTGAACATGGAGTCGCTGATGCAGGTTGAGAAATACTCACACGTGATGCATCTGGTGTCGCGGGTGAAGGGTGTTTTGAAGAGTGATCTGGACATGTTCGATCTTCTCAGGTCGGCGTTCCCAGCAGGTACGCTCACAGGCGCACCGAAGATACGTGCCATGGAGATCATCGCTGATTTGGAACGCGAGAAACGTGGCCCCTATGGCGGGGCTGTGGGGTACTTTGGCGCCCAGGGTGATATGGACATGTGTATCACGATTCGCACAATCGTGATGAAAGGGGATCAGTATTATGTTCAGGGTGGCGCCGGGATAGTCGCCGATTCGGATGCCGCAGCCGAGTACAAAGAAACGCTCGACAAGATTCAGGCGCTGCGCAGGGCCGTGTCGATTGCCGAGAAGGATTCATAAAGAAAGGCGCATGGCATGCATCTTCTAATCGATAATTATGATTCATTCACTTACAACATAGCGCAGGCGCTTGGTCAGCTGGGGCACAGCTTTGAGGTCTTCAGAAATGACGCCCTCGACGTCAGCAAGGCGAGGGAGCTCAAGCCCAACAGCATAATTATCTCACCGGGCCCGGGCAGGCCGGAAGATGCGGGTATTTCCGTCGACCTCGTGCGGTCGTTTTTCGACAGCACACCCATACTGGGGATTTGCCTGGGTCACCAATGTATCGTGACCGCTTTCGGCGGCGTCATCGAACGTGCGGATCGTGTCATGCACGGCAAGGTGTCACAAGTTTATCACGACGGACAGACGATCTACGAAGGTTTGTCAAATCCTTTTCTCGCAACGCGCTATCACTCGCTCATCGCGCGCGAGGAAAAGGTGCCCGTTGAGTTCGACGTGTCCGCCTATACGTCCGAGGGGGAGATCATGGGTGTTCGACTCAAGAGCAAACCTGTTGAAGGAGTTCAGTTCCATCCCGAATCAATTCTGACGGTGGAGGGTCTGAAGCTACTGACAAATTTTCTCCAGGTATCCGCGTCGATGTCGGGACCATTCTACACCGCGCCGATCAAACCGTGAGGATTTACAGATGACGACAAAAGCTTTGCTTGCAAAGCTCGTTGATAGACAAGACTTAACGCGGGCGGAGGCGGAGTCGCTCATGGTGTCTATGATGTCCGGTGACATCAGTCCGACACGGTTGGCTGCAATACTGACGGCGCTGCGAGTAAAGGGCGAGTCCGTGGATGAGATCACCGGTTTTGTGTCCGCAATGCGTGCACGGTCAGTCCATGTGTTGCCACGCCGCAATGGCGTGATCGATACCTGTGGCACCGGTGGAGACGCCCAACACACCTTCAATATCTCCACCGCCACAGCGCTGGTTGCCGCCGGCATGGGGGTGCCGGTGGCCAAACACGGCAACCGCGCGGTCTCATCGAGCTGTGGCAGCGCGGATGTGCTCGAGGCTCTGCAAATATCGGTCGACATCGAGCCGGAGGCGGTCGCACAGCTGATCGATGGGGTGGGCATTGGTTTCCTTTTCGCTCCACATCATCACCCGGCCATGAAGCACGTGGCGCCGGTGAGACGCGACCTGGGTATTCGCACCGTCTTTAATCTCCTGGGCCCCTTGGCAAACCCGGCGGGCGTAAAGCGGCAACTGATTGGTGTGTTCCGCGAGGACCTGACCGAGGTGGTGGCCAAGGTGTTGCGATCTCTCGGTTCGGAGAAGGTTTTTGTCGTTCACGGACGTGACGGCACCGATGAGGTGTCGCTTAGCGGAGACACCACGGTCAGTCTTCTAGAGAATGGCCACGTGCACACGATGACATTTACACCGGAAGATGCCGAGCTCGAACGGGCGGATATCACCGAGCTGTCCGGTGGCGACGCGGCGGAGAACGCGGGACATATTCGCGACATACTGGGTGGAAAAAAGGGGCCGAGAAGGGACGTGGTAGTGCTCAACGCAGCCTTCGTTGCGGTACTTACCGACAAAGCTAGAAACCTGGTTCAGGGTGCCGCGATAGCTCAGGAGACGATTGATTCTGGCCGTGCGCTTCGCGTGCTCGACGAGCTGAGAAGGGTAACGGACGCCCTGCGAAATGGCCGACGTGGTTGAGGAGGAGTAAAGGTTGAGTTTTCTTAGCGAGATCATGAGACAGAAAAAGCGCGAGGTTGCGCGCAAAATGGATGCGTTACCGTTGGAGAAGCTCCGCAGCCTCGTCGATGTTGGGCCCACCCGGGACTTCTACGGTGCGCTGCTTGGAGGTGACAAGATCATTGCCGAAGTCAAGAAGCGGTCACCGCGAGTTGCCGAATTCACACAGGCCCAACACATCGATGGCCTTGCCGCGGTTTATGAGCGCAATGGGGCCTGTGCGGTATCGGTGGTGACCGATGAGATACACTTTGGCATGTCGTTGGCCGATGCGCAGGCCATACGCAACCAGGTCTCGCTACCGGTCTTGGTCAAGGATTTCTTTTTTGATCCGTACCAAATATACGAGGCGCGCGCTTTCGGAGCCGACGCGGTTCTCTTGATAAGTCTAATTCTGAGCGCCGATCGTCTCAGGTCCCTGCTTGCCGTTACACATCAACTTGGAATGAGGGCCCTGGTCGAAATCCACTCGCGCCGCGATCTATTGCGGGCTACACAGGCGGGTGCCGAGATCGTTGGCATCAACAATCGCGACCTCGATACCCTGGAGGTCTCTCTCGACGCCACCAGGAATCTAGTTGGCCTTGTGGGCAATAGCGCGTTGATCGTATCGGAAAGCGGTATCCGTAGCCGCCGCGATATCCAGGAACTTTGCCAGCTGGGCGTAAATGCGTTCTTGGTTGGAGGGGCTTTGCTCGAGTCGTCAGATCCGGGCAAGGTACTGCGGACACTTCTTGGCAAGTCACGGGCGACCGACAATTGCGACAGGGTTAAGAAAAGTAGAACGGTATGAGAGACACGCGAATCAAGATTTGTGGAATCACTTCACCCGAGGACGCCAAGCTGAGCTGGTCCCTGGGCGCCGACTATCTGGGCATGATATTCGCCGACAGCAAGCGCCGCGTAGATGTGGACACCGCTCGATTAATCCGTAGGGCGGTTCCCAAGGCTATGCTCATAGGTGTTTTCGTGGATGCGCCGCTTGCAGACGTTGTGGAGCTGAGTTGTGCGTCGCGCGTAAACTTGGTTCAGTTGCACGGACATGAATCGCCGGCGTACTGTGACACCCTGCTGTCGCGCCTCTCGCTACCGATCATCAAGGCGCTCGGCAGCAGACAACTCGACGACCCCACCAGACTCAAGGAATACACGCGAATCAGCTACTTTCTGCTTGATCTGGACAAGAACCGGGGGGTAAGAAGCGATATCTCAAGCCCCATTAACGGTCAGCAGCAACGCCTGTGGTCGACCGCTGCTGGCTTGCGGCGCACAGGGTACCGTATCTTCCTGGCCGGTGCTCTCACAGCCGCAAATGTAAGAGAGGCAGTACACCATGTGGGGCCGTATTGCATCGATGTCGCCAGAGGTGTTGAGAAAGCACCCGGCGTCAAGGATGCAAAGACTCTGAATCGTTTTATCCAGGAAGCTCGACGTTGAGCCGCGGCCGATTTGGCATTTACGGTGGTCAGTACGTACCCGAAACGCTAATGCCTTGTCTTGTCGAGTTGGAAGCTGCCTATGACGACGCGAATGGAGACACCGCATTTCGTGTTCAGCTTCAGCACTTGTTGGAGACCTATTCCGGCCGTCCCACACCGCTGTACCTCGCACGTCGTCTGAGCACTTACTACGGCAAAGACTCGAAGATTTACCTCAAGCGCGAAGATCTCAACCACACGGGCGCTCACAAGATCAACAATTGTCTGGGTCAGGCGCTTTTGGCTTGTCGGATGGGCAAGACTCGTATCATCGCGGAGACCGGTGCCGGGCAACACGGCGTGGCAACGGCGACCGTAGCTGCGCTTTTTGACATGACCTGCACGGTATACATGGGCGAGGTGGACATGTTGCGCCAGAAGCCCAACGTTACGCGCATGAAGTTGCTTGGGGCCGAAGTCATACCGGTAGCAAGCGGCAGCCGTACGCTGAAAGACGCGACGAATGAAGCGATCCGTGATTGGGTTACCAGCGTGACTAGTTCCCATTATATTATTGGATCAACGGTGGGGCCACACCCCTACCCCACTATCGTCCGCGATTTTCAGTCGATCATCGGTCGAGAGACGCGCCAACAAATTCTCGACCTCGAGCAGCGACTTCCCCACTGGCTCGTCGCCTGTGTCGGCGGGGGTTCTAACGCCCTCGGCATGTTCTCGGCGTTTGTGGATGATGTTTCGGTACAAGCTTTCGGAGTGGAGGCAGGTGGATCCAGTGCCGGTCATGCGGCCGCCTTGTGCAAGGGGTCTCCGGGCGTGCTTCACGGCTCGCTCAGCTATCTGCTTCAGGATACGGATGGCCAGGTTCAGCTGGCCCACTCGATATCCGCGGGTCTCGACTACCCCGGCGTCGGTCCGGAGCACAGTTATCTAAAGGACACGGGACGCGTGACATATGCGAGCGTAACCGACGAGGAGGCGCTGGAGGCGTTTCGGGAGCTTTCGCGCCTGGAGGGCATTATACCTGCGCTGGAATCCAGCCACGCGCTAGCCTTTGTCAAGCAACGCTTGAGCACAGGTTCCAAACACGACCAAATCATCATCGTCAATCTCTCCGGTCGTGGCGATAAAGATATAGACAGTGTGCGCAGCGAGGTTGGCGGATGAAGTTACACCAAGTCACGCATGCGCTCAAGGAACGTGGACGCAAAGCGCTGGTGGCGTTTTTCACCGCCGGTTATCCGGATGAAAAGACCTTTTTGGATCTGGTGTGGTCGGCACATGCCTCCGGCTGCGACGTGATAGAAATTGGCATACCCTTCTCGGACCCCATCGCCGATGGTCCCCTGATCCAGACTTCGTCCAAGAGAGCCCTCGACAACGGCATGTCGCTGCGACATAGCCTCGAGCTCGCCGCAGACATCGCAAAAGAAATCACCACGCCGATTGTACTTATGAGTTATTATAATCCAATACTACGCATGGGTGACGGACACTTCGCTGAGCTGGCGTCGGCCGCCGGCGTAGCAGGGGTAATAGTCCCCGACCTGCCGCTCGAAGAATCTGACATGGTGCGGTCTGCCCTGAAGAGCAGAGATATTGTCTATGTTGATCTTATCGCGCCGACGTCCAACGACGACCGCATCGAAGCCATCGCCGACGAAGCGGACGGATTCCTTTACCTCGTCTCCGTTACTGGAGTTACCGGTGTGCGCTCACCGATCTCGGGAGAGATCTCCTCGTTTGTTGCGAGGGTTCGAGCGGCAACGGATCTGCCGCTTTACGTCGGCTTCGGCATCTCCGATATACGGACGGCGAAGGCTGCCGTTGCCCACAGCGATGGAGTTATCATCGGTAGTGCGTTGATCCGATTGATCGAGTCTGCGGCATCCAATAGCGTGGGGGTTAGGAGCGTGCATGCTTTTTTGGCAGAAGTAAAAGCAGCCATTGAATCCCGCGCCGGACGACTGGCGGGCAGATCAAACTCTCGGCGAGACCGATTCGCGTGAAGTTCGAGCTGAGAGCTGTCGCTGTTCGAACAATGGATTTTGGCGGGTTGCCAACCGCCGCGAGCACGCAAGGGTTGAGAACCGATCACATGGGAGAATAGTTATGATGCTGGTTGTGATGAAAAGTGGCGCATCGGTAGCCGAGATCGGTGCGGTCATCAAGTCCATCGAGGCCCTTGGTCTGAAACCACACCCTTCCCGAGGACCTGAGCAAACCATCGTTGGTGTGATAGGTGGCGAGGAAAACCCCCGGTTGTCCGAATTGGCCGACATGCGGGGAGTCGAACAGGTGGTGCCTATCACCAAATCCTTCAAGCTGGTCAATAGAGAGTTCAAACCGGGTCGAACGGTCGTAAAAGTAAACGGGGTAACGATCGGTGGTGAGAATATTGTGGTGATGGCGGGCCCGTGCGCTGTCGAGTCACGAGATCAAATCCTGGCGACGGCCGCGGCAGTCAAGGAGGCAGGCGCACACATCTTACGGGGTGGGGCCTTCAAACCTCGAACTTCACCCTATAGCTTTCAGGGTCTCGGTGAGGAGGGTTTGAAGTTGCTGGCCGAGGCTCGTGATGCGACGGGCCTACCCATCATAACCGAAGTCACATCTCCGGAACTCGTCGACCTGGTCGGCAAGTATGCAGACATTCTCCAGGTCGGTGCGAGAAACATGCAAAATTATGCGTTGCTGGAAGCGGTTGGCAAGGTAAGAAAACCGGTGTTACTCAAGCGTGGCATGATGTCTACGATAGAAGAACTTTTGTTAGCCGCAGAATACATCTTGTCGAATGGAAACTCTCAGGTGTTACTGTGCGAGCGTGGAATTCGCTCGTTTGAAAAGGCCACGCGCAATACGTTAGACATTTCCGCCGTACCCGTAATCAAGAAGAACAGTCATTTACCAGTGATCGTGGATCCAAGCCACGGCACCGGTCACCGGGAGTTCGTCCCCGCCGCGGCGCGCGCCGCTGTGGCCGCCGGTGCGGACGGAATCATTGTCGAGGTACACCCGTCGCCGGAGAATGCTCTGAGCGACGGTATTCAAAGTCTCTCGTTTGCCGAGTTTCGGGATATGATGAAAGAGATCGATCCCATCGCCCTTGCAGTGGGACGTCGAGTTCAGCGTGCCGGGACACACGTAGGCTAGGCTGAAGCTGGGCAACGGCAAGAGCCCTTTCCTGAGGATGAAATCGCAAATCCAGTATTCTGCAGACATCGTTCTCGGTCAGGTCGGTGGCTCATGCGCCATCGCTTTGGCCCCTTGTGTCCCGCCGGAGAATACACTCGGCTGGGGGGCTCGTGTTTCTCGGGGCGCGATAGGCGACGGAGATGACGTTTTTGTGCCACGTGGCTCTTCCGTGGCAGATATTATGCGACGAGGAATGCCTGGATGCTTGTGCAACCTGCTGAACGACTAAGAGGTACCGTGCGAGTGCCGGGCGATAAATCGATTGCACACCGTGCGCTCATCATCGGTTCCATGGCCAAAGGCAAGCATGTTGTCGAGGGAGCGCCGGCTGGCGCTGACCTTTACAGTACAGTTTCTTGTTTGAGATCGCTGGGTGCATTTATTGAAGAAATGCCAGACGGACGTTTACTTGTTCTCTCGAAAGAGTTTGTATCTGGAAAACATATCGACGCGGGTAATTCTGGTACGACAGCTCGCTTGCTCTCGGGATTACTTGCCGGCCTTCCCGGAGAGACAACGATCGATGGCGACGAATCCCTGCGGGGGCGTCCGATGGATCGTATCGTGGAGCCGCTGAGCCAGATGGGGGCCGACATAGCCACCGCTCCCGGGGGACGGTTACCCATCACGATCAGGGGTGGCCGCCTGAAAGCGATTTCACACCAGCCGCCGGTGGCGAGCGCACAAGTCAAATCAGCGATCCTGATAGCGGGACTGATGGCCGAAGGGATTACGGTTGTTGAAGAACGAGTCCCGACCCGTGACCACACAGAGCGCCTTCTGGCTGCTATGGCCGTGCCTGTTGAAATCGACGGCCACAAAATCGCGATTCGCGGAGGCTCGGTGCCAAGAGCCGCTCAGGTAAAGATACCTGGAGACTTGTCGTCGGCAGCATTCTTCGTCGTCGCCAGCGTGTGCGTGCCTGGTTCCGAACTGTATCTGCCCACAGTGGGTATCAACCCCACCCGCACCGGCGCCATTAGAGTCTTGCAGGAGATGGGGGCCAGCATTGAGCTGATCAATCACGCCTCGTTTCTCGAAGAACCTATCGCCGATATCGTGGTCAAGTCTAGCGAGCTGCGAGGTACCACCATTGGTCACGAGCTAATCCCGTCTTTGATTGACGAGTTGCCGATCATCGCCGTCGCCGCAACTCAGGCGGAGGGGGAAACAACCGTCAGCGGCGCCAAAGAGCTGCGATACAAGGAATCCGACAGGATCGCGGCCATCGTCGGCAATCTTAAGCGAATGGGCGCCGACATAGAGGCGCGTGACGACGGATTTGTGATACGTGGTCCCACACGGCTAAAGGGCAACAAGGTCTCTTCGCTTGGAGATCACCGCGTTGCTATGGCCATGACCATCGCCGGCTTGCTGGCAACAGGGCAAACGCATATCGAGCGGAGTGACATTATTGGCGTATCGTACCCGTCGTTTTTTAAAGATCTGCAAACCGTATCGGGCTAGAGCCTCGCAGACCATACTCGTCCAGCCAGGTGGATAGTATCGTGCACAAGAAACTGTACTGCCTGATCGGCGATCCCGTCGATCACAGCCTCTCTCCCTTTATCATGAACCGGGCTTTTGGCGAATGTAGACTGGATGCAGTATATTCGGCTTTTGCTGTGTCGATGGAACGCCTGCCGGATGCGATCCACGGGTTGCGCAGCCGTGGCTTTGTCGGAGCCAATGTCACGTACCCTTTGAAAGAGCTCTCACGATCACTGGCGGACCGAGCCACACCGGCTGTTGACCTGATCGAGGCAGTCAACATATTGCGATTTACGGACGAAGGCATATTAGCAGACAATACCGATGCGGTCGGCACCACTCAAGCACTGGAAGTTCTGGGGGCTACTCCAGTGTCCGGCAAGCGGGTCTTCGTTTTTGGTGGCGGTGGTGCCGCGCGTGCCGTCGCTTACGGACTTCTGCAAGCGGGGGCTCGGGCAGTAACTTTCGGCGTACGTGATGCGAAAAAGGCACAGCGAACGGTAGATCGTTATCGTCGGGCGTTCCCGGGTTGTTGCATAGACTGTTATCTCGTGGCGAACCTGACTCGGGACAGGGGCGTGTTCGACCTGGTGGACATAATCATCAATGCGACAACCGTCGGTATGGTCGGCTTTACTGAAGGCCGACTGCTGACCGATGACTCGGTGATACGAGACAGGCACTGCTGCCTCGATCTTGTTTACCATCCTCGCGAAACAGCGTTTATCAAAGCTGCCAGGCATAGGGGCGCCAAGACAGTCGACGGTTTGGCACCTCTGGTCGCGCAGGCAAGAGCAGGATTTCGTCTTTGGACTGGCAAGGATTTTTCACTCACCGAGATGTATGGTGCCGTCTCGGCGCATATCGCGGATGGCGGGGTGGCGCAAACAAAATGATGCAAGAGTACAGGCCGCCCTATTAAATTCGCGTCATGCACGAAACGTTACACGGATCAGAATGAAATTGGGGAGATGTTCGTATGAGATCTCTTACCGCGGGTGACTCGCACGGCGAGCTTCTTGTGGGCATTATCGAAGGCTTCCCGGCCGGGCACCGCGTATCGGTACGAGATATCGAACGCGATCTTAGCCGTCGTAGAAAGTCGTACGGCCGGAGTGCTCGCCAGAATATAGAGCGCGATAGCATCAAGATCGTCAGTGGTTTGTGGAAAGGTAGGACGACAGGAGCACCGATCGCCATTCTTGTGCAGAATTTGGGACGAACCGTGTCGGGTAAACCTGGTGGCGCGCTGGGTAGCGTGCCACGGCCTGGACACGCCGACCTCGCGGGTTGTCTGAAATACGGTTTCGACGAGGTGCCCCCGATCTCGGAGCGGTCGAGCGCGAGGGGAACGGCGATGCGGGTCGCCTTCGGATCACTGGCCAAGAGTGTTTTGAAGTTGTTTGCGATAGAAATACTGGGCCACGTTACATCAATCGGGGGTGTGGATGCGGACGTAGCCCCTGTCCCGTTTGCAAAGCTAAAGCGAAGCGTGTCTCGGTCACCGCTGTACTGTGCTGACAAACAAGCGGCCGACAAGATGATCGAGACGATCCGGGTCGCCAAGAAGGAGGGCAACTCACTGGGGGGAAGGGTGGAAGTAGTGGCTACCGGCTTGATTCCTGGTCTTGGAACGCACGTTGAATCAGACCGCAAACTCGATGCGCGTCTGGCTGGGGCGTTGGTGAGCATCCAGAGCGTGAAGGCGGTCGAGATCGGCGATGTACTCAAGACTCACAGGCTAAAGGGTTTTGAATCACACGATGCGATGTATCTTGACCGCGGCCGTGTGTCTCGCAAGACGAACCACGCCGGCGGCATCGAAGGAAGTATGACCAACGGAGAGGACATCATCATGCGCCTCTATGCCAAACCGCTGCCCACCTCATTGAAGCGCCTTTCCTCGTACGATATGAAAATGATGAAGTCGGCGAAGAGCCCCTTTGTCCGCTCCGATGTATGTGTGCTCCCCGCTTTGACCGTGATCGCCGAGGGCGTTGTGGCATGGGAACTCCTGCTGGCTATGGTGGAACAATTTGGT
Organism: Candidatus Krumholzibacteriia bacterium; assembly: GCA_029863805.1. Taxonomy (GTDB): domain Bacteria; phylum Krumholzibacteriota; class Krumholzibacteriia; order WVZY01; family WVZY01; genus JAOTUR01. Next base: position 50,829 of record JAOTUR010000001.1, on the reverse strand, counting down.
GGCGACTCAATCGATCAGATGAAAGCGAACTACGGAAGTTATGTAACCGGTCTTGCAAAGCGAGGAATCCTTTGATGCAAGAGATGACCAAGTCCGATAGTCTAGCGCCACCGAGGATTGTCATCACGGGTTTCATGGCAACGGGCAAGACGTCCGTCGCCCAGATTCTTGCCGATATGCTGGGGTTGGAATTTATCGACACTGACACGGAGATCGAGAAGTCAGCCGGTTTACCAGTAGCCAAGATTTTCGAGAGGCACGGGGAGAGTTATTTTCGTGACATGGAGAAGTCGCTCTGTGCCGACATGAAAGACACGTGCGGATCGGTCATCGCCACCGGAGGTGGTACATTACTGGACACTGCGACATTCGATCTGTTTGCGCAGACCGCGCACATCGTGTTGCTCGAGACCACGACGGAAGCCCTGTACCAGCGCCTGCAATTCAGTCGAAAGAGACCTCTTCTGTGTGAAGACGGGGTCGCCCTGTCCGGTGATGCGCTTCGCGAGCGCATTTCTGCACTTGTAAAGGAACGCGCAGACCTCTATAGCAAAATCAAGAACACAGTGAACACAACAAACCGTAGACCGGTTGAGGTTGCCGCTCAGATTGCGGCGATGCTCGAACTTCCCAGTGAGTCGCTGTTCGTAAACCCCGGGGCCGGATCGACCGATGGTGATAACTCGACACCGCGTGGGCGGTACGGCGTGTCACGTGTCGATATCGGTCGCGGCTCGCTGTCAAAGCTAGGCAATTACCTGATCGACTTGGGTTTGACGGGTCACGCCTTCTTACTGATGCCAGAGACCACGCGAGGATTGTTTACCACCCAACTTCAAGCCTCTTTGCGTCTCGCTGGTATCACCTCTACCCTGCTCGAGGTCGAAGATGGAGACGCACGGAAACACCTGGATCAGACGAGTGACATCATCGATCGTCTAATCGATAGCGGTGCACGACGGGATGCAACCATCATTCCGGTGGGGGGTGGTGTCACCGGCGATATTGGTGGATTCGTAGCATCGCTCTATATGCGGGGAGTTCCTTTGGTGCATGTCCCAACAACGTTGCTGGCCCAGGTGGATTCCAGCATTGGCGGTAAGGTCGGTGTCAACCACAGCCTGGCAAAGAATTTGATCGGAAGCTTCTATCAACCTCATCTTGTAGTCGTCGACCCCTGCACATTGCGCACGCTTCCATTGACGGAAGTGGCAAACGGAATGGCTGAGGTTGTAAAATACGCGCTTGTAGGCTCACAGACGCTCTTCAATTACCTCGAGGAACAAACCTCCAGCGATTCTCAAACTCGCCTCCGCAACACTCATTTCCTTGAACGGTGTGTGCTGGAAAGCGCAAGGATCAAATGTCAGATCGTCAACGAGGATCCTTACGAGAAGGACCGCCGTCGAACCCTCAATCTTGGACACACGGTCGGGCATGCGTTAGAGGCATCAGCAGGCTACGGTGGTCTTAAACACGGTCAAGCAGTATCGATTGGTCTGATCGCGGCTCTTCAAATCGCCGTAGTGCGGGGGACCACCGGCAAAGATATTCTCGACCGAACCCGCTACCTCTTATCCTGGTGCGGGCTTCCCATCAAATGTGAGCGCTTCGATCGCGAGACGTTCACGCGCAGCCTTTCGCTCGATAAGAAAGTCCGGAATGGCCGGCTTCATTTTGTTCTGCCCACGGGCATCGGCAGCGCTCGCGTCGTAGACGATGTGTCGGTAGACGAAATCCTATCGACGGTGGGGGTAGCTTGAGCATGAAGATCCTTGTAATCCATGGCCCGAATTTGAACCTATTGGGCACCCGCAACACGGAGATCTATGGAACCAGGACTCTCGCGGAGATCAATGTGATCATCGTGGAGCACGCAAAAAAACGTGGAGCAACCGTCACCCTGTATCAGAACAACCACGAGGGTAACATCATCGATAAGATTCACGAACTCGCTGCCAAAGACCCACAGGATCCTCACCAGGCTCTCATTATCAATCCGGGTGCATACACCCACTACAGCTTCGCAATTCGTGATGCGATCGAGGCGGTCGGTGTCCCAGCGGTCGAGGTCCATTTGAGCGACATTCAGGCGAGGGAGGAGTTTCGAAGTCGGTCGGTGATAGCACCTGTTTGTCGCCAGCAGATAGTCGGCCTTGGCTACCAGAGTTATCTCAGGGCTATCGACTGGATCGTTGCCGAAGCAGGCAGGTCACGACCGGGTTGACTGCACACCTTTACTCTATTATCGTCACCCCCTGGTGAGTTGTCGACCAGGTGTACCAAAATGTGTCGAAGCCGTCGAGCCTCTGCAACTGCTGAACGGACTCATCGGCTTGCTGGTCCACCTGTTGTGCCCGAAATCCGATGTCTTTGGAAAACTCGGATCCCGTCAGCAAGTCTCGCCATCGACCCTTCCTTTTGTCAAATCGGCTCGATTCTCCCCCCTTCTCAGAAACATAGGCAATGGTAGATGCGAGCATGTCGGATCCCGATTCTCGGTAGAGAAACACCTCCGTGGTATGTCCAACATCGAACACCTTTCCCCCCTCGATTGCCGAATGTGGGACCGCATACGCGATGCCGTTCATCTGAAACGCGTACACCGCCTCCTTGTTCTGCAATCGGGTATCCGGTGTCGAGAGACCACGGAAACCATCCTTGCTCGAGTAGTAACTCTCGTACGGGTCCTGATCGACATGCTGCTTGCCCTTTACCGAAAGCACCTTTGTGCGGGGGTAGCGACGTTTCCAGTCGCGCCACTGAGCTTTTTCACCGACGGTCAGCTCTTTTAGGCGCGTTCCATCCAGCTCGCCTCCAATCGCATCACCGGTCATGATCGACCACCAGCTATCTGTTTCGCGGTCGCGCATGACGAGCGCTGCGTTCAACAGTCCACCGGAAGCTTCAAACGCCAGCACCTTGCCATGGTAACGACGGTCGTACACGACGCCCGTATTGGCTAGTGGTCACCAGACCGCCGCGACCGGAAGTTCGCCAAAGCTATCGTTCACGATCTCGTGAGAATTCAAGAGGTTTAGACTGTACGCGTGCGCTTCACCATCGATGACAACACCCAGTATCCATGCGTCATCAGCGATTCTCGCCGCTTCGGCAGAGACAAACTCCGGTGCAAAGATGGCTGGGATTCCGCCCCTGGGAAGCAAGAGTTGCACGCCCGGCGGAGCGGATTCCGATTGTGCGTGGGCAATGGAGACCACAGATGTCCCGAGATTACCCCACATGAATAACACGACAACAAATGCTATGCGCGACTCTTGTGAGTGATTGGCCTGCAAGCGATCTCCTTTCCGGGGCAAGTACTGCGCAATATAACAGGCACAGCCTCTTGAGGCAACGTAGACCAGCGGCGGCCAACCAACATGCCATCGAATCGAACCCGGCACCGTCGTGCCAACGTCTTGTCGTGTTATGAGAACGGCGCTCCGTTGCACGAGTAACGGAGGCCAGGAGCGGCGAGACACCGATGTCACTCGATGGTTTTTTGCTTCACAAAACAACGGTGAGTGCGTAACATTGAGTTGATTGGATGGGGTTAGATCCAATGGGGAGCGTTAATACCCGCTGAGTACCAGAGGCACGCTTTTCCGCCTGCCCACCCGGAATTGCAAACACCAATACGATACTTGGGTTGAGGATCACCACATGCGCCGTGTCCGAATATTGGCCGTGATAATTGGGCTTTCGCTTTCGCCCGTACTCGCCGGCGATACCGCAGCCCAAGCCTGGACTCAGGCCAGAGGCGATTACTATGGCAAGTTCTTCACTAGCTATCTGTTCGCGACCGAGGAGTTGGACTTCCAGGGTGACAGACAGGAGATCTTTGCGAGTCGATTATCGGTGACAGGGGCGTGGTTTCGCGATGTATCGTATACGGGCTACGTGGAGTACGGACTCACGGATCGATACACGATTGTCGCCACCGCTCCGCTCAAGATCCTCACCACCAGAGAAACCCAAATCATCGGGCCAGGCCTTCCACCGGTTCGAGTGACGCGCACGCTGGGGGGGGTGGCCGATCTGTGGACATCGTTGCGAGGGCAGATCCTTCTCGAGCCGATCGCGCTATCCGCGCAGGCGGGTGTAAAAATCCCTTTGGGGTACGAAGAAAACCCGGTGGAAAACGGACAGCCACTGCCACCGCTGGGCACAGCCCATGTGGACGGCGAGATCCATGTCTACGTGGGCAAGAGCCTTTACCCCCTCACCGGGTACATCAGTGCGGGCATCGGCTACCGTCTCCGTGGCGGGCGCCTTAACGACGAGGTCGTCTACAACGTGGAGAGTGGCTACACGCTCGGGCCGGTTTTTCTAAAACTTCGGCTGGACGGAGTGGAAAACACGAAGAACCCGCCCGACCTGTCTTCCCCGACTAACAACGCGATCGTCGGAGACCAAGACTGGCTCAAGTTGAATCCAGTCTCTAGCTATTCGCTAACCGAAAGATTCTCTATTGGATTTGAGCTCTTTCACGTGCTGGTGGGCAAGAATACCTTGGCGCAAACGACTTACGCCCTCAGTGCCGTGGTCACGCGCTAACGGCCGCATGCCGCCGGATGCGGGCGAGCCGGCCCGGTGGGTCTTGTCTGTGTAACCGCACACCGACGCAGACATTATGGGGGGATCCTTGTAAACTATGGACAAATATGCCCTTACTGACTCACGCACCCGCCGCACGGCCCGGGGATTTGGTATTTAGATGACCGATCTTTGTAAGTTGCGAGCAGGTGGACCGACCAAACCCAATACAGTCAGCCAAAACCTTTTGCTATCCGGAGCCTCCTAGCGCACCTCCTGTCGCTACCGGCGGCTCAGTGCTCCTGCCCCACGTTAAGGGGACGGCGATGATCACACGATCCAGTCACATGAGAAACCACCCCGAACCGATATCGATCCGCCGAAGGAGTCCGTCATGCGTCCATTGGCTAGTTTGAGCCCGAGTCTCCGCATCCCCGTAGTGCTCGCTTTGCTGTTATTTGCTTTGTCCGCCGGATGTAGCGATACCTCGGTGGACATTCCGGGTACGACCGTCGGCGGTGATTCCACGCTTCCCAACGGGTTTGTGGCCACGAACAGACCGCCCAATCCGTCTTTGAGCTTTCAGGTCCCATGTCCGTTGGGCATCGTGCCTGAGGGCGTCGACAACCCCAACGTCACCTTGGGCTGTCCGGTCCCGGATTGTATTCCTGCGATCGACAACCCGGAATTCGCGACTGTTAAAAACAGTCCTCTGGTCGATTTCGAGCGCGTGGTTGCAGTTGAGATGGAAGGCCAGGTTCGCGGTTTCCCTATTCGTATATTGATGTACCATGAAGTCGTAAACATCTGCTGGAACCTCTCAGGTGGCAGGCAAGTGTTTTCCTCCATCACCTACTGCCCCATTGTTGATGTCGCCTTGCATTTCATCCGCCCAGAGTTCTCCTGTGGTAAGCCAAAGGGCCAGAGTTACGGAGTCTCGGCTGGGCTCTACAACGGCAACCTCATTGTTTACCGACGTGGAACCGCGGGGACCACTGATGCCTTGTACGTCCAGATGTACGGGGGTGGGCTTATCGATGATTGCCTGGAAATCGAGCGGGTTAACATCGACTTGCCGTGGAGCGTGTTCTCGCGGCTCTATCCGAATGCTGAGGTGCTGACCGAGAACACCGGCTTCCCTCCTCCTCCCGGTGGTTACGACCTTTTTAACCACCCTTACAAAGAGTTTTGGCTTAATGATGAATTGTGCGTAAACGGTCTTTGCTTCCCGGTATCGTCGCTGGACAGCCGGCTACGCAAGAAAACCCTCGTTTATGGCGTATATACTCCTGCGGAGGCAAAAGCCTACCCACTGGCTGGTTTAACGGGGATGGTTCTCAACGACCAAGTCGGGGGTGTCGACGTCGTGCTTTTTAGCGACCGCGGTGGAACAGTTGCATTCGAACCTGTGATCGACGGGCAATTGCTGACCTTCTCTTTTATGGGGCGTGAAGGCCATGGTCTGCCCCTGTATGAAGACGAGGAGACCGGTTCACTGTGGACATTCGATGGTATCGCGGTAGGAGGCCCTCTCAAGGGCGAGCGGCTCCCGCAGATGCTCGCTTACCGATCGTTTTGGTACGCTTGGGCCGCTTTCTTTCCGGAGACTCTTTTGCACGAATTCTAGACCACGTCAAGGTCACCTCAAGCAAACCCTTTATCCGACGGGTCCTGCTTCACCACCCGGGGAGCTGACAGACCACGTGCGTCGGTTTTTCTAGTTACCGCGAGCTTATCAAACAAAACTCGGCAAGCCGACGTGATGTCTGCAACCGCTGTGTCAAAAACTTGCCTGTTGGTCTGGGACGGCACTCGGTAGCCGCTTATCTTGCGGACGAACTGCAACGCCGCGTCGTGAAGCTCCTGATCCGTCGGTTCGCCCTCGGGACGGCGCAGTTTGACTATGTTTCTGCACATATGAACACTCTCCTTGGTGGCTGAACTCCGGCGTCGGTCTGAATCGTGAACGAGTGTCGACTACAAGGTATTGATGGTTTGCCCCAACTTGGTCATCACCTCGGTCAACTGTGAATCCGACAGGTATGGTGCGGGACCGATACGCAGAATTTGTGCCCGATAGTCGGTAAACACGCCGCGTTCTCGCAGCAACCGATGAACGCTGTCGGCGTGTGGCGAGTACAAGGCCAAGAAACCACCTACATCGCTTATCTCAACCACACGGTCGCGTGTTATCACACTTGGATCGGCGTCGAGCTGGTCAAAAAGCTCGACCAACAATCCGATCTGGTGCTGGCTAACCTCACGCAAAAAGCCGGGTGTCAGATTGTACTTTTCGAAAAAGTCGAAGACGGCGGCAGCACGATAATGACTCGTAGGATCATACGTCGACCCCGCGAACAGGTCCTCACCCTGACCGTATACAACTCGATCGCTGATCTTTGCGTGAGCTAACGCTTCGAATTCGCTAAACCAACCCGTCACCAGGGGGCGCATCCTGCAGTCTGACGGAAAACGAAGAAAACAGTTGCCCTCCCCCAACTGACAATACTTGTAACCACCCCCGATAACAAAAGCGCGCTCGAGTCGCTGTCGTTCGAGCGAAAACGGCATGACATTGAGCGAATGGTATGCATCAACGAGGAGCTCCGCCCCCGCCTTGAGGCACGCATCGAGCACATCACCAAGATGCGATACCCTGTGCCCATTCTGGTAAAAAACCGAGGAAACCATGACAGCTGAGGTTCGTGTATCGACCGCGCCGGCCAGTCTCTCGGCCACGGTGCTGACAGGATGGGCCGCGACTTTGACAACCTCTATTTTCTCCTCGGCCAGACGATCGATCTGTCGCCTGATCGAGTGGTATTCGCCATCCGTCGTCACGATACGGGGCCTCTCGTGCAGCGGTAAAGCAGAGAGAAAGCGAACCACCAGGTCGTGCGTATTCGAGGCAAGCGCAATAAAACCGTTGTCGCCACCCAACAAGCGGGCATACCCACGCCGTACCCTATCTGCCTTGTCAAAAGCCCGCCGCCACTTGTCATCGACAAACTCCGCCGCATCGCTCCACGCCTGTCTCTGCCCGTCGAATCCGCAATCGGGCCACGCCTGATGCGAGTGGCCGGTGAGCAAAAGCCGTTCGTGCACACGAAACCCACTATAGTACCGGGCCAGGGCATTCGGGGATCGGTATAACTGTTCTGGTTCCAATATTACTTCACAAGTTGTCGTGAACGAGGACGGCTAGTTCCCTTCGCACTGAGCTCGCGTGATGAACAAACCATCGTCCCTATCCACGGCATACATAAAAAACTCGTCCGCCGTCACGCCCAGCACTGTACTACTGGCACCAAACGAACCGACCAGTGTTGCAGTCGCTGGGTCACCGATGCCCACAGCGTGAACACCGCCCGATCCGTCCGCCACGTAGGCTAGCTGTCCTCTGGCAAAGACAAACGAAGCAAACCCGGGGGTATCAACACGGGTGATGTGCACAGGAGCCGTCGGACTTTGTACGTCAAAGATCTCGAGGCCCGCCGATCCAACCGCCACCAGCAAATAGTGATCGGCAAGAGCGATGCCCCTAGCCACGCCCGACGTGGCACTTATGCCAACGACCTGCATTCCCGTGGGGTCGATGACTCGCAGACCCGCGTTACCCCAGGCTACAAAGGCGTGTGATGTCGACGCGACCACGTCATGAGCCCTGCCGGCAAAAGGTGACTCAACGTTTAAAAACAACTCAGGATCCTTCGCCGGCCCCACCCGGAATACGGACAAACCGGCGGCGCCCCTGGCAAGATAAACCAGGCTGTCCTGGGCAGCTACTCTCTCCGCCGGCGGAAACACCGCTGGCAAAACCGTGGGCGTAAATGGATCGCTCACGTCGATCATACCCACTCCATCCACGTCCATGGCCACGTAAGCCAAGCCGCCGTGCGCGGCCAGATGTCGTGCGCCGGCCAGGGGAATATTTGCAGCGACTCTCGGTGCTTCCGCGTTCGAGACATCGAAAACTTGGACACCCGATACCCCATCACATACATACAGCGCCTCACCGACCAAAAACGCACCCTGCGCCGGGCCTGGCGTATCCTCAGTCGACAAGATGGGTACCGGATCGGGGTTTGAGACATCGACAACATCCACACTGCCACCAAAACCAACCCCAGGGTTCGAAACGTACAGCAAATCGCCAAAGACGTTTACGCCTATGGCTTCACCCGATGTGTCAAAAGACATGAGTAACGACGGGTTCTGTGGTTCGGTGATGTCGACAACCTGCACACCCAAAAAACGATCGGCGGCATAAACGCGGTTTTCACTCGTATCGACGTCCCGTGTGCCACCCGGCATGGGAACATTGCCCACGATGATCGGTGTATCTGGCTGACTCACGTCGACCACTTGCACACCTTCGCTTCCGGACGCGACATAGACCGTGGAGCCATCGATGGCGAGTCCGCCCGGTTGACCGGGGATCGCTAATGTGTCCAACAGAAACGGTGCTGACGGGTTGGAGATCGAGATCGACCGAAATCCAAGAACGAGGTCCGATACAAACGCATGGTCTCCCGAGACGACGACATCCTGAGCCTGACCCGGCGTGTTCTCACCACCGATGATCGCGGGACTCGACGGAACACGGGCATTGATCACCTGCAAACCCAAGGCATCGTCTGCAATGAAAAGGAGAGTGTCCTTTACGGCCATCCCCAGCACTTGGCCGGGTGTGGCAACTCCACCCACAAATAACGGACCCTTTGCATCCACCAGGTCATAGATTTCAACGCCAGCGCTTGCAGTCGCCACATAGAGCAGTGAGTCCACGGCCAGCACGTCCAGCGCTGCACCGTTGGTCGCTACGGTTTTGAGTATCATCGGCGTGGCTGGATCGCCTACATCGACCACATGCAAACCGAACAGGCCATCCGCCACATAGACAAAATTGCCGTTTTGTACCGCACGCCGCGCACTACCCGGAGTCTCCAGCCTGCCTGTCAGATGAAGAAACTCACCGAAATCGATACATTTTTGTTGCATCGGCACGGGCCGCGGCGCAACCCCGTGGTCATCGCCACAGCCAACTACCATTATCATCGATCCAATTGCTATACCGGCGAGGGAGGCTCGAAGAAAAGAGAGCGACATGAACCACTTCACATTCTGGCGGGTGACTGAGAGGACATTCGCCGGTTGCGGATTACGTCCCTTGAGTCAGCCGTTATCTGGATGTTGGACATCTACCTGCAACGAGACGATTTTACCAAGCGTTGTGTATTCGGCGCCCGCGAGACGCCCGAGGGGTTTGAGCTTGTGGATGTTGATCCGCCCCTCGTCATACAATTCGTCCGCAATGTGAAACATGACGATTTCGCCGATTACAAGATCACCACCACCAACGCCCCCAGAACCAATGGGGATTACCTGGTGAAGTTTGCACTCCATTGTGATTGGCGATTCTTTGACTCGCGGCGGCTTGACGATATGACTCGGCACCGGTGTCAGACGAGCTACCTCGAACTCGTTCCTTTGCGCCGAGTACTCGGCAGCCGTCGCAACCATCGCGCGCCCGAGACCTTCGGTGACAGTATTGACAACGAACTCTCCCGTCGCCTCGATATTAATGAGGGTATCCTTACGCTCACCATCGGAAGACCGTCGGCCGGGAGCAAAACAAAGTGTAGGAGGTTCGGCGCAGATCGCAGCAAAATATGAAAACGGCGCAAGATTGAGATCGCCATCAGAAGATATAGTCGATACGAAAGCTATGGGACGCGGAACGATACTCCCAGTCATTAGCTTGTATCGTTCTTTGTACGTCGCTCGTTTTGGGTCGATGAACATGCCTTGGTTGTCTACTCCCAGAGAAGTCCGCGTAGAAAATCAGCGGCATTGCCGATGCTAAGCAAACTCTGCCATTCGGACCATGACACGTTTGGCACCCCAGTCACCCGGTCGTTCATCGAACACCCCAGCACACGATGCACCGCAGGCTACACACCGGCCGTCCTCGGTCATGTTCCAGGCCGTCATCTTGTACCAGTCGCGTCCGATCAGTCGCTTGCCACATTTGGGGCAATATGTACTTCCACCTCTCTCATCGTGCACGTTGCCCGTGTAAGCGTAGTGAATACCGTTCTTGACAGCGATGTCCCGCGCGCGGGTGAGCGTCTCCGGAGGTGTCGACGGGTGATTCATCATCTTCCAATCGGGGTGGAAAGCGGTAAAGTGAATGGGAACCTCATGACCTAGATTATCAACGACCCATTGGGTAAGCGATTCGAGTTCCTGGTCGGAGTCGTTCTCACCCGGGATAAGCAGAGTCGTGATTTCAAACCAGACATCGGTTTCATGTTTCAAGTAACAAAGCGTGTCCAGCACATTGCCAAGATCTCCTGCGCAAATATTCTTGTAGAATCCTTCGGAGAAAGCCTTGAGATCGACGTTCGCCGCATCCATATGCCGGTAGAATTCCTTTCTTGGCTCCTCACACATGTACCCGGCGGTCACGGCAACGCTCTTTATACCAACGGCGCGGCATGCTTTGGCAACATCGACTGCATACTCCAAGAATATGACCGGATCATTGTACGTAAAGGCCACGCTGCGACAACCCAACTTACTGGCGGCGCGCGCGATCTGCTCCGGGGACGCCTGGTCGGCAAGCGTATCCATCTCCCGCGACTTACTCATATCCCAGTTTTGACAGAATTTGCACGCTAGGTTGCATCCGGCGGTCCCAAATGACAGTACCGAACTGCCAGGCAAGAAATGGTTCAGTGGCTTTTTTTCAATGGGATCGATACAAAAGCCGCTTGAGCGCCCGTAGGTCGTTAGTACGATGCCGTCGTTCTCCCGGGCGCGGACAAAACACATACCCCGCTGTCCCTCCCGGAGTCTGCAGTACCGTGGACAGACGTCACACTGAATACGTCCATCGCCCAGCAGGTGCCAGTAGCGTCCTGGAAACAGGTTGTCTTGCTCCAACGACATGATTGCTCCGTTATTACGAGTATTTGCTGAGCGTCTTCGTATAATATACCCGCTTCTACGATTGAATTCAATCGGCGTTCGATATATGGTATGGGCAAGGAAATGAGCAATTTAGGCGTTTTTGCCGAGGATAGAGCCGGTGCACGTTTTCGATGCCCATACGCATTTTTTTAGCCGCGCGTTCTACGAGTATCAGGTCAGACAGGTGCCTGGCGCCGATGTGACCTCCCTGCTCGATAAATTGAGTAGAAACGGCGTCGAAGTTCCCGGGGAAAGCATAGCGGCGCACCGTGATCGCATTATCGCCGATCTCGACGAAAATGGTGTCGACCGAGCGGTAACCTTCGCCTCCTGTCCCGATGAGATGGAGATCGTCGGCGAGGCGGCAAGATCATCTAACGGTCGACTCGTGCCTTACGCGATGGTTGACCCCACGGAGCAACGAACTCTGGACAAACTGAAGTCCGTTCAAGGGAAGTACAACTTTGAGGGTATGCTCTTGTTTCCCGCAATGCATGACTACGGTATTGCCAGTGATATCGCGGCGCGAGCACTTGATCTCGCACGCAGCCTCGATTTGGTGGTGTTTGTGCACTGTGGGTTACTGAGGATTCGCGCCCGCTCGATTCTCGGGCTGGACCCTGATTTTCCACTGGAACGCGGCCACCCGCAGGATTTGATTGCGGTGGCGCGGGCTCGACCCGATCAGGTTTTTGTAGTTCCACATTTTGGTGCGGGCTTCTTTGACGAGTTTCTGCGTCTCGGACAAGCATGTCCCAACGTCTATGCGGATACAGCGGGCTCAAACGCTTGGGGGATGTTTCAGGCCCCACCCCTCTACCTCGAGGATCTTTTCGCCCAGACCGTCGAGGTCTACGGTATCGAGAGGATTCTCTATGGGTCGGACACCGCCGGGTTTCCAAGAGGCTATCGAAAAGACGTCCGGAACGCGCAGATCCGAGCGATGCATGATGCCGGTATTCGAGCCGAAGATCAACAGCTGATCTTGGGAGGCAACCTGGCCGTCCTTCTCGAGCTCTAGGACTTCGCGCGATAGGTCACAAATCAAGTGAGTATCGGTTGAATTTGGCGTCCTTGGCAAAACCGTATTCCTCGTATAGTCTCTTAGCAACACGATTGTCTATCGCGGTCTCCAGAATCAAGCCTTTAGCACCCGTGTCGATGGCGAGCTTGCAGGCACGATCGATCAGGGCTCGGCCCACCCCCCGGTTTCTGCTGCGCTGGTCGACATAGAGATCATTGAGGATCCACAGCCGCTGCATCGACACCGATGAGTACGACGGATAGAGCTGTGTAAACCCGAGTGCCACCGCACGGCCCTCAATCTTCGCCTGTGCGAGAAAAATGATCGAATCGCCTTTCTCCATGCGATCATGAATAAACTCCCTCGCGCGACTCATGTTGGATGGCAGGCCATAAAACATCCGATACTGATCGAACAAACCGGCAACATGATCGAGGTGATTTGCCTCCGCCTGTACAATCTTCAACCCGTCCATATCGCGTGTGGTCATGGCCCATCCTCATGCGACTGGTGGTCGTCTCTATGACGCACCGAATCTGGAAAATCACGGTACAGAGCAAACTTGACGTCCTCGACTGCGGTGTGCACGCCTGCGTGCAACGGTTCGATTTCGGGGCTTCGGGTGGCAGCATGTAGAAAGGCTTCCTCCAACTGCACCAGGTCTTTGACCTCTATCGTGATATGAAATTCTCCCAATCCAGCGGGGCCAAACCCAAGCTTACGGCGCGTCAAACGATACCCTTCGATCATGCCTCTGTTCTCGAGATGGCCTAGGAAAGCATGCATTCTCTCCGTGAAATCCAGATCTCTGGTTGTGTCCTTTAGATTGAACCAAGCTTCGTAGTAGTTCATCGCATCTCTCCTAGCCAAGGGTAGGCTGATTATCATCGAAGTCATTGACAATCATGTGGATTACTTATCGCACGCTCCGCCACCGAGGATTCGATCAGTCTTGTGTTTTGCCAATCCTCGAGTGTAACGTCTCGCGATCTCCGGCATCTCGCTTTTACCGTTGGGGAGTCGGTCAACACCAAAGACTTCTCGAGGGAAGTTGAGTGTCTCCTGTATTGCCCAGATTGCGTCATGTTCCTGGCAGGGATGCATCTCAGCAGGGTCTCCCACCGCCACCCACGCGATAGGCACGGTACTATTCGGTGCGATCCTGGTCTTGATATGCACCACGCCATTGATTCTCACTTCAGAGCCAGCACCAATAACCGCACCGTTGAATATCGTAGACCCCGTCGCAAGGAATACATCGTCCTCGACCCGGCAACCGGTAAGATATGCCCGAGGACCAACGAGGACATGGTCTCCGACGTGCGTCGCATGTCCTGGCGTGCCGCGGATAACCGAATTCTCCATGATTACGCACCGGCGTCCGATGTCAACGGATCCACCGTCGGCCGTGATAACCGCACCAAATAGAACACAGCTATCCTCCCCTATCGACACATCACCGCAAATAGTCGCCGTCGGCGCCACATAAGCACCGGGATGAATCCTTGGCGTTTTTCCTCGATGTTCCAGGAGCATCTTCGCCTCCGGTTGTTAAATTGAATACAGTTCGGCTTGTGAGTGAGAACATGATTTTACTATAATGATGCTTGACCGTCATGTTCGAAAAAGCTGGATTATCGTCTGGCCCTCATGTTGAATTTGGCAGCCGACGGTATAAGTTAGACAAACGGGACCCAAACAACTACTCAGCTCCGCCGAAACCATGGCTGTGCGAGCACAGCTCAGGTTAAACAAATCAAGATCCGAGAATTGATCGTTGTTACAAATCACTGAACCCGATTACGACTCAAATCTTGAGCAGATTCGAGTTCTATTCCTCGAGTATTGGCGGTGGCTCGGTTTCGAGCCCTGTGTCCAGAACTTCGATGAAGAATTTAAATCTCTGCCCGGCCAATACAGTCCTCCGGATGGTTGCATCTTGGTCGCCTTGTGGGGAAGCGAGCTCGCAGGCTGCGTGGCGCTGCGTGGACTAAACACAAGCGGCTGCGAAATGAAAAGGCTATTCGTACGCCCGGCGTTTCGGGGGAGAGAAATCGGGTTGGCATTGGCTTCCGCTATCATCGAACAGGCTCGAAGTCGAGGCTATGCCTACATGCGACTCGATACACTTCCCACAATGAAAACCGCGATCTCAATTTATAGAGCACTCAACTTCAAGGAAATCAAACCCTACACGAACGAGAAAATTCCTGGGGCACGATACTTTGAACTCGCGTTGTGATGGCATCTCGATTGCTGGCCGACAAACTGGAGGGACTATGAAGCACATACATCTTCTATTGATCGTGGGGGTGACGGTCCTGGCATTGCCCTGGACCGATACGGCGCGCTCACAACCCACGAAGGTGAAAGAAATACCCCGCTCGCTTGACGAGCTCAGCGACTCCTTTGAGGCGCTGGTCGAGGCAATCAGCCCGGCGGTTGTCCAAATATTCGCAACGGGTTACGGTCCCGTGGGTGATGGTGTGACAACGAGTGGTCTGATCGTCAAGCGGCGGGCTGGCGGCAGCGGTGTGATTCTTCATCCCGACGGCTATATCATCACCAATGCCCACGTAGTGGATGGCGCGAGGCGCGTTCAGGTGATGCTGCCGTTGGCTGACCCGACAAAAAAGATGGCGCGATCGATACTAAGGCCGCGCGGAAGACGGGTCGAGGCACAGATCGTCGGCGTCGACCGTGAAACAGACCTGGCCGTTCTCAAGGTCGCCTACAGCGACCTGCCGTATCTGGAGCTCGGTGATTCGGACGAGCTCAGGCAGGGGCAGATCGTACTTGCTTTTGGCAGTCCCTACGGGTTGGAGAACTCGGTTTCAATGGGCGTTGTCAGCTCGGTTTCGCGCCAGCTGACGCCGGAGGCACCCATGATCTATATACAAACGGATGCAACGATAAACCCCGGCAACAGCGGCGGACCCCTGACCGACACCCAAGGTCGGGTTGTCGGGATAAATACCATGATTGCCTCACGCGGGGGTGGTAGTGAGGGTGTGGGTTTTGCGGCCCCGAGTAATATCGTTCTCAACGTGTACCGTCAGTTTCGCTCTAGCGGTCGTGTGCGTAGAGGACACATTGGGGTACACGCGCAGACCATCACCGCGACCGTGGCAGCCGGCCTGGGACTCGAACGTGAATGGGGAGTCGTACTGGGGGACGTTTATCCCGGTGGTCCTGCAGATCGGGCGGGGCTGCGCATCGGTGATGTGGTCCTGACACTGAACGGGAAAACGATGGAAAACGGTCGTCAGTTCGACGTCAACCTCTACCGACGACCAGTCGGTGAAGAGGTGACCGTCGAGGTCGAACGCATCTCCGGCAACCGGAACTTCACGGTATCGGTCATCGAACGCCAGGACGACCCTGAGCGATTTTCGAATTTGGTAAAACCAGGCAAGAACCTGGTACCCCAATTGGGAATTCTCGCCGTCGACGTCGATGACTATACACGCCGGATGCTACCGCCGCTTCGTCGCGACGACGGTGTCGTAGTAGCGGCCCGTGCCGCCGACGCGCCGGTCGGGGATAATATGTTCTTGTTACCTGGCGACGTTATCCACATGGTAAATCGAACACCCGTTGGCAGTGTAGAAAATCTACGGGCACTCTTGAACGGACTTCAAACCGGTGATGCAGTCGTGTGCCAGGTGGAGAGAGGCGGTCAACTCATGTTCATCGCCCTTGAGATCGATATTTGACGCTAGAACTTGCCATTCATAGCGGGCTTGCCCGCCGCGGGCAGGGGTTCTCGGCCAAGAATACGGCGCAGCCGGGCGTTGGCTTCTATCGCGTAAGAGAATACGAGGGGCGTCAAAAGCAGCGTGAACACGGTAGACAATGCCAGACCACCCACCACCACCGACCCCAGCCCTCGGTACAGCTCGGACCCGGCGCCGGGCATAACCACCAGTGGTAGCATTCCCAGCGTCGATGTCATCGTCGACATGAAGATAGGTCGCACGCGTACACGTACAGACTCCTTGACGGACTCCCGCGGATCCATCCCCTCATCACGCATCAGGTTGAGCGCTTGATAAACAATCAGAATCGAGTTGTTTATGACCGTTCCCACAAGAATGACAAAACCCAACATGGTCAGAACATCCAGCTGCTGCGCGCTGTCAAAAAACTGCACGATTCGAAGTCCGAGCACTCCACCAAAAGTGGCGAGAGGAACGGTAAACATAATAACAAGCGGATACAGGAAGGACTGGAAGAGCGATGCCAGCAAGAGATAAGTCAACAGAATGACGACTACGAAATTTGTTCGCAGTGCGGCGCGCAGTTTGGACAGATCGTCTGCTGATCCGGTCTGGTGAACATCATACAGCCCTCCGATCTGCCCGTCGTCTCTCAGTGGTTTGACGATACCCTCTTCGATTCGTCCGATGGCTTCCTCCAGCGCTATATCGTCGGGCAAAACGGTTTCGATGGAAACGGCCCGCTGGCGCTCCACGTGATTGATTTGGACGGGTCCCTGTTGTTGGCGGACGTCAGCGATGTCTCCCAAGGTTATAATTTGGCCCGAAGGCGTGGCGATGGGAAGTTGCTCGATGTTCTGCGTGTGGTTCGTCCAGTCATCCCTTCCCCTGAGAACCAGGTCGATCTCACGGCCCTCGTGAAAGTACTCACTCACCTCCATGCCATCCACCAGTGAATTAACGGTCAGTCCTATGTCCGTAGCGCTGAACCCAACATCGGCGGCCCGGGCCCGATCGGGATAGACGCGCACCTCTGGATTGCCCAAATCCAATCCAGGGATCGGTCTCGACTGCGCGCCCGGAATTAACTGGCTCACCTGTCCAAAAACCCGGCGAGCCAGTACAAGCACCTTGTTGAGATCGGGGCCGGTCACATCAATCTTGACCGAACGGGTGCCCGCGAACCCTCGAGCAAAAAGAGAGGCCTGGTTGGCAAAACCCAGCGTACCCGGAATCGTGAAAAGCGTACCGTTGGCAACGGGCAAGAGTTCACGACAACGTGAGGGGTCCCTAGCTCGCAAACCCATGAAGGCCTGTTGGCCCCAAGCTACGAAAAAGAAATTGTCGACGCCTCCACCGGGGATATCCTTTGCTTCTTGTTCCGGCGTTTCCCACAGATAGCCCAAGCGTGCCTCGATGCTCTGACCCAGCTTGACCATCTCGTCCAAGTTGTATCCCGGTGGTGGCAGCATGAAGCCAAAGATGAAGTTCTGGTTACCGTTGGGGAGATACTCGGAAGCGGGAAGCAGGAGCAGCGTAAAACCAACCGAGATTGCAACAATGCCAACAATGGTAATCAGCCGTCGCGCGTTTGTCGCGTTGATGTAGTCGACGACCGTCGCTATTCTCTCCGCAAATAGGGCAAGCCGGGTTTTCCCCACACCATCCTTCATGCTCGACGATATCTTCAGAATCTTGGCCGAAGCAGCTGGGATCACCGTGACGGACACGATGAGCGAGACCACTATCGCGCTGGATATCGCAATGGCGATGTCACGAAACAGCTGCCCTGCACGCTCCTGAATGAAAACGATGGGGAGAAAAACGGCGACGGTGGTCATCGTGGATGCCAAGACCGCCCCCCACACCTCACGCGTCCCTTCGTTGGCTGCTTGCCACCTGCTCTTCCCCATTTGCAGGTGGCGATAGATGTTCTCGAGCACAACGATAGCATTATCCACCACCATCCCCACCGCGAAAGCCATACCCGCGAGCGAGATCACATTGATCGTGCGCCCAAAGAGAAACATGGTCAAAAAGGTGGTTATGATGGAAATGGGAATCGAGAGCCCGATTACCAGTATCGACGACAGCGAGCGGAGAAACATGAAAAGAATGGCAATCGCAAGAAACCCGCCGATAAATATGTTCTGAAATACACGATCGACCGCCGAATGTATATAAACGGTTTCACGGTAAACGTTTTCGAGGGTCATGCCCCGGGGACCGAGGATTTCCTCGTTCAAGACACCCACTTGTAACATCAAGGCGTCGGTGACCTCGAGCACGTTGGCACCAATACGCCGCTGGACGTTGAAGGCGAGCGCCGGACGGCCCTTGTGGCGCACCTGGGCATAAGGTTTCTGGTAGGAAAGCTCGACGTCCGCGACGTCGCCAACGCGTATACTTACGCCGTTACGTACCGCGACGATTGTCTGCTCGATATCCTCGGTGCTTAGAAACCGCGACACGGTTCGAACAACATAGCGGCGCTTACCTTCACCAAAGTCGCCTGCCGATATATCCCGATTCTCGGACCGCAGCGCGTTCGACATATCGGAGACGGTTATCCCCGTCGAAGCCAGTAGCTCTGGGGCGAACGTCACATGGACCTCCCGTTCGAGACCTCCGAACACGTTCACCGCCGACACGCCCTCCACACGTTCCAGTCTTGGCTTAACCACGTCTTCTACAAAAGTGAGCATGTGAGGCACGTAGACACCGCTATCGCCCTTTATTACAAACCACGCGATAGCACGATCAAAGCGGCCGGAAGAGGACACCACCGGTCTGTCGGCATTGTCGGGGTAGGATGGCACCTCGTTCAACTTGTTGGTGACGCGCACCGTCGCACCGGTAATGTCGGTGCCCACGGCAAACTCCATCGAGATCTGTCCAAACCCATCGTATGATTCGGAATCCATCTTTACAACGCCTTCGACCGATTTCAGGTAGTCCTCCTGCTCCTCTATGATCTCTTTTTCGATCTCTTCTGGGGAGGCTCCGACCCATGACGTCGTCACGTTGATGACCGGTCGGTCAACGTCCGGAGTTAGCTGAATTGGCACAGCCGTTAGAGCGAGAAACCCGCCAAGAAAGGCGAGCAGAACGCCAACGGCTACCGTAACGGGGTAACGTATCGACGAGGTTACAAGACTCATCCGTCGCTGCTATCCGCTGGTTTGAGTGGCAGCGTCTCCCTCGGGGTCTTCACCCGAGTCCCTGCCGCCATCGGGCGTCTGCACGGGGCTTCCCGGAAAGATTCGCTCGTTTCCGCGAACCACCACGGGCATACCATCCGTCAGCCCTTCGCCCTCGACGGCTACCATGCTGCCGTTGCTGGAAGACAATCTAACCTGTATCGGGGCTGCTTTCCCTTCGACGATCGTATAGACAAGCGTCTGATCCCCCTGCCGGATGATCGCGTCCTTGGACACGGCGAGACTCGTGAACTTGCCCTTTAGCGAAACCGTCGCCTTCACCAGCATACCACTCCCCAACCGCCCATCACCATTCTGAACGGAAACGATGACTGGAAAGGTGTGGGTGGTTGGCGAAGCTTGGGGAGCAATACCGGTGATCTTGCCGACAAGGCGGGTTTGATCATTGCCGGAGACCATGATCGACACTAAACTCCCTATGCTGACGTGGCCAAAATGACGCTCCGGAAGATCCAGCGTAACCTTGACCACCGACAGATCCACGATTTCATAGACGGGTGTTCCCGGGTTCACCCATTCGCCGACTTGGATCAGCTCTCGGATCGTAAAACCGCCATACGGCGCCCGGATCGTGCAGTTCGCTACATCCACTGTGAGCTGATTGCGCTCCGCCTCAAGTTGGTGATACCGCTCGATGGTTCGCGTGGCTGCCGCACGCGCGGCGTCCAGGGTACGTTCGGGGAGGATTTCCTGCTCAAAAAGATTCTCCGCACGGGCCAACTCTTTCTTGGCGAGGTCCGCATCGGCCTCAGCCTGAGCCGCCTCCGCTGTTTTTGCATCGAGTGTAAACTGGATACGTTGCGCATCAATAGTCACGAGGGGCTTCCCCTTGGATATCCATACCCCCTCGCGCGCGCCAATTCTCACGACCCGACCCGATACCTCCGACACGATACGGCTTTCGGCGCGGGCCTTGGAGCGGCCGATCAGGGTGAGCTGCTTGTGGAAGTCGAGCGTCTTCACCGGCTCGGTAACGACCAACGCCGGCGGGAAATCCTGACTGCTGGCAAAATCACGCGGGCACAACAGATTGAGCCCCGCCACAAGAAGTGATAAGAGTACACGTTTCATAGGGATAGGTCGCTCGAACGCCGGTGATGCCACGTCTCCGAGCGAGAGGGCACCTTTGTTCCAGAACTATAAAGTTATAGGTTTTGTCGACTTTTGTCAATCCGTGGCTGGAGGCACTTTTTGGGTCCTCACAACGGTTTCACTCCCCGCCAGCACCCGCTCACGTTCTCTGGTGGCACGTCTCATGGTGTCTCGACACGCCGTAGACCGTGATGTTGGCCCTAACTTTGCTTGATCCCTCACACGCATCAACGGGTTTGGCCCAGAAATTACAACGAGCGAGCGAATAACTGCTTGGCGACGCATCAGATATGCTATCGATACTCCATAGAACGTTGAAGTCGGTGAACGCGCGCGCCGCGGCCACAATCACGTTGATCGCGCTAATCATGGGCGGCGCAACAGCACACTCAAACCCACGGTCCAGCGACCATCCCACCATCGTCACATCGGCGACCGGCACTGCCTGGCCGCTCGCGGCCGGGTACGTCGTCACCAGCAACCACGTCGTGGCCGAAACCGACACGGTCCAACTCGTCACCAACGACCAGGACCAGATCGAGGCCTACGTGGTTCTCAGGGACGAAACGAGCGATATCGCGATCCTACGAACCGCCCAGCCCCATCGTCTCCCCAAAGCTCTGCCGTTGACCGACACAACAGGGCGGCTCGGCGAGCGTGTTTTCACCATTGGTTTTCCGCGTATTGATATCATGGGTGAAGAGCCAAAGCTCACAACCGGGATTATTAGTGGCGAGAATGGCATCCGGGACGACGTTCGCAGTTACCAAACATCTGTCCCCATACAGCCGGGCAACAGCGGTGGCCCACTGGTGAATATGCGCGGGGAGGTCGTGGGTATCGTGACCTCGATGTTGGGGATCACGTCGACGGGATCCGAGCCCGCGCGGCCACTTCCCAATGTCAGCTACGCGGTAAAAACCCAAGTACTGAGTAGACTTCTCCAGTTCGTGCCCAACGCAAGACCGCATCCAGGCAAGGGGCCATTGCAGGACGAGGCGTCGCTCGAGGAGCTTGCAGACAGGCTGAGAGGGTCCGTGATGCTCGTGATCGCAGACCGCGACCGTCGCTTTCTGGTTTACAAAAGGACGGACGAAACCACGCAGCCTCGAAACTGACTGCGCGGTTCCACCCGTCCTTACGTTCACGCCCGTTTGCTTGTTCAAGAACGAGGGTGTAAGTCGTATCCTTCTCGGCTATCGACCTACCACGACGCCCAGCGATTTGATCGTCGCCATCGTCAATCCGCCCGTGGCGAGACCTTTCTCCTTTTGGTACGAAGTAATCGCTCGGCTGGTCTTGCCACCATAGACACCATCGATCGGACCGGGATCATGACCGGCGCTTTTCAGAGCCCTCTGAATGTCGGAGACGACGTTGGAGCCCATGTTCGTCTCACACAACACAGGGCGCCACTCCAAGCGACTCTCGCTGATCTTCTTGCGATAAGTGAGCGTCACGTACTCCGCCTCGATCGGAATACGCTTGACATCGGTCGGCGAGACCATCTTCTGCACTTTGACCACGTCGTACTGCGCGGGGATTTCCACCGTGCGAGTCGTCGCCGGCTCTTTTAGCAAACGCTTTTTCACCGTCTTGTACTCCGCCGGGATGTTGATTTCTTTTGTCGTCGCCGGCGTCTTGAGCATGCGCTTCTTCACCGTCTTATGGGTGGCCGGTACTTCCACGAGACACATGATCTCACCGGTCGCATTGTCGACCTTTTCTATGGGTCCGCGCCCCTTCTTCCACTCGGTGTGCGCTGGAGTATCTACGACTTTCTCCGTCACGGTTTCGTACACCGCAGGTACCGTCACGATCTTCTTGGATTCGGGCTTCACGAGCACTTGCTCTTCGACCCACTCGTATTTCGGCGGGATCACCTCGATTTCCTCCGAGCCCTCTTTGACGACTAATTGTTGCTCAACCCACTCGTACTTCGGTGCAATAACTTCGAGGCGCTCGCTTGCCTCGTTCTTGAGCACGCGTTCGCTAAGGGTTTCATACGCCGCAGGAATCCATACTTTCGCGTAACACTCGCCAACCTTGGCATTGGGCAGTAGGTCCGCGCCGGCTCGCGCAGCGACCGGTGTGTCCTGGGCGGTACGGGTGGCCTCGCGACTTTGCTTTTCCGCGGTGCGCGCTTGCTGCTCCAGGGTCTTGATCTCGCTTTGCTTCATGCCCAGCTCAGACTCTTGCTCATCCAGCGATGACTGGAGCTCTTCAATTTTTGCGTTCTGTCGCTCGACTGTGTCTTCGAGGTCGGCAATCTTTACCCGGGATCGCTTGGGCTGGCAGCCGGTTACCACGAACGCCAGAATCAGAACGACACACGCCACACTAGAAACGAATCTCATGACATCACCCTCCTGGGGCAAAAAACCAAGAACAATTATTAGATATACGCGTCCCCGATGATGCTTGCCAGCCGCTGTGTTTTGAGTTTATGACAAGATACCGCAGCGGGTCGATCAAAATATTGGGGTGCGATGTGATCACATGGATAGACACGAAATACCTGCCCAAGGTCACATCGAAATTGACCCGACGCACAGAGACTTCGTATCTGGTTTAATCACTGTTGCTTACCCAGCGATTTACATTGGCCTCCAGAATATCCAGGGGCACGGCACCGCTGCCCAGAACCACATCATGGAACTCCCGGACGTCGAACCTTGCACCGAGCTGCTCCTGAGCCATCGAGCGAAGTTCACGGATCTTGAGCTCACCCATCTTGTATGCGAGTGCCTGACCCGGCCATGAAATATATCGATCCACCTCCGTGGTGATGTTGTGTTTCGTCAGCGCCGTATTGTCCACCATAAAGTCGATCGCCTGTTGCCTGCTCCAACCGAGGTAGTGCATACCCGTGTCTACGACGAGCCTGCACGCGCGCCACATTTCGTATGTCAAGCGGCCGAAGTTACTATACGGATCCTCGTAGAAACCGGCCTCGAGACCCAGACGCTCTGAGTACAACGCCCATCCCTCCACAAACACCGTAAACCCCGTGAAACGCCTAAATTCTGGAATACCATCCAACTCCTGTTGGATGGCTATCTGCAGATGATGGCCCGGAACCGCCTCGTGGAGCGACAGCGCCTCTATCTCATACGTTGGACGACTCTGGAGATCGTACGTGTTTACATAGTAAAGGCCCGCCTTCGTGCCGTCGCCGGCGGGCCGGTTGTAGTAGGCGGTCGTGGTTTTAGGTGCAATATACTCGGGGACGGGTTTTATACCGTACGGCATCCTGGGCAGCGTCTTGAACAGACCGGGAAGCTCACCGTCCATCTTCTTTAGAACGTACGCGACACGTCTCATCAGATCTTCGGGCGTGTCGACGTAGAACCGGTCATCGGTGCGAAGGAACTCGACGAAGCCGCTGAAGCTTCCCTCGAACCCGACCTCGGCTATTATTTCTTCCATCTCTCCCCGAATACGGTCCACTTCGGCACGACCTATATCGTGGATTTCCTCCGCTGCCAGGGGCAAAGTCGTGTAACGATGCACGCGGTGTTCATAAAACTCCCGGCCCGCGGGCAGATACGATGCCCCTATCTCCAGCCTGGCGGCCGGTAAATACTCGCTGCGCATGAACTTCAGAAACAGCCGGTAACCAGGGACAACGGAGTTCTTGATGGCCATGGCGCCGGCCTCGGACAATCGCTGACGATCCGGAACGGTCACCCTGTCGGGAAAGTTTTTGAATGGCTTGTACAGAAGGCTATGTGTCGGGTCTTCCACAATATGAGGTTCAATGGTCGACTCGAAGCCTTTCAGGACGATTCTGGGCAGAACATACCCCTCGGCGATTCCCGTTGTCATCACTTCGATATGTTCCCGTGCGTAAGATTTGAAACCATTCAGCCGCGCGACATAATTCTCGTAGTCTGTGACGGTATTGAGCGGAACCCGATCGGGCAGCTGTGGAAAGGCCACGTGAAATCCACTTCGGTTGGTAATGGGCATGAGGTAGACACGAAACTCAAATTCCTTGATTTGATTTTCCTTTAATCTCCTGAATATATCGTAGTTGACCTGCTCCACGGCTGACAGGGCCTCGCGGTCGATCGCATCCAGCCGTCTAATAGACGCCTCGGTGATGTCTTTCCGGTTCCTGTTCGCTTCCTCGGAGACGTGCGGAAGCTTGTCGTTGTACCGGTGGTCTCCATAGAAGGTTGCAGACAAAGGGTGCTGTTCGAGAAAGAGCTCCCAGTCTTCGTTAAACAACTTTTGCAGATCCGCCGAAGCGCCGTTATCCGCCGCCGCGACCGGCGAGGCTGTGGCAAGGCTTGCAGTAGTCAGCATGCTCAACAGAAGACGTTTCATTCTTAACCCCCGTTTTTGGACAGCCGGTTAATCCTTTACATACATATGGTTAATAAGTCAGCCAACTCGGAGCATTGACTCATTCAGGTTTTACCTCACAGCAAACCTGTTCAGAAACACATTTCACAGTCGAGATGAGGAAGTAAAATCGCCTCGGCAGTAACCACTGGCGCCCTAAGCGCCATGAGACGATAGACGGAAGCGAAAAATATTTGACCCACGATCAAACGTGAACGAGCCACAAGATGCCCAGACCCATCGCCGCTAGTGCAAAGCTGCCCAGGATGATACTGTACGTGTTTGAGTATGCGGCTATCCAACGACTCATTAATCTGCCCATCACCCACGAAAAACCACTCATAGCCGCTACCGAGCCCAAGCCATAGCCGAGAATGTAAGCAACCGCCGTCCAGCCTGGTAGAGCGGCGGTGGGCAGTACGGCCAATAAATGAGAGCTTCCAGCCAATCCGTGCAGTAAACCAACACCCGTTGCGGCATGCGTGTGATCGTGTGTTGCCCGTTGATGTTGCTCGTCGACACTCTTGTGTATGTGAAAGTGGGCGTGACTGTCGCCACCATGGGTGTGCTCGTGATAGTGAATCCTGTGAACCAGCGCCTTGCGAAGACTCCACAATCCGATGGTGATCAGCGTAATTCCCACCAGAATCTCACTTACGCCGGTGAGCTTCTCGATGGGTATGACCGCCTTGAACAAGAGCACTAGGATCGCGATCAACCAGACACCGTAGGTGTGCCCCACCCCCCAGAAAAATCCGACTTTCCACGGCCTTCGTCTCTGATCGGCAACGAGCGTGCCCACGGCGGCCAGGTGGTCCGGCCCCACCAACACGTGTACGAATCCCGCGAGAATTCCTGTAATCAGCGGCAAAAACACGGCGGTCACCCCTCCAAACGTCCCACAATAAATAGACCCTCGCACAGGTCGTCGCTATCAACCCAGAGGTGATGAACTCTACTCAACCGACAACCGGGGGACGGCAATGACTCTTGTGGGGCAGAAACGCATCACGTCATTGAAGTCGTCAGGTATTGAACACTGAACAGGTCTTCGGGATCGGTCCAAACCTTCTCGACTTCGAACCCGCCTCTGGCCGCGATAGTGTCAAACTCCTCGACCGTATACTTGTACGATGACTCCGTCCAGATGCTATCCCCCTCTTCAAACTCGATGACTGCACCGTTGAGATGTACCGCCTGTTTGCACAGGCTCACGACGTGCATCTCTATACGCCCCGCTTCTTTGTTGTAGATCGCTCTGTGTCTCCACTGATCCAGCTGAAAATCACAATCGAGCTCATCGTTTATACGCTTCAACAGGTTGAGATTGAACTCGGCCGTGACCCCATCCCGGTCGTTGTAGGCATCATGAAGAATGGCCGGATCTTTCTTTAGGTCAACGCCCAGCAGCAAACCCCCTCCTGAACCACACAGGAATGCAATCCTTCTCAGAAACGCGACCGCCTCAGGCGGATGAAAGTTGCCAATCGTTGATCCCGGATAATATACGACACGATGCGACACCGTTTTGGAGCTGGACGGAAGACGAAACGAAGAATCGTTGTAATCGGCAGCGACGGGCAGTACTTCGAGATGGGGATACTTTTCGGCGATGTCCTGAGCAGAGCGCGTTAGGTGCTCTTTAGATATATCGATCGGGACATAGGCGGCCAGATCCGGAAGGTGATTCAAGAGGATTCTGGTTTTTTCGCTGCTTCCACTCCCATACTCGATCAGCATGGAGCCGTGACCGATACATTCGACAATTTCGCCTATGTAACGCTGTAAGATCATGATCTCTGTACGGGTCGGATAGTACTCATCGAGACGTGTGATTTCATCGAAGAGACGCGAACCACGCTCATCGTACAAAAACTTGCTGGGAATCTCCCTCACGGGCTTGCGAAGCCCCGTAATAACCTCTTGCAGAAAGCTGTCGGTTTCCGGGGCAAAGTCCCGTACTTTTAACGGTCGGGCCATAGGATTATCACTTGGTCGCGTCGTTCGCGAGACGTATGCCCGCAAACTGCCACCGCGCGGCAGCGGGAAAAAAATTGCGGTACGTGGGCCGAATGTGGGAACGAGACGTCGCGCACGATCCACCTCGCAGCACCAGCTGGTTGCACATAAACTTGCCGTTGTATTCGCCCAGCGCTCCTGGCACCGGCTTATACCCCGGATACGCCGTATACGGGCTCTGTGTCCATTCCCACACGTCGCCAAACATCTGAGCCATGTCACCATTCGGCCTTTCACCCGACAAGGGAAGAGGATGAAATCTGCGGCTATCGGCAAAGTTTCCTTCGATGGGTGCGTCGCGAGCCGCCACCTCCCACTCCGCCTCCGTGGGCAAGCGACATCCGGCCCAACGCGCATACGCGTCGGCCTCGAAGTAGCTCACATGAATCACGGGCTCGCTTGCATCAAGCTCAGACATGCCTGCCAGCGTAAAAATCCGCCATCCCTCATCGGATTTCTCCCAGTACAACGGCGCCTTCCAACCATTTTCTCTCACGGTCGCCCACCCGTCGGAAAGCCAAAACTCCGGTTTCTTATAACCCCCATCTACCACAAACTCGAGGAATTCACCATTAGTCACAAGCCGCGATGCAAGACGGAAGTCATTTAGAAACACCCGGTGACGTGGCGATTCGTTATCATAGCAAAAGCCATCTCCCTCAAATCCGACCGAGTGTACCCCCTCTGGATAGTCAGCCCACCGCGCCGGCGAGAGTCCGGAGACCCGCGGTGCAGGCGCATCTTGCAATTTGTAAGAGGGCTGCAAGGGATTCTTTGAGAAGACGTGTTTTATATCGCTCAAAATGAGCTCCTGGTGTTGCTGTTCGTGGTGTATTCCCAACTCGATAATCGATACTATGTCTCCACAAGAGCGCTTATCCAAACCTTCCAGCAAGCTTGTTATATGTCCGTCCACATGTTCGCGATAAGCGAAAATCTCCGCCACTGTGGGTCGCGACAACGAACCTCGATGCGGACGGGGGTGCATATCACCGATGGCATTGTAATAAGAATTGAAGAGAAACGCGAAAGCGGGGTGTGGAGACACATAACCCGGGTAGTGGGGGGTCAGGACAAACGTCTCGAAGAACCAGCTGGTATGGGCAAGATGCCATTTTGTCGGGCTGACATCAGCCATAGTCTGGATGACGTAGTCTTCGGTCTCGAGCGGATGGCACAGCTCGTCGGTGAATGCACGCACTTCCGCGTATCGATCGAGAAGTGGTTTAGCCGCAACGTCGTGACGCTTGGCGTCTGGTGATGGGGCACTTGCCGCTTTTCTGCTCGCACACACGATTAATTCGTCTCCCGTGAGATTGTGTTACGCAAACTGGCAACAACTAGCAACCTCCCCACACACAGCACAGCGAGCGGATCGCCGTGATACGATGTCTTGACATTATACACAAGTCCACATATTTGACAACCACTGCGTTGTTCGGCACAGTCCGTACCCCTGCTTCATGGTGTCCAGATTGCTGGAACGCTGGCCTTTCTACGGGTTTTTCCCGGTCTAAGACCGGGCTGTCTACCAACATGGCCAGTCAAGCTTCACTCCCCCCTACACCATCAGCCGTTCTGTGCGCTGGACGTCAGTCCGTTGGTTCTTCCGTTGATAGGCGCCACGGGCGGGGCGATGCGAGTCCGCTTGAACGAGTGAAAGCTGTCTGGGAGATACAAAAATAAAGAGGGCCGCTTTGAGCTACTTCCGTTTGATGATATCGCGAAATCGGCGTGGGTACGAGTGTTGTTGCTAAATCATCAATTTCGCGATGCGTGCGACCCTCTTTAATTCCGTTGGCTGTCGTTTTGTGCCGAGGCTGCTTCGATGGCCTTCTCCAAAAGATTCGCGGCAGTGAGTGTCGGCAGAGCGGATGGTGGTTGTGGTGCGGCGCAGACTTCTTTGGAATAGTTCTTTAGTTGACAACTCACGAGCCTGCGCCGCCAGACTCCTGTGTACCCAAACGATTGTCTTACATACAAACAATCCTTTAGAGAAGACACTAGTAATATGCCGGAAATGGGGCTTCTTCGCAATCAGATAGAAGTATGAATTTTGCGTAGGCAAAACCTGACGAAGCCTGTCGGTGTGCGTCTTACAGGAGTTGGATGCGCCAGGGGGATAGCGACAGAACCCTTGTGTTGTGAGAGGGGTACTAAACCATGATCAAGGGTGTCACAGCGTATACCGTTTGATTAACGACCGTGAGCAGGCAATCAGTCCACCAGGCCGTGTTTGATGGCATAGCGTGTGAGCTCAGCATTGCCCTTCATGTTGATCTTCTCGAGGACGCGGGCGCGATATGTACTGATAGTCTTGACGCTCAAAGAGAGTTCTTCGGCGATCTCTGAAACCGTTTTGCCCGATGCTATCTTGATCATGACCTCGTACTCGCGATCTGAAAGCCTCTTGTGCAAAGAGACCTCACTCGCATCCCTTTGCAGATCGCTTGCGAGAATCTCCGCGAACGCCTCGCTGACATAGTTGCCGCCGGCAACCACTTTGTTGACAGCGCTGACAAGCTCCTCCGGCGCCGTCTCTTTTGTCATATAACCCGACGCTCCTGCTTTGAGAACACGGACGGCAAACTGATCCTCGGGATGGATGCTAAGCACCAGGACAGGAGTGTTCGGCCGCGCCTTCTTGATATCCTTGAGAACGTCGAGTCCACTACGACCCGGCATCGAGATGTCCAGGATAACGACGTCCCACTCCTGATGCCGCACGAGTTCGAGGGCCTCCTGACCATTCTTGGCTTCTCCGAATACCAGATCCTTATACTCGTCGAGTACAATCTGCTGCAGACCCCGGCGGACAACTGCATGATCATCTACAATCAAGACTCTCATCTCATCTCCATCCGGGCTATATGCCGTTGTTGGACCCAACTATAGCCCTAATCGACCGGAATCCTAACGGTTACGCGTGTGCCGCCCCCGTTTTGTCGCTTTATGACAACGTCGCCACCGCAAACCTGCGCGCGTTCCTGCATGCCCAGGATGCCCAGCGCGCGCGGACTATTGACGTCCTTGTCGGATATTCCCAAGCCGTCATCAACAACCTCCAGGACGAGAAATCCGTTGTCGTGATTCAACTTTGTTCTTACACACTCCGCGCGGGCGTGTCTGGCTACGTTCGTTAGAATCTCCTGAAAAATCCGAAAAACCGCCGTCGAACGCTCGGGATCGAGATTGCTTTCACCCGTATCCATTTTGAACACGCTCTTTATCCCGGTGCGATATTCAAACTCCTGCGTCTGCCACTCGAGGGCTCTTGCCAGGCCAAGGTCGTCCAGGATGACCGGACGAAGCTGAGTAGCAATTCGCCTGACCGCTCTTATCGCGGCATCAACCTCGCCGGCAATGGAGTTAAGTCGCTGTACGATTTCGGAGCCTTGGTTGCTGGACTCAGACGCCAATAATGTTCTACGAATCCAGGTGATATCCAACTTCAGTCCCGTCAATGTCTGTCCAAGCTCGTCGTGGATCTCTCGCGCGATGCTTGCGCTCTCTTCTTCACGCACCTCCTGCAGTCGAGACGCAAGAGCGCGTAACTGCTGCTGCGAGAGTCGGACCTTTTCCTCTGCGCGCTTTCGTTCCGTGATATCAACCGCCACGCCAAGGACCGCCCTTTCGTCGGTATTGGGGACATTATACGGAATCTTAGTAGTTTGCAGGATACGCTCGACGCCATAAACGTCCACGAACGACTCTTCGGGTATGAACTTCGGGATCCCACTATCGATAACCTGCAGATCGTCCTTCAAAAAATGTTCAATCTCTTGCTTTGTGGCGTGAACATCCACGTGCCTGAACGCAAGGAGGTCATCCACAGTTTTTCCGTAGGCTTCAGCGACCGCGGAATTGACCAGAATGAACCGTCCCGTTTTGTCCTTGGCGAATATCATGTGAGGCACCAGATCTATGATCTGCCGCAGTCTGACCTCACTGTCCTTGAGTGCGGCTTCGGCTTTCTTACGTTCGGTTACGTCGAGAGCGAATCCCAGACATCCGATTATCTTGCCGTCCTTATCGCGGAGCGGATCGATGTGCGACTCGAAGACGCGCTCTGACCACAACGTATCGTACTTCACCGATTCACCTCGCAGAGCCCGGCGGTGCATCTCAATGGGCAAATAATCGGGATCATCCGTGCTAAAATACTCGTAGAGACTCAGCCCGACAACCTGCCCAGGCTTCAGGCCAAGCGATTCCAGCCCTGTGCCTTCGCTCGAGGTAAAACACAGGTTGATGTCAGTCGTCCATAGCACGGCGGGGATTTGCTCGACCAGCGTACGCAGACGCTCATCTTTTTCCTCGAGTGCCCTGTCCACCGACTTGCGCTCCGTGATGTCGTGACCTACCGAAATCAACGTACCGTCCGGCAGACGAAAATCGGCCCATAGCTGCGTTCGCGTGGACCCGTCCTTGGCCAAAACCTCGTACTCGCGGAACTTGCCATCGGCCTTTTTAATTGTGTTTAGCACCCTATCCCTCGTCTTGGGGTCGGGATAAGTCAATGCCAGCGGATCCGCGCAATCCCGAATTTCTTCAATGGTCCATCCAAGGTTCTTCTCGCACTCGCGGTTCCACAGCAGACACCTACCCTTATCGTCAAAGGAGTCGATCATCACTGGCGCATGCTCGTAGATGGTGCGGAATCCTTCTTCGCCAATAAGTTCGTGCGCGTCGGTCTCGTCGCGCTTTTTTCCTCGATGCTGACTAGACAAGTTCGTCATCTCCTGATTGCTGGTCAAGAACTAAAGAAGCAGAACTGGGGCACGCTCGGTACAAGGCCTCCAAAATCAGTTGCAGGCTGGATGGTGCCCGAGCCACGCAAGACGCGGTTAAAGGCCCTTTGGCCCACGACCCAACATGAGCACGTCGGCTGCGACCCCGCGATGTGGTCGGCGGAGAGGAGGTTGCATGGCGGCAATCCTCTACAATACGCGGTGTTGACTATTGACTAGTATACCGTTATCACCGTGGTTGGTCAAGCCATCGATCGTCCACCAGACCCGCGTGAAGACGGTTAGCCCATCTACGGCTTCACTTGCGGGTTTCGGGGGTTATGGTCAAGGTGACCCGTTTGTCGTTGCGCAGGACAACGATCTCTACGGCTTTGCCGATCTTTACCGCATCTAAGGCATACGTGTAATCGTAGATATTGGTGATTTTTTGGCCGTCGAGTTCGATGATGATATCCCCACCCTGAACACCGGCCAGGTCAGCAGGACCACCGGCCCTGGTGCCGGACAGTTTTACGCCTTCGATGCCGTCCGTCGCGTAATCGGGGATCGTGCCCAGGTAGGCACGCAACGAGGCCCGCTGCCCCTGTGGACTCTTGGTTTGCTGGACCTCAGCGTATTGTGGTCGCTGCTCGCGATCGATGAGGTCGGTCAACATACCCAACGCAAACGTCGCGATTCTCTCCATCCCGTCGTAGTCCAGGGTCGCCCAGTCATCGGTTGGGCGGTTGTAGTCCTCATGGCTACCGGTAAAGAAGCTCAAGACAGGGACTTCTTTTGGATAAAACGGACTAACGTCTGTTGGCAAATAAGGATCTTGTTGTAGCGTTAGATCGAAGCCGGCAGGCACATTGCGTTTTTCTATCAGCTCGGGCCAAAGGGTTGATGACCCCACACCTTGCATCGTCAGTTTGTTGTCCCTCAGGCGTCCTACCATATCAAAGTTCAGATAGGCAACGATACGGTCGAGCGGCGTTGGAGAATGACTGACAAAATACGATGAACCAACCGTGCCCAATTCCTCTCCCGACCAAAGCGCAACGATGACACCCCGTCGGAACTTGGCTGGACTTCTCATCTTCAACTCAGCCAACGCCGCCGCTACTTCAAGCACCGTCGCCGTTCCAGAGGCGTTGTCATCCGCTCCATTGTGTATCTGACCTTCTTCGTCTTTGTGGGCGAGAGAACCAATCTCGCCATAGCCAATATGATCGTAATGCGCACCAATCAAGAGGTACTCAGTCTCGCTTTGCCTTTTGGCTGGAGGAATCATACCTATGACGTTTCGGCCGTCCTTCTTTGTTCTATTCACCGAGGTGGCGATCTTCACGCGGACATCGGGAATCTCAAACGTCCCCTCAAAATGAGGATTCTCGTCGTCCAACCCCGACTGGACCTCATGCAGATCCTTGCCCGCACCTGTGAGAATCATCTGTGCCACCTCTCCAGAGATCGAGGCAGCGACAATGCCCGAACTGGCCGAGCTTTGATCAAATTTGAGCGGTATCAATTCGCCTGCGTTGGGCGAGTTTGGCCCCCCCACCATCAGAATCGCTTTCGCTCCCTTCTCACGCGCGACCATGGCTTTGTAGCGTAAACCCGCATAATGGTTTAGCTCGCGCCTCCTCTCGGTGTCCACGCCCTCGGGGACATAGCGCAGAACCATCACCACTTTGTCTTTAACATCGAGACCCGAGTAGGACTCGTGCCCTCTCTGTCCGTTATCCGGCACGTTCAACCCATACCCCGCGAAAACGATGGAACCCTCCACTTCGTCGTTCTCTGCGAATGCAAGCGGACGGAAGTCTCTCTCCACCTTCAGTTCATGCCCGTTTCGCGAGTTCGCTCCGTCGGATACGCTGAGCCGACACCCACCCGCATCGATCTCGACCCCCGACGTAAAGGGGAACACTTGAAAATAACCCTCTTCCTCGTCGAGCGGTTCGAGTGCCAGCTCTTTGAACCGGTCCGCGATATAGTCACCCGCCATCCGGGCGCCCTGTGAACCGGTCATTCGACCCTCGAGCTGATCAGAGGCCAGATACTCGACATGAGCGCTGAGATCCGCCGCTGATATGTCCGCAGAGTACCGCGAAACGTCTCCTGCCTGGTTCGCAGCGACCGCAGTCAGCTGTAGAGCCTGCAACGCGGCGGCGTGATTCCATCTTGCCAGAAAGAGCTGCGACTTCTTCGAGGACGAGCGGTTCGACGTCCACATAAGACGACGCCCGTCCGGTGAGAATACGGGAAGACCATCAAATCCGTCCGTAAAAGTGACCCGCACCGGCTCCTGAATTCCCTGCGCATCCACGATGTAAAGCTCAAAATTCGAAAAGCCAAGTTTATTCGACGTGAAGATCACGTAGCTGCCGGACGGATGATAGTAAGGTGCCCAAGACATGGAGTCGAAATCTGTCAGCTGACGCCGGTCGGAACCGTCGAGCCTCATGGTATAAACATCGGCCACCATCCCGCTTTCGTCGAAATGCCTCCACAAGATCCGTGTTCCGTCCGGGCTGAAGAACGGTCCGCCGTCGTAACCCTCCCAATTGGTCAATCGTCTGGCATTACTTCCATCGGCGTCCATAATGTAGACCTCACCAAAATACGAAGCATCGACCTGCAGCTGTTTTTGATCCTTCTTGGATAGGTTTGCGACGGGATACGCATCGCGTATCGAACAAAACACGATCTGGTTACCATCGGGTGAATAGGCACACTCGGCGTCGTAACCTGATGTGCTGGTCAGACGCTTCATGTCGCTGCCGTCCCGCCGGGCTGAGAAAATATCAAATGTCTCGTCATAATCAAACGAGTACCGCCGCTTCTTACCGGATGCTCTAAATTCGATTTCCTCTACCTGTTTTTTCTTGGCGTCGGGGTCAAGGTGCGTCGAGGCGAATATTACCTCGTCCGTGCCAGGCCTAAAAAATGCGCATGTCGTCTTGCCAAGTCCTGTGGATACCCGGTGTGTCTCCCCGGTCTCCAGGCTCATTACGTAGATTTGATAAAAGGGATTGTCGGACTCGCGCTCGTCCTGAAATATCACGTGTCGCTCGTCGTGTGAGAAGTAGCCTTCGCCCGCGCGCTTACCCTGGTAGGTCAGCGCCCGTGGATTGGTAAGAAAACGCGCCTCACCCGGTTCTTTTTTCGCGTCATCGGCGACTCCGGTCGTTACCGAGAGAACCAAAGTCACTGCTACGATCAAGCCAACGTTAAATCCTCGATTGCTCATGCTACCGGATCTCCTCCTCAAAGAAACCTTGCTCATCTGTTCTTGGCCAAAGCCGCCACAATATCATCGAACACCTCGTCGATCCGCTGTGCGCCATTAACCTGGACCAGTACACCCCGGCCACCGTAGTACCCGATGAGGGGAGCGGTCTTCTGGTGATAAACCTCGATTCGATTATGTATCGTCTCTTCCGTGTCGTCCGCCCGCTCGCGGGCAAGCAGCCGGGCAACCAGGATCTCATCCGACACTACCAGATCGATGACTTTCAGCGTCCCCGTGCGCTGCCTGTTGATTATGCCATCCAGACCCTCAGCCTGTGGTACCGTGCGGGGAAATCCATCGAGAATGAACCCATTATTACAGTCAGGTTCGGCGAGGCGGACGTCGACCAGATCTAGCACAATCGAATCGGCTACCAACTCACCGCTTTCCATAATGCCTTTGACCTGCTTGCCCAACTCCGTACCGCGGGCGACTTCCGCTCGCAGTATATCGCCCGTTGAGATGTGGGGGATTCCATACTTCGCTGCGATCTTCCTGGCTTGCGTGCCCTTTCCCGCGCCTGGTGGCCCCATAATGACCAGCTGCATAAGAGCCGGGGCGTTACGCCCGCCCGTCTCGTTATCAGGGGACTCGCACGCGTTCGCCAGAATCAGCAATCCCATCAAGACGTAGGATGTCGCTAACTTCATCGGACCTGCTCCGATCCCGGGGTACTAATGTATGACACGGTCTGCAGCACCGGCACCCGTCTGAGCGCCGGTTGGCAGAATCAGTGTGAAGACCGTGCCTCGTCCAACTTTACTGTCAACTTTGATGTCACCCTTGTGTTTCTTGAGTATATTGTACGACGTAAACAACCCCAACCCTGCTTTTACCCTTACCCCTCTTTTCGAAATCGTCGGATCGAATAAACGCTCCATATGAACCTTGGGGATGCCGACACCTGTGTCGCTGATCTCTATATGCACACGCGATTTATCTTCATAGGTGCGGATCTTGATCGTCCCCTTGCCGTCGATCGCCTGACTTGCATTGGTGAGCAGGTTCATGAAGACCTGATTCATTTCACCCGGATTGCATGGGACACGCGGAACGCTCCCAAACTCCCTTACCACCTTGATACGCTCACCGAAGTCGTGCTCCAGCAAGGTTAATGTACTGTCAAGCCCTTCGTGAAGGTCCGCTTCTTGAAACTCGGCCTCATCGAGACGGGAAAAGCTCTTTAGACTACGCACAATCTTGCTTATGCGGTTAATCGCGTCTTGCGTAATACGGCCTACGCTTTCTAGCGTCTCAAGTGCGCTTTTCCGCTGCTTGCTGTTTCTAATGTCATCCAGTGATGTGGCCGATCGCAACACTTGATCGAGCGACGCGATGCAGCGACGCGTTACGTCAGCCGCGCTATTGATGGCTCCGACCGGGTTATTGATCTCGTGAACGACACCAGCGACAAGAATACCAAGTGCCGCCATTTTCTCCGTCTGTATGAGCTGGGCCTGAGTCTCTCTAAGCTCTACCAACAGCTTTTCAAGCTGCTCGTTCTTTTGCTTCAGCTCCACATTCTTTAGACGAGAGATCTCGGCGTCTCTTTTGGAAGAGTCGACCTCAAAATTGATCTGCAGATTCCTCAGCCTTGCGTTGGCCTCGTCACCTGCCACTTCTTCCTTTATTTGTTGATAGATCTTGTAATGCTCCAGAGCCTCCGAGAAATCGCCATTCAGCGCGTGCGCTTCGGACAGCGCAAGATTCGCCTGATAAACTCTGGGTTTGGCCTTGATCTCCATGGCGATCGTCAATGCGCGGTGTAGCGCATCGAAGGCTTTGTCGATGTCGCGTTTCTCTATGAATAACTTGCCCAGATTGATCAAGCTTGTACTCTTGGCCTGTTTGTTTCCCACTTGATCTCGGAGCTGCAAGGCCTTCTCATGACACCGTAGGGCCTCTTCATATTCGCCGAGTTCCTGGTGGATCAATCCGAGATCATTCAGTGCGCGGGCCTCTCCGAGCTTGTTACGCATCTCCCTGAACAGCTTCAGACTCCTACGATGATACTCCTGCGCTTTTTGATGGTTGCCCAAACTCTGATGCACCGTGCCCAGGCCATTCAACGCCCTTGCTATGCCCACCTTGTTGTGCAAATCCTCGAAGACGCGTAGACTCTTCTCATGATGCTCGACCGCGCGATCGTAATCACCGATATCGTTGTACGCTCCGCCCAATCCGTTCAAGACCCATCCCTCAGAATGACGATCACCGACCTCGCGATGGATTTTTAAGGCACGCAGCGACGTTGAAAACGCCTGTCCATAGTTGCCCAGACTCTGTTGCACGGCGGCCAGAATGTCCAAAGCTTGCGCCATGTGCTTGCGGTCCCCCGTTTCCTCGCACAAACTTATGGACTCGAGCAATCTGTGTAGCGCTTTTTCATGGTCGGACAGCAGGTAATACGAGAACCCCGTATTGCCAAGACTGACGGCCAGTCCTTCTTTATAGCCCAACTTTCTGGCAAGCTCGTACGCTTCCACGCTGGTGTCCAGGGCCAGCCGTGGATGATCTGTGGAGTAACTTCTCGCCAGGTCGTTTAGAACATCGACTTTCTCAGTCGTTTCCTGCCGACTGTCGTTTAGTTGTTCCAGGCGTGTTTCGAGTTCTTCAATACTATGGCTCATATCTTACCTGTTTAATCGGGCGGCAGGTTTGGCTGGGCGCTCGTTAACGTACTTGGGGTACCGGATCGTTCCAAATATAGTGAGAGACTCGCCACGATCCGTCGCGACTCTTGCGCAGAATCATCAGGTAGTTGCCATCATTGGAGTAAACCGATCTCTCCCCATTCTCCTCCATAGCGAAACTAAGCGAAAAACGGCCACGAACGAAACCAAGTCCGTTATTGCCACTGACCTCCGCGGGAACGAGACTGAAATCAGTGATCGTCACCCCCGGTCCATCCGCTGGCCAAAAAAACCGCCGAATGTCTTCGTTTCCCTCTACTACCTCGGCACCGTGATGTGGAATCAGCACCGCGTCTTCTGTAAACAAATCCATCACCGTTTCCGCATCATCAGCCATCCAGGCGCTAGTATACACCTCGCTCAAGTTTCTCATGGCAACGATATCACCTTCGCTGAGACCGTTGTCATCGTTGGCACAGCTGGCGCTAAGCAGAGCCAAGATAACTGCTGTGCACAAACCTATAGCGCCTGGTCTGTTCGTAATGTCCCTCATAACAGCCACTACTTCTCGTCGGTGCTGTCAAATGTCAGTGCTTCAGAATTGATACAGTACCGCAGACCAGTCGGGCGCGGCCCATCATCAAAAACATGGCCCAGATGAGCGTCACACCGGCTACACATCACTTCAGTCCTCACCATACCAAGACTGTTGTCAGTGGCTTCCGTCGTACTCTGTTTGTCGGCAGGCCGGAAGAAACTCGGCCATCCTGTACCAGAGTCAAACTTCGCTTTCGACTCAAAGACAACGTTGCCGCAGCAAACGCAGCGGTAGACACCATGCCCCTTAAAATCGTGGAATCGACCTGCAAAAGCCGGCTCGGTTCCCTTCTGCCGCGTGATTCGATATTGCTCAGGGGTGAGTTGTCCCTGCCACTGCTCTTGTGTTTTCTTTACTCGCTTTGACACGACGCTCCTCTCGTTGCGTACAGACTCGTAGTATAGCAAAGTTGAGAATTGATGTGAAGGTTGCCGTGGGAATCAGGCTCCGACGGAACTCTGCCCCGAGCCCTTCCTACCCAATATGAGACCTGCAGCGACCGCGCTC
Source organism: Candidatus Krumholzibacteriia bacterium (assembly GCA_029863805.1). Lineage (GTDB taxonomy): Bacteria > Krumholzibacteriota > Krumholzibacteriia > WVZY01 > WVZY01 > JAOTUR01. The sequence goes on along the minus strand of JAOTUR010000001.1, from coordinate 12,127 downwards.
GCCAGCGCGAGCCCAGCAGCGATCATCATGAGCACCCGAAAACTCACGACAAAAGAGGAGGCAATCGCTCGTGCGACGGCACCAGTCATCTCATCGTCGAGCCCAGCAGGCACTTCCGCGGCAGCAAGTTTGACTCGCTGGGTGCTCAGCTCGGTACGCGCTTCCGCAGACAGATCGAGTAATTCCAGGCGAGCATCGAGATTATTGTTGAATACCGTCAACACGAAGACTCCCATCACAGCGATCGACACAAGACCCGCGGTGCGAGAGATCGCGTTGTTTACACCAGAGGCCAGGCCCGATCTCGTGGTCCCCACCGCATTCATGACCACCGTCGTCAGTGGCGCTACGCTTATGGCCATACCAATCCCCAATACGGCCACAGCGGGAAAAAACGTTTGCCAGTAGCTGCCACCGATGTCAGGCAGAGCAAATAATACGTAACCAACCGCGGCGACGGTGGGGCCCACAACCAGGGGTATTGTTGCACCAAAACGCGTCACTAGCCCGCCTGCCCACCGCGACAGCAGAAATATGATCAAGATCAGCGGCAGGAAGGCGGCGCCAGCCGCTGTCGTCGAATAACCCTGGACCTGTATAAGATTAAACGGCAGGAAGAACAACCCCGCACTGAGCGCCGAATACAAGAAAAGGGTAACGATGTTCGCCCCGCTAAAGTCTCGCGAAGCGAATAGGCTAAGCGGCAGCATCGGTGTTCGACCCTTTGCCTCGACAAGGATGAACGCCACAAGTCCGACGAATCCCAACGCGATGGTCAGTAAAACAACGGGGTGGCCCAAACCCAGATTAGCCGACTCGATCAGTCCGTAAACCACCAAGCCTAGACCGAGCGTGGCCAAGACAGCCCCAACCCAGTCCAGCCTTCCCTCCGTCGCTTCGCCCCGGCTTTCTGGTACCCGCCACAACACAATTGCAATCACCGCAACGGCGAGCGGAATATTGACAAAGAAGATCCAACGCCACGACAGATTTTCGATCAACCATCCCCCGAGCACCGGACCCAGCGCCGCGGTTATCGCCGTAAACGCTGACCAGGTACCTATCGCGCGCCCACGTTGAGCACGGTCAAACGTGGCGCTAATAATAGCCAGACTACCTGGCACCAGCAGCGCTCCCCCGACGCCCTGGGCGCCACGGAAGATGATCAGCTGAGTAGTCGTCTGAGACATTCCACAAGTAACGGACGCCAGCGCAAAAAGCGAAACACCCACGCCGAAAATACGCTTTCGCCCGAAACGATCGCCGAGCGCACCACCGACCAGGAGTAACGCCGCCAGAAAGAGCGCGTAGGACTCCACAATCCACTGCACGTCGGAGACAGTCGCGTTTAGCTCGCTCTGAAACACGGGCAACGCGACATTGACGACTGTGCCATCAACGAAAGCCATGCTGGAACCAAGAATAGTCGCTATGAGTACCCAGGTGCCAACCGAACGGGAGCACGGCAGTGTCGCCTCGCTACATTGCAAGACACCGTCGTCACAGGGTTGCTTGATAACATTTGCCATCGGGGAGCATGCTCTCGAACGGACAAGCACAGCATTTGAGCATAGCGTCGTGGGCGAGTAAGTGACGCTTGGTTTGTTGAGACTACAGAAAAGTCACGATTTGGTCCAGCGACTTTCGCTCGAGCTTTGGAACCACCGCATCTTTGCTGGGATGCCCAACTACGAGGATCAGAAACGGGCGCTCATACGCGGGCCGATCCAGTATGTCGTTGAGAAAGCCCATCGGACTAGGCGTGTGCGTCAAGGATACGAGACCTGCGTTATGGATGGCTGTTATCAGCATACCCACAGCGATCCCCACGGACTCCTGGGTGTAGTAGTGCTTAACCCTCTCCCCGCGTTGGTTGATCTCATAACGCTGTTCGAAGATTACGATTAAGTAGGGGGCCGTCTCCAGGAACGGTTTGTTTTCGTCGGTGCCCAGCGGCGCCAGGACCTCCAACCAAGCTTGGGGTGCCCGTCTGCTATAGAACTCACGCTCTTCGGCTTCAGCCGCCTCGCGGATTCGTTTTTTTCGCACGGCATCGGAAACCACCACAAAATGCCACGGCTGCTTATTTGCTCCACTTGGCGCACACCCGGCCGCTCGAATACACTGCTCGATGATCTCTTTGGTCACTGGTTTTTCCGAAAACTGTCTAACCGTGCGACGTCGCTGCAAGTTGGCGAGAAACTCCGCAGCACGCTTTGTCATCTCCTCGGTCGAGTATTCCTCATGGGATTCGAGCGGTATAAATCCTGACTTGGTCATAGTCACCTCCGGTATGCGGGCGTTGCACTCTGAGCTCGTGTTGCGGATTGAGGGCCACCCTACGGACGTGACCGTAGCGGACCAACTAGCTAGTCCCGAAAGTTCTCGAACTGGAGTGGCATATCCCACTCTTGTTCCTTGAGCAGGGCGATCACTTGCTGTAGATCGTCTTTCTTCTTGCCGGATATTCGTACCTTTTCACCCTGAATCGAAGCCTGGACTTTGAGTTTTGTTTCCTTGATCCGCTTTATGATCTGTCTGGCGAGGTCGGTCTCTATCCCCTGACGAATGGTCACAGTCTGCCGCGCACCTTTCCCCGACTCCTCTGCTTCACCCACCAGCAAACAGCCGAGATCAACATGCCTCTTGGCCAGCTTTCCCTCCAGAACATCCAACATCTGTTTGAGCTGAAATTTAGAGCTGGCGTGCAGCGTTATCGTCGACTCCTGTCGCTCGAATCGGGAGTCCGTTCCTTTGAAATCGAAGCGATTGGTGACCTCCCGGTTCGCTTGATCGATCGCGTTGGTCACCTCGTGCATGTCAACTCGGGATACAACATCGAATGACGGCATCCGCCTTTTCCTTTCCGGCCTAGTGATGTAATATCAAGACGTGAGATGGATCGTATACATTATAGAGTGCCGTGACCAGACTCTGTATACCGGTATCACAACAGACATCGCGAAGCGTCTGCAATCTCACCGCAAGGGCACCGCGTCAAAATACACGAGAGCGCGTCTCCCCATCAGACTAGTCTACAAAGAGGGCCACCCGTCACGCCGAAGCGCACTCAGACGTGAAGTCATGATAAAAGAGATGAAACGTTCGGACAAGCTGGACCTCATACGTTCGTCCAGTCCGTCCACCCGTTGACCCGCGCGTCCGGGCCAGCTTTGCAGCCAGAATGCAAGCAGGTTCTCGTCGCAGCATACGTTGGCCCCCACACAAGCGCCGTCAGCTGTCCTTGGCGGGTACTGGCGCCTCTACCCGCCGCCAGCCGGATTGCTCCAACCAACCCTGCCAGTGCTTTGCCCGTTCCGTCAGCACAAGCCAGTAGACCTCATCGCCACTGTCTGCGCGGGTCCGGTCATCGAGCGGCGACAGCGAACCATCGCGAAGCAGTGCCAAGGGTAGTAGCAGGTTTTGCACGTCGCGACTCAACCGGATTGACTTATCTTCATCATCCTCCACCGCCCCGTCATCACGCCGCCAGACCTCGATATGCGCAGAATCACGTCGTATGCGAACTGACCATAGATCGAGATCGGTCTCCTCGGCAAACAGTACCGTTGCTCCCGCGTCGTGCACCATTTTCGCGTCGATCGCACCATGGCCCCGCTGGATGGCGACATAGGTTTTTGGTACCTTGTATTCGTTGCGAGCCCTTCTTACAAACAACAGATTCACTGCTTCATTGGGTAGAGTGCCAATTGCCCCCTTTCTCGACTCGAGATCTGCCATAATCAAGACTCGCTCCTCAAGCGCGTTGCCAAAGACCACTCGAAAACCCTCCTCCTGCGCCTCACGGCAGGCCTCGGCGCTCGCGTCGATGAGAACGACATCTTCTCCTGCATCGCGCAGCAGGCGCCCAACCACTCGCCCCACTTCGTGTGCGCCCAGAATCACGTAACCCCTGCCAGATGGACGTCTTACCCCCAACCACTTGGCCACCACGGCTCCCGTGGACCCCTGAAAAACCACCGTAACCGCGATCACGAGGAATACCAACGCCCTCATTTCGGCTCCACCGGCTAGCCCTTCACTCGACATGCGATCATAAAAGAGCGATGCGACAGCCGCCGCGACGATGCCGCGCGGAGCAAGCCACGACAAGAACGCTTTTTCACGCCAATTCATGCCCCCGCCCAAGGTGCAGACGATCACGTTGATCGGCCTTACCACAACCATTAGTCCAAAAACAACAAGCAGGCCGCGCCAACCCAACGCCGCCACTTCCGCGAGCCGAACGTCCGCGGCAAGAATCACAAACAACATTCCGATCAACATTACGGTTAGTTGTTCTTTAAACTCCTTGAGCTCGCGGTGGACAGGAGTGCGGGCATTGCCAACGACGAATCCCGCGACAATAACGCTGGTGATTCCGGTTTCGGGCACCAACGTGACACTCAACTGATAGAGGGCCAGCGCAAGCGACAGCGTAAAAACATTCTCGAGCCCCTCGGGCACCACCCCACGAAAGCGTAGGAGCGCTGCGATCAACAGGCCGCCTACAAGGCCAAAGATCGCGCCGAAGACAAGACGCGATGGCACACCGACAAAACCGATGGCGAGTGATGAACCTGTGGGGCTCAGCGCCACCTCGAGTGCTACCACGGCGAGAATGGCGCCAACGGCATCGATGAACACACCTTCTGCTTCGAGGACCGTCTCGAGATTGCGTTTGATCTTAATTCGTCGAAGAAGTGGTGTTATGACGGTGGGACCGGTAACCACAACCAAGGTGCCAAACAGAATCGAAAGCCGCCAGCTCCAGCCAAGCACCCAGTGCACCACCAGCATGCCCCCAAGCGCGGTCACCAAGGCTCCCAACCACACCAGTCGTCGAATGGTCACGCCTTCCGCGCGCAGGCGACGCCATTCTAGGTTGAGGCCACCCTCGAACAGAATCACCGCCACGGCAAACTCCACCAAGATGTGCGTCGCTTCCCCGAGGGCGGATGGTCGCAACACGCCCAAACCATCGGGGCCGAGCAAAGCACCTACTCCGAGCAATATGACAATGCCTGGCAGTCGAAGGTGCCGGGCAATCGACTGGGCAATAATTCCTGCTGCTAGCGCCAGAGCAACGGTAAGCGCGGGACTTGTAGCAAGATCAAAATGCATAATCGAACAGTTTCGTCCGTGGATTTCAACCGGCGTTCTACTTCTGCCAGTAGAATGGAGACAATAGTATTATGACCGTAAAGAGCTCCAGGCGCCCCATCAACATCAATACGCAAAGCACCCATTTCCCAAACATGGGGATATGAGCGTAGTTATCGGTAGGTCCGACATTGCCAAGCCCTGGGCCAATGTTCGCCAGTGTCGCGGCAACCGCGCCAAATGACGTCGGCATATCCAAGCCCATGGACGACATAATCAGGACGCCCAACATGAATGTTAGAATGAACAGGATAAAAAATCCTAGCACGTTGGTTAGAACATCTCGTGGTATGACTGAATTGCCGATTCGTACCGGGATGACAGCGTGGGGATGCAGTAGTCGTGTGATTTCACTAAAAACAAATTTGACCAGCAGGAAAATGCGGATTATTTTCATCCCCCCTCCTGTCGAGCCAGCGCACCCGCCAAAAAACATTAACATGAACAAAACGAACTGCGAACTAAAGGCCCACTGCTCATAGTCGGTCGTTCCGTAGCCGGTCGTGGTCAGAATTGCCACGACTTGAAACAGCGTTTTCTGGATTGCTTGTGGTGCGTTATCATAGATATTGAAGTAAGTGTCGGCACCGATGATCAACGTGGCCAGTCCGATTATTGACAGGAAGAAAAGGAACTCCTGGTTCCGCCAGTATGCACGGAAGTCCCCGCGCAGGAAGCGGTAGTGCAACGAAAAGTTCGTTCCCGCCAGAATCATAAAGACTATGACCACGTAGTCGATGTAGGCGCTGTTGTACGCTCCAATGCTGGCGTTCTTGGTCGAATACCCACCGGTTGCCAGAGTGCCAAACGAGTGACAAAGCGAATCAAAAAGGCCCATCCCCCCCAGCATCAATAACCCCGCTTCCACCACTGTAAGCAATACATACACGCCCCACAGGATTTTGGCCGTCTCGGTCACCCGAGGGGTCAGCTTATCTGCTACTGGTCCCGGCACTTCCGCTTTGAAGAGCTGCATGCCGCCGACCCCGAGAAAGGGCAGGATCGCCAGCGACAACACGATTATGCCCATACCGCCGATCCAGTGCGTCAGACTTCGCCAAAACAGTACACCGTGGCTTAGTCCCTCGACATTGGTGAGAATCGTCGCCCCGGTAGTGGTAAAGCCGGACATCGTTTCAAAAAATGCGTCTGTGAAGTTGGGAATCGAATTGGAAATCAGAAAAGGAAGAGAGCCGAAGATCGAAAAAAAGAACCACGCAAATGCGACTATCGCAAACCCTTCCTTGGCGCGTAGTTCCCGGTCGAGATCCGTAGTCACAAAGGCGCTATAGCCAAGCACCAGCGTAACCCCGGCGCTAATCAACAGCGCCATGTAATCAGCATCGCCATAGTATAACGAAAAAGGGATCGGTAATAGCATCGCGATCCCCAGAAACATCAGCAGGAAACCCAGTATGTGGATCACACTGGTGATTCGCATTTATTACTCTTCCCTTTTGACCGACACACCGACCATGTGGTTACACGAGCCCGCTACTTGAAAAGTTTTTCTACGCTGTCCAAAGCATGCGGCAGCGAGAAAACTACGACTTTGTCTCCGGGCGCGACTTGATCATCACCTTTGGGGATGACAATATGTTCGTCGTGCAGAATAGCACCCACGATAGCGTCTTGTGGGAAATTTATGTCTCTCAGTTTCTTCTTGGTGATTTTCGAACCTCCTTTGGCAATGTACTCGTTACAGTGAGCGTCGATACCGGGCAGACTGACAACGGCTGCAACTTGATGTTGTCGAATATGTCGCTGTACGGCATTCACCGTCAGCAGCTGCTTGCTGACGACGGCATCCATGCCAATCGTAGTCGTGATGGGCAGATACACCACCTTATTAACCAACGCAACCGTCCTGGGTATTTTCATGTGACGAACCAGCAGCGTAGCGATAATATTGGTCTCATCATCACCAGTGACCGCAATGAACGCGTCCATATCAACAATACCTTCGGCAGCCAGCAGATCATAGTCGGTTCCGTCGCCATGAATAATGAGCGTGTGCGGTAGTACCTCGGCGATCTCCTCAGATTTTTCCGCGTTGCTTTCGATAATCTTGACTTTCATCTCACTGCCGAGACTGGCAGCGATGAACTGCCCAATCAAACCGCCACCCAAGATCATGATATCGTCGATGCGAGTATCCTTCTTGCCGGTGAGGGTGATGAAGTCGTTTACGTAATCAGGATCACAGATCACAAATATCTGATCACCCGGCTCAAGAGCGTCGTGTCCCTTGGGAATGATCGTAGATTGCTTGCGGATTATAGCCACGATACGCAGGGGAGGATCTCCAGATTTCTTGCCAAGTTCACTCAGCGGTATATCGAGAAGCGAAGAATCTTCCTCGAGGCGGATGCCCAACAATTGGATACGACCGTCTTCGAACTCTATCAGATCGGTCGCACTCGATCTTCGTATCAGACGTACGACGGCATTCGCGGTCTCTTTTTCGGGATGAATCATCACGTCGACGCCAAGCTCTTGAGGACTCAGAAAGAAATCCGGCATCGTGTATTCGGGATTTCTAACCCGGCCCAGCGTGGAGGGGACACCGGCTTTTTTAGCCAGTTGGCAGGCCAGGATGTTGGTCTCATCGTTATTCGTCATCGCAGCTACGACGTCCGCCCCGTGCACGTTCGCCTTCTTGAGGGCGTTGTAGCTGGCGCCGTGTCCTTCGATGACCAGTGCGTCGAGCTGCTCACGAGCCCGTCGCATCTTGTGCGGATCGTGCTCGATCATGGTGATGTCGTGTTTTTCCTGCGACAGGCGCTTGGCGAGCTCCAGACCAATGTCTCCCGCACCGACGATGAGAACTTGCATAGTTACCGGTCCTCGCGCAATGAAGTTTGCTTATTTCCTGCAGGTTATTAGAGACATAGATCAGATGACAACTCCTTTATCCCACGTCCAGCGAACCCGGAAACCCCAACCAACGCCAGCACGGCGAGCAACAAATGAGCTCACGCATAACTCGGATAAACCGGTTCATACATTTGTGACCCGATATACTCTGGGATACTGGCCGGTTTCGGGTTCGTGGCCACCCCCTGCGCGTATGCCACCTCAGCCACTGCTGTGGCAATGGACTTTGAAACCTGTCTGATTCTCGATAGCGGCGGATAAATTGATCCGCTTTCCAAGTCCTTCTCCAATACCTCATTGGCTAACGTCCGCGCCGCCGAGAAGAACATCTCATCGGTCACTCGGCTGGCACCACTGGCAATCACCCCGAGCCCTACTCCCGGAAATATGTAGGCGTTGTTGCCCTGACCAGGCACAAACCTGTTTCCCTCGAACTCGACAGGATCAAACGGGCTGCCGCTCGCGTAGATGGCACGGCCTCGGGTAACTTCGTAGGCAGCTTTGGCCGAGCATTCCGCCTTTGAGGTGGGGTTGGAAAGCGCAAAGATCATGGGTCGCTGATTATACTCAGCCATGGCTTCCAAGATCTCTGTGGTGAATACATTGGGTTGTCCAGAGACCCCGACTATCGCCGTAGGTCGTATCGATTTCACCGCGGTAGCGAGATCTGCCACTGCTTCAGCATCATGTGCATACGGTAGTTTGTGCTCTGCGAGATCGGTGCGGCTCTTCACCACGAGACCTCTCGAATCCACAAACCAGCACTTCAGACGTGCTTCCTCCTCCGATAGTCCTTCGCTTGACATCGCGGAAACGACGAGATCGGCGATGCCCCTGCCCGCCTCTCCTGCCCCCGCAAACAGGATCTTCTGATCGTTCAACTCCCCTCCCGTGATGCGGAGCGCGGAGTAGAGCCCAGCCAGCGTGACACTGGCCGTACCCTGCACATCGTCGTTGAACGCACTAATGCGATCCCGGTATTTGTTGAGCAGACGAAAGGCGTTTCGATTGGCAAAATCTTCGAACTGGATAAGCGCCTTCGGAAACACTTGTTGGACTGCCTCGGTAAATTCCTCGATTAGACCGTCGTACTCTTCACCCCGGTGCCGCCGCTCCGGGATACCGATATAGAGCGGGTCCTCGAGCAAACCCTCGTTGTCTGTCCCGACATCGATAGTCACAGGCAAGGTCAGCGACGGGTGTACGCCGGCGCAAGCCGTGTACAGAGACAGCTTGCCCACCGGTATGCCCATGCCGTTTGCACCCAAGTCACCGAGCCCAAGAATCCTCTCGCCATCGGTGACAACAATCACACGTACATCTTTCTGCGGCCAATTTTCCAGAAGCTTCGCGACTCGGCCACGGTCGTACGTGGAGATGTATATGCCTCTGGGGCGACGAAAAATATGTCCGTACAGCTGACAGGCTTTGCCGACAGTGGGGGTGTAAATTATTGGCATCATTTCCTCAATGTGATCCATCAGCACGCGATAGAACAACGTCTCGTTACGATCTTGAAGCGCGATCATATGGACATACTTTTCCAGGTCGTCCGTCTTCTTGTGGAAGTTCTCCATAATGCGTTTGTCTTGTGTGCTCAGATTGCTTACACGCGGGGGCAGAAGCCCGCGGATTCCAAGCATGTCACGCTCGGCATCGTTGAATGCAGTCCCTTTGTTCAACCTGGGGTCGTGCAACAACTCAATGCCATGAGGGATCGTGTTCGTGCTATTACTGCCTTTCCTATTCGATTTGTCAGTAGTCATCTGATGTAATCAGTCCTCCAGCGTAAAACCTATTTTTACTGTGACCTGCCAATGGGCAATCATGCTGTTTTCCAAGTGCCCGCGGGTCTCCACCACTTCGAACCAGCGCATGTTGCGAACGGTTTGTGAGGCCTTGGACACCGCATTCACAACCGCATCTTCGATCCCATTCGGCGAGGAACCCGTAAGCTCAACCTGCTTGTAAACATGATTGCTCATTGCGCCCCCTTGTTAAGACCATAAACACGGCAACACCAAGTAAATCGTAATGTTATCACACCTTGGTGAAGAACAACAGCCTTCGCCAAACTCGAGGCAACTCAGAACTCGGCGCGGTCTGATCGGGGCTTCCTCACAACGAGCTTCCCCAACGGGGCCGGAAAAATGTCTAGGATCTAGCCTTCCGAAACTGCGACTCGCACATGTATATGACTGGAGGGAATAACAAAGACCACGCCAATTGGGGATTGCCATTTACCCTGAGTTCACATTCGCCGGACAAGACACTGACCACCCGCTCGTGGTAATGACGGGGTTCCGGCACCTCCGCGCCGGCCTCGATACTCGAGTATACCACGGTCATCCCGCCCGTGTGAACCAACCTGTCCCGGCTGCCGAGAAAAACCGCTCGTTGCGGGTGGCTCATGTCTCTTCCGGGCGTCGATCGCCCTCCCGGTCGCCATTTGCCCGGGTAACACCCGGATCTACGAGCTATTTAGCCAAGACCGAGTAAGCCACGGTTCGCGCTGCACCAGCAAATCAGTCCGGCCACTCGGTTCGGCCACAGTCAGTTTTATATCAGACCCAGACCTAGGGCGACCGCCACGATGAGGAGCATGACCCCGGTGATGCCTCTCAGCAGGCCCAATGTGACTTTGGGCAGCAAGCTTCTACCCACCAGCGCCCCCACGAACGCGAGTATCGTCGCGACGGCGACCAGTGACCATTGCTGCTTCGTCTCGATACCGCCCATTTTACCGCGAAAATACTCGGCACCGTAAACCGTCAGACGGGCCCCATCCACCAGAGAAGCGATGACCGCCTGGGTGGCCGCAAATGCCGATGGCGTCAGATGGACACGTCGAAGAAACGCCGCTCGTAACGCACCCTGGTGTCCTGATAGACCACCAAAGAACCCGGACAGAACACCCCCCATCGGAAGCCAACGGGTATCCACCTGCAAACCGTGGGACTTTGGGATCAGATCAATGATCGCAAACCCAAAGATCAACAAACCCATCACCAGTTTGACGGGAGTGATCACCGCCTCGCGCTCGCCGACAAACCACACCGCTACGGGTTCAAACGCCGAGAGGGTAGTCAACAGCCACGCACCGAAAAACGCGGCAAGAACCGCCGGAATCCCAAAACGCAAAACGATACGCCAATCGGCAGTCGCGTGAAGAAGCATCACCTTGAACACGTTGTTGGCCGCATGGACCACGGCGGTTGCCGCGACAGCGACCGGAACGGCGAAGAATAGAGCAAACGCCGGTAGCAGCAACGTGCCCAGGCCAAAGCCCGTGAATAGAGTCAGGCCCGACACGACCAGCGCCACCAATCCCACGACAAAAAAACTCATACGTAGTAATCCTCAACCGGTGTGTCGGGGCCTTGCGAACTCGGCCCTTACGGTTCTGATACGGACTTTCCGCCCACGATTTGCTCGCGGCGACGTCGGAAGACCAGGCAACCACCCTCCTGTGCGTATCTGCGTAATCCGAAGAGATGAAATACCTTAACCGCGGCCCAGCGGGTAATCTTGGGGTTAGCGACAAGCGCCATGGGATCGTCGGGATGTTGCCTCACTCCGGGAAGCAGCGGCAGCAAGCGATGAAGGTGCAGTCGACGTACGATCGCCGAGATTCTCAGCCAAATACGCCGCACGCGTCGTCCGACAAAGAACCCGTCATCTCCGCTCGACTGATAACTGGGCAAGATGAGCATGCCGTCTACATCGGAACGGATGTCCCCCCGCCTGTCACGGGCAACCACTTGGCCCCTCTTGATCGTGGAGAAGTTCCTGAAGCCGTCTTTCATCTGGAATCCATCACCGTCTTCCCGTCCGTGGCGGTGAACCACCTCCACAACCGACGGAAGTCCGCGCGTAAAACTCCGCAGACGTAGGCGGTGCTCGCCGAGCTGCGCGACCTGCTCGGCCCTGAGAAAGCCGCCCGCGACAAGAGCTATCCACAGCGTTGATTCCAAGCGATCCACGGTCTCGGGATCCCGATGTTGACCGCCCTCGACGGCGGCGGTGACGAATCCCCTCTCACCGTAGTACTCCTGGATGGTGCCGCTGATTGCTTCCTCGAGACCGA
>JAOTUR010000334.1 GCA_029863805.1 Candidatus Krumholzibacteriia bacterium | reverse complement strand
GCGCAGACCACCGCTGCGCGCCAGGACATACCCTGGTCAGGATTCCCCGTGTCATATACACGATTATTCGCGAAGTGCAGGCGGTCTTGGGGCACCTCCAGTTTGTCTGCCACCGCAGAGGCCACCAGAGCACGCACGCGCTCGGCTGCCTGAATTGCCGCATTCCCCATCATCACCGTCACTCGACTCGAGTAAGAACCCAGATCCACGGGTGTGAGATCGGTATCGCCGGTCACACATCGTATATCAAACGGCTCGATCCCCAACACCTCGGACACCACGGCGGCCAACACGTCGTCGGAGCCCTGGCCGATCTCCGCGGCACCGCTGAAGACGGTGACGCCGCCTGACCGGTCGAGCTGTATCTGCACCCCCGATTGCGGCATCTTGTTGTAGTAAATTGGTAGCCCCGCCCCACACAGGTAGGAAGAGCAGGCTAACCCCACACCGCGCCCGGACGGCAGCTTGCGGAACTTGTTCTTCCACGCCGACACCTTTACTACCCGGCGAATGCACTCTGCCAGACCGATGGTCCCGATACGCAGATAATTGGCCGTCAACGAGCCGGGTTTTTCGACGATGCCCAATCGCAAATCAGCGGGATCAATGGACAGCGCGTCAGCGATCTTGTCCAGCTGAATCTCTTGTCCGAAACGCGGTTGGACGGTTGCGTGCCCGCGTTTGGGCCCGCAGGGCGGTTTGTTGGTAAAAACGCGGCATCCCCGGAAGCCGTATCGTGGAACGTGATAAGTCACGGTCTGTAAAGCCCCCGTGTAGAGGAGACTGGCCACACCGTAGGATCCATACCCTCCGCCGTCGACAAGGGTTTGGAGATGCATGCCGGTAATCTTTCCGTCCTTGGTCACCCCAGTCCGGTACCTCATCAGCACCGGATGACGCCCGCGGTGGGCGTAAAACACCTCTTCACGCGTCAGACAGATCTTGACCGGCCTCCCCAGCTGTAGCGCGGCCTTGGCCACGATGATCTCGTGGTTAAAAATATCGCTCTTACCACCGAAACCGCCGCCGTTGGGACAGGCGATGACCCGGATATGGGCCGCTGGGATCTCCAGCACCCTGGATAAGGCGCGGTGCACATAGTGCGGTGTCTGAGTGCTCGACCACAGGGTGAGTTTTCCGTCGCGATCGATGTCTCCGACTGCGGCGTGCTGTTCAAGAGGCAGATGCGTATTGCCTTGATAAAAGAAAATGTCTTCAAAAACACGGTCGGCTTCGCCCAGCGCCCCATCGACATCACCAAACGAGAATGCCACTCGCTTATGAATATTGCCCTCTTCGCCGTAATCGTGGATTCTGGGTTCGGCATTCACGATGGCTTCTACGGGATCAGAAATCGTTCGCAAGGGTTCGTAATCAATATCGATCAGGTCCAGGGCCTCACCGGCAGTGAACTCGTCACGGGCGATGACCGCGGCCACAGGGTCACCTACAAAACGAACCTTATCGCCGCAGAGCGCTTGCTCGTCCTGGCTCACGGGTAAAATGCCAAACTCAATGGGAAGGTCGGCTCCGGTGAGTACCAGGTGGACTCCCGGGTGGGCCTTGGCGCGCGTTATGTCCAAGCGTTTAATTCGCGCATGGGGCACCGACGAGCGCAGCAGTTTGCAGTGCAGCATACGCGGAAGGACGATGTCGTCGGCGAACTGGGTTTGGCCGGTGACCTTGGCTCGAGCGTCCACTCGGCGGCGCGGAGAACCGATCACGTTGTATTTACGAGGCTGTCTCCTGCTCACGACTCGCCCTCCGTAGTCCGTTCCACGGCAGCTTCGACTGATTCAAAAATCTGCTGGTAACCGGTACAGCGGCAAATGACACCCGACAGTGCTTCGCGGATTTGCTCGCGTGTCGGACGAGAAACGCGGTCGAGAAGTGCTTTGACAGTGACCAATATGCCCGGGGTACAGTAGCCGCACTGGGTGCCCCCCAGATCGGCAAAGGCCTCCTGGATTGGATGGAGCCTTGCATCAACGGCGAGGCCTTCTACAGTTGTGATAACGCGTCCGTCGCATTCGAGTCCCAGCGTGAGGCATGAGAGCACGGGCTCGCCATCGAGAAGCACGGCGCAGGCGCCGCACTCGCCGAGCTCGCAACCGTGCTTGGTGCCGCTGAGTCGCAGGTCCTCTCGCAACACCTCGAGCAACGTCTTATAGGCGGCGAACGATACCTCGATTTCTTCATCGTTGACGATCATCCTGATGTGAGCGTTTTTTTGCTCGCTCAATACCCTCGACTCTTCGCTATCGTTCATTAGACTGCTCCGCAACCTCGGAAGAACTTGTCGCCAGCTTGTCCAGTCGTACGGCTAGATCTCATACTGACGCAGGATACTGTCTACACAATGACTGATTTCCCGACGCTCACGATATTGGTGGGACCGAACACTTGCACGGCCCCATCGGCGCACGGCCGTGATCAGGAGTTCCGCAAACGGGGTCGCTCTGTAGGTTTCATTGGATATTAGAGAGAAATTCGACACACGTCAATTGACTTTAACCACGCGGGAGACCCGCGCGGACGCTCTTCCAAGAGCCCTAACGTCGTTGAAAGCAGGATTGCCGATTGCGGCCGCATCAGATGCGACGGGAAGTCGCAACGCCCGTCGCCCCGAAAGGCTTTGTCCGGCGAGACTTCGATGGCTGCACTGCGACGCCCTCCGTGGGGGCATTTGAGTGGAGCGGTAACAGAGAGCATGTTACTTTAGGAGACGCCACTAACGAATTGTCCTGCTGTCAGTTACGCGAGCACTACACAAAGTGCTTCCGACAGGGCCCACAGTATGGGATGCGTCCGGGTACGTGGGGTTGGCAAGATGGCGATTCAACACGCCAAAAAAAAGACCAAGACCTCCACGTCTTCTCGGGAGGCCTTAGTCCTCATGTGCGCTTGCGCTTCGCTTCCCTGGTAAAACGGCTCGTTATTCCACCTCAATGGCCTGAGAAGGCCGATTGAACGACTCCTCGCACACCTGATGTCCATTTGTGACGTAACATCCGTGCCGTGAAGTCGCAGGATCATTAAACCGTGTACAACATTCTCCCATCGGCAGTCAATAATGCGACTGCATCATTCTTTCTTGTGGGTGTTCCCCCGGCGTTCAACGCCGGTTCGACTGTCGGATCGATAATTGGATAGGAATAAACACCGGGTCTTGCACTTGGTGAACCGAAGCTCGTCGGTGATCGGCACCGTCCTTGCCTTGGTGTGGTTACATCGGAGCAAAGACCCAAATGCCTGCGCTTGCTAGCTGCAGCTTATCAACGGCAAGAAACCTGTCACATTAGGCCTCGTCAAAGACCACACGATGCTCGCGCATGAAGTCCTTGAGGACGTCTACGTGCATGCAATGACCCACATGCAAGAAGGCATGGTCACGCACCTGCTTCTTCGCCCCTTTACGGAGAACCTCTACAGTAACGTCAAAATTAAGATCGAGATGTTTCGTTCGTGACCGTATACCCCAGACTCGACCCTCAACATCGAAAGCCGGACCATCACTCTGCCCGCGCAGGCCCGGGAGCGCACGAGTGAAACGAACAGCTTTTTCTACAGCATCAACAAACATCGGATATTCCCAAAGTCTCTAGACCCTTACTTTTCGCTTGTTCATATACTACTCTTTATTACTGACGAATTGTCAAGCCACTGCGGACTATCTTTTCTAGTCATCCAGCCGGCACGGGTCTCGGTGATTCGAGATCCTGGTTCGCAGGGCAC
>JAOTUR010000296.1 GCA_029863805.1 Candidatus Krumholzibacteriia bacterium | reverse complement strand
GGCGTTGAAGTTGACACCGAGATAGGTGGCCACAGCATGCTCCACGTTGCCCACATCGCGCGTGTCTACCAGTGATGCCATTAACTGGCGATAGGTCTTTCCCGAGAGGTCGTGGTAATCCTCCGATTCCATGAGACCGAGAGCAATGATGGCCCGCATGTTGTTACAGTAGCCTGGGAAGCGGAGGAGCCCCCGGTAGAACGACACGTCGTCGGGAAGTCCGAATGGTTTCATGTACTTCTCCACGTCCTTGTTGGGGTAAGACTCGAACGTTCCCAATCCCTCGATGTCGACGAGCCAGAAGTGCTCGAATAACTTGTCGCCGTCAACGTGCACCTTCTTGCCGTTCACCAGGTAAGCACCCGGCGTCTGCGCAGCAACGAACACGGTGCGCGGATCCCACGAGAATTTATACCCAAACGGATTGCGATTGAACTCGAACGCGGGCAGGCCGCTGCCATAAGAGTTCACGCTAATGACACGCCCATCTTCGGTCCTGACCTCGTCCAGTACGAGCTGGGTTCCGAAGTGGTCCATGCCGGGCACCTCGCCCAGCTCGTTGAGAATGAGAATACCCGCCTCCTTGGCCTCCGCATCGAGGGCGAGGAGTTCGGGGATCTCGTACGACGTCGTGAGCATGTGCTTGCGGTGACGAAGGCAGGCGCGAGCCACGTGGATGTGAACGGGCTTGGGAACCATGCTGATAGCGAGGTCGGCCTCGGCCATCACATCGTCGAGCACTTCCGGGTGCTCGGCCGACCAAGGGACAGCTTTTCCCTCCGGGCGTCCGGCGATGAGTTTCTCGGCCTTCGACAGGGTGCGATTGGCAACGATGACGTGGTAGCCGCAGCGGTCGATGAAGTAGTCGACCATAGGTTTGGTCATCATTCCCGCGCCAACGATTGCAACTGTGGTCATGGCAAATCCTTTAAAGAGGTCTAAAACGTTTCGTCCGTGCTTGAAGAGAGCCCGGGAAATCTGACGCCATCCTAGTCAGGGCAAACCCGGAGGCTATCCGTCGGGGTGCACGCCAATAATTCGATGGTGAGACGTGATCCCTCTTCTGATCGTACCACTTTCCGACTCGTTCGTCGGAATGTTTGATCCTTACCGGGGAAGCGGTTCATACGGCCGGGCCACGAGTTACTCAAACCGTCGGATCCTGTAGGCGTGAGCCTGGTGGGCAGTGGCCCCATGCGAATCATCATTATATGCTCAGCGATGGACACCCGCCTGAGAGCCAGGATTTTGGGGTTAGAGTCTCTGAGACGGGCTTCTAGGCGGAGAGCAGGGCCTGTACGAACGGTTCGAAAGTTCGAGGTTCGTATCGTATTCCCCACCATAGACTTAGACGATCGCCCTGCAACGTTTTGCGTTGCGGGGCGATTTTGTTCTTCGGACTAGGTGGTCGACGCACGGATGCTCGACAATGTTGTCGGGCGGCGAGACTTATTGCCATAGAAATGCGAAAGCTTCGAATGGTTTAGTGCAGCGTTTCGTTTATCATGAAGACCATCCGTACGAAGCCCCGCGCCTCTCCGTTTTGAAGTTGCCAAGCAGGGTGGCATGACGACCTCTTCTTTTGAGGTCAACTGTCAGATCAAGTCGCAGCTTCTATAATTTAGACGATCGCCCTGCAACGTTTTGCGTTACGGGGCGCTTGTGCTCCACAAATTTAATAAACTCATCTACAAGTCTTGGTTCAAACTGGGTTCCTGAACATCTACTCAACTCTTTTATCGCTCGCTTCGTGCTCATGCCCTTGCGATAAGGCCTCGTGTTGGTCATCGCATCGTAGGCATCCATTATTGAGAATATCCTGCATTCCAAGGGTATCTGTTCACCCTTCAAACCCGCGGTATAACCCGTGCCGTCCCAGAATTCATGGTGGTGGAGGACGAGATCGGCTATATGAAACAACTCCTTGGAACGACTCGCTAGTCCGTACCCGATTTGAGCGTGCGCTTTCATTTTTCCATGTTCTTCTTCAGACAGCTTTCTGGGTTTGAATAGGATTTTGTCAGGGATACCCACCTTCCCTATGTCGTGGACCTTGGCCAAGAGAACCAGGTTTTTCCTCGTGTCGTCCGGGAGGCGCAACCTACGAGAAATGAGTTCCGCCATTATTGAAAGTCTTTCCGCATGCCCCTGTGCCACAAAATCCCTTTCTGATAAGGCCGCCAACAGCATGTCTATTACCTTGCTCTTCTGACTCTTGGCCTGTATGAGTTTGTATTGGTACATGTTCTCATCCGCTCTTTGATATATGTCATAGATCGTTTCTTTTTCAACACCTCGAGATGTCGCCACTCCTACAGACATGTTTATTGGAACGACCGGGTTCCCACGATTAAACGCGAGGACCCGTTTCGAGATCTTTGCTTTCTTTGCTAGGGCAGCTTTCCGATCGACACCCGGAAGTATTACGGAGAACTCATCTCCGCCAATCCTTGCTACTAAATCCACCTCTCTAAAACACGCTGATATGGTCGTTGCTGCCGATATCAGGAGGTCATCACCAACTTTATGCCCAAGCGTGTCATTTATTATCTTCAGTCCATCTACATCGATGGAAATAATGCTTACGGGCGCCGAGCGAGCGAGGTCTTTGCCCAAGCGCGCCATCTGTTCTGAAAAATAGTTCCGGTTGTAAAGTCCCGTCAGGCCGTCGTGATAACTCTTATATTCAAAGCGCTCTTTGCTTTCCTGCAGCGCCTTCTGCATCTTCTTGCGTTCGGTGATGTCCTCAACGGCAAGGAGAATCGCTTCCATCTTATTGGTTTCTTTGTATACCGTTCGGGCGTTCAAGAGCATTGTCCGTCGCCCTATGACAGGAAATTCGTACTCCACTTCGAAGTCGTCGAAAGCAGTGCTCTTGTCCAGAATCTCCAGCAGGTGGCGAAGCTCGGGGATATCCCACTGTTGGCTGCCCAGCTGATAGATGGAGTGCCCTTCAGTCTTTTCGGGTGTTGTTTTGAAAGCGCTGTAGAAGGAACGATTGGCTTTGACTACCTGAAGGTCAGCGTTCAAGACCAGCATGGGTTCACGTATGGTGCTCACAATACTCTCGGCGAATTCACGGGCTTCCTCGGCGGCGCGCTCAGCAACCCTGCGCTCGGTAATATCCCGAATGTTGCACTGAATCACTCTTGTATGGTCAATCATGTACACATTGCTGACAAACTCGACTTCGATTAACCGACCGTCTTTGGTTTCGAGCGGCAAGTTCTCGTAACGGATATACTCTACGCTCTGCAATTCCTCGAACCCTTTCTTGCATGCCTTGACGTCCTTCATGGGGCCGATCTGCCACAGTTTCTTTCCCACCAGGCTCTCACGAGAGTAGCCCAACATGTCTTCGAGGAATGGGTTAATGTCGTCTATCGTCCCCGATTCTGCGTTGAGAATTATTATCCCGTCTTTGGCAGTTTCAAAGAGCCTGCGGTAACGAACTTCAGAAACCTCTAACGCCTCCGCCGCCTCGTGACGCTCCGAAATGTCCTCGAATATTCCCTGGATTGCTAGTTTCCCCTCTACCAAGGTCATACTCGCAAAACTGTGCACGGGTTTTACCTTTCCCGAACTGGTTATTACTTTTACTTTCAGATCATGAGCCCCTTCCTTTTCTGCACTCGTGTTCAACATGTTGGTGTAGTAGTCGGCCGTATCCGGCGGATGAAGCGTCCTCTGGTGGGATCCTATTATGTCTTTCTTCTTCCTTTCCAGGAGGACCTCCGCAGCCTCATTACAGTTTATGATCAAACCTGTTTTGGGATCTGCCCAGAAGATCGCGTACCTAGTATTCCGAACGGAAACGCGTTTTCCCATGATTATCACCTATCACTTTTCAATACGCTGCGCCGTTTGCAATTATCGGCGTGAAGTCACAACGCTCGTTTGTCTCCTCCATCGTTCGCTCTGGCATCTGTAACATCTGGATGTTCTCGAAGATTACAAGGTGAGGCAAGAAAAATGTTAGGGACGTACAACCGCACCCGTCGTGGCGGGTCGCCGGGAAAAGGGAGTTGATCGGCGATCGTGGAGTCCGAAGCGAGATAGAAAGCGACGGATAGTGGAGGTTCGTGGTGCGCGGGCGTAAACCAAATGGGGACGGACTCAGTCCGCCCCCACGAGGAATGAAAGCTTATTGCCATGGCCAGTGTGTCTGTTCAAACGTGGCCCGGTGTTTGGATGCCGTCCAGTCAAGAAAATTCAGGCGGCAGAGCGGCCGTTCAACACGGGTTCAAACAGGCGGTAGCGGCCTTAGGCCAGCGCAGTGGCGAGCTTGTGAAAGGTCGAGTTTCCAACCTCACACGTTTCAACCCGAGGATTGCCATCCATTAACCCTTCCAGGGCTTTCAGTACTTCGGGGTACTTGTCGTGGTTGTACGCATCTGCGTTCTGCTTGTTGTCCCACAGACTGAAGG
>JAOTUR010000039.1 GCA_029863805.1 Candidatus Krumholzibacteriia bacterium | reverse complement strand
TCGCCCAAAGTAGATGATGTGGTCGAGACCGACACCCAGGTCACCGGTGACATAGCGCAGCGCGGCCCGCGCATCCTTATACGAGCCCGCTTCGCCCATGCGGCCCGCGCTCTTGCCGTAACCGCGGTAATCGATGATAAAGACCGAAAACCCCAAGGTGTGAAATATTCGGATTGAATCGAGACGATGGGAGACGTTTCCAGCGTTGCCATGAAAGAATAGCAACACGTCCCGAGCGCCCGGTGCCGGCACGTGCCAGCCGTGCAGCATGACACCGTCCTCTGTCTTGAAAAACACGTCCTGGTAGTCGAGCCCCGCACTTTGTGGTGTCGCGACCAGCGCGCGGTCAGGGAAAAAGACGAAACGGGACTGGAAGACAAAGAGAATGAGGCAAACAAACAGATAAGTAGCCAGCAGTGTCAGCAGAATTGTCATTGGATAGCGCATCGAACCTGGTATGTGTTATGATTCGGCAGTCGTTACGAGCCACGAGATTCTCTCGAAATCAAATCAAGAATACGATCGCCCAATTGTCGCACAGCTGTCAATCCACTTCCTGCCAGCGGATGCAAAAAGGAGTAGATCATGACCAGAGATTCCAACCGCATTGAAACCAAGCTTATTCGTGCCGGCGAGCCGGATCCACGCGTCATGGGTGCGGTCGCCATGCCCATCTTTCAGTCAGCCATGTTCGAAACGTTTGGCGGCGAGGGCTACCACGACATCAGATACATCAGGCTTAACAATACGCCGAATCACATTGTGCTGAGCAACAAACTTGCGGCGATCGAGAACGGACAAAGCGCCCTGGTGACATCGAGTGGCATGGCGGCGATATCGACCGGGTTGTTGGCCGCTCTGTCTAGCGGCGACCACCTGATGGTGCAGAACACGCTATACGGCGGAACTCACGACCTTGTCACCAAAGATCTCCCCGAGCTGGGAATCGAACATGACTTTATCGACCCCGCCGATCCCAGCTCCTGGGAATCCAAGCTGCGAACGAGCACCAAGGTGTTCTATGTCGAGAGCATTTCGAACCCCCTTATGGGTGTCGGGGATCTGCGATCCGTCGTCGAGTTCGCCAGGGCGCACAACCTGGTTTCGATGATCGACAATACGTTCACCAGCCCCATCAATTTTCGCCCCCCAGAGGCCGGTTTCGACATCTCGTTTCACAGTTGTACGAAGTACCTCAACGGCCATTCGGATTTAGTCGCCGGCGCGGTGATCGGTAGCGAGCGATGGGTGCACAAAATCAAGCACAAGCTCGATCACCTCGGCGGCACCCTGGATCCACACGCCTGTTATCTGCTTCATCGTGGCTTGAAGACTCTGGCGCTTCGTGTAAAGCAACAGAACAAAAGCGCACTCAAGATCGCCACCTTCCTCGATTCGCATCGCGCCGTTCGAGAGGTCAACTACCCAGGCCTCGAGAGCCACGGCGATCATGCGCGGGCCAAAGACCTTTTCGACGGATACGGCGGCATGTTGAGTTTTGAGCTGGAAGGCAGTCTTGCCGATGTCGATCGCTTCATGCGTACGGTCGAGATTCCGCTTATTGCCCCCAGCCTAGGTGGCGTCGAAACGCTTCTAACGCGACCGGCGGTCACGTCGCACGCGGGAATGTCCGACAAAGACCGCCAGAAGAGTGGTATCTCCGATACGCTGGTACGCATGTCCGTGGGCATCGAGTCGACCGACGACATAATCGAAGACCTGGGCCGGGCCCTGGTGCCATAGCCGTTTGCAAATAATGCGTTGGCATGATCGCGAAGCGTTCGTTAGTTGCGACATTCAATGAACATTCTGATCGTTGAGCCGTTTTTTACCGGATCCCACGCCTCGTGGGCCAACGGTTTCGCGGGGCACAGCCGGCATCAGGTAAATATTCTCAAGCTGGGCGGGAACCACTGGAAATGGCGCATGCACGGCGGCGCCATCACCCTTTCCCGACAGTTCATTGAAGCTGGTTTCTCGCCAGACCTCATAGTGGCCACCGATATGTTGGACTTGACCACGTTTCTTGCGCTGACCAGACACCTCACGGCCGGCATTCCCACGGCTGTGTACTTACACGAAAACCAGCTCACCTATCCCTGGTCGCCCCAGGACAGGGATCTCAAGCGTGAGCGCGACAAACACTACAGTTTTATCAATGTGACTTCCGCTCTTGCTGCCCAGCGCGTGTTCTTCAATTCGCGATACCATCGCGACTCCTTTCTCGACGAATTACCAAATTTTCTAAAACAGTTTCCCGATCACAACGAACTCGGCCAAGTCGATCGGATCGCGGCGAAGAGTCAGGTTTTGCCCCTTGGGCTTGATCTTCTGTGGTTCGACGAGGTACGCTCGCCGCGTCCTGCAGACGGGAGTGGCGAGACCCATACTGGATCGGTGCCAGTCATACCCAACGCGCGACCACTCATCGTCTGGAATCACCGCTGGGAATACGACAAGAACCCTGAACATTTCTTCAGGGCACTGGCGGTGCTGTCACAACGTGGGCGATCGTTCGACGTCGCGCTTCTGGGCGAGGTGTTTGACGTGACACCGCAGGCATTCCATCAGGGTATCAGCGAGCTGGCAGACCGTGTCATTCACAAGGGCTACGTGGAGGACAAGACGGAGTATGCCAAATGGCTGTGGCGTGCGGACGTTCTGCCCGTGACATCGAACCAAGATTTCTTCGGCGGTAGCGTAATCGAAGCCGTGTACTGCGGTTGTTATCCGCTCTTACCACGCCGCCTTGCGTATCCCGAACTGATACCCCACGACCTTCATCGGTTCTGCTTTTATGCCGACTTCGCAGACCTGGTGGAAAAACTCGACAGTGCGGTAACAAAGATCGACCGCGGTCCTCTCGTGCGATTTCGTCACGCGGTCTCTGGTTACGATTGGCGCGTCATGGCCCCGATTTACGATCGCACCTTCGAAGATCTCTTGGCTTCGCAGTGAGCAATTGACATTTCTGTTTTCTTGAATCTATTATATAGAGTTCACTCCATTCGCTCTCTGAATGATGCTTGCGAACAGACGAATTGCTGGTTGACTCGGGCCCGGGGTAGAGTTCATGACATTAGATCCCGATAAACTCGCGCGGACCCACGTGGCTGCGCTCGATCAAATCCTCGGAGTGCCCTTCAAGGTGCTCGACGATGGGTTTGTGCGGGTAGTCGATTACATGGGCTCCGACGAGTCTATCGTCCAGGCAGCTCGAGTATCCTATGGCAAAGGCACAAAAAAAATCAGCGAAGACCGAGGACTCATACGTTATCTCATGCGGCACAGGCATACGACACCCTTTGAGATGTGCGAGATAAAACTGCACGTGCGGGTACCGATGGATTGTTGGCGGCAGTGGATAAGACACAGGACAGCCAACGTGAATGAGTACAGTACACGCTATTCGGTCGCCATAGACGCTGCCCAGAAAACGACTCCCGACAAATGGAGGCAACAATCGTCGTCGAGCAAGCAGGGAAGCCAAGGATTTGTCGATCCACGGCAGGGCAAATCGCTGTCGCACGAAGAAGTCGAACTCCAGGAATACGTCCGCCAGGTTTATCAACGAAGGCTGCAGGCCGGGGTCGCCCGCGAACAGGCGCGCAAAGACTTGCCGCTATCGACGTACACCGAGGCGTATTGGAAGATAGATCTCCACAATTTATTTCACTTTTTGTCACTTCGCATCGATGATCACGCGCAGGTCGAGATCCGCGACTATGCACAAACCATCGGCTGTGAGGTTGTCGCAAAGTGGTGTCCGATCGCCTGGCAGGCATTTCTCGACTATCGCATGGAGATGATGAACCTAACCAAGCTCGATGTAGAAATTATCTCGGCGCTCGCCAAAGGGCAGAGAGAGAGCGCCATGGCTCTGGCCGAAGAGTTCGGTTGGCTAAAACGCGGTGAAAAAGGGCTAAAGAGAAACCGCGAGCGCAGCGAATTGGAGGACAAACTGAGGAGGCTCAATCTAGCTATTCCCTGGCGGGATTAGAGCGACCCCGCGCAATAAGTGCGGTATGATGCAAAACGGCCGCCGGGCGAATGGTCGCTAACGGAGGGCACTTATAAAGATGTTTGGAAGACAATTTCATCTGTTTACGCTCTACGGTTTCTCGATCCGTATCGACGTAAGTTGGTTTTTTCTTGCCGTCATCGTCACTTGGTCGCTTGCCACGGGCGTCTTCCCTTTCTGGTACGAGTCCCTTCCCTCGGTGATATACATTTGGATGGGAATCGCTGGAACGGTGGGGCTTTTCATTTCTATAGTCCTCCACGAGCTTTCCCACTCGGTGGTTGCGCGTCACCACGGCGTAGTGATGCGGGGTATCACGCTCTTTATCTTTGGCGGTGTCGCAGAGATGACCGACGAGCCACCGAGCCCGCGGGCCGAGTTTCAGGTGGCTATCGCCGGCCCCCTAGCCAGCATTCTGGTCTCGCTCGCCTGTCTCGCCCTGTTTTCGCTCGGCAACGCCCTGGCGTGGCCGGATGCGCTGAATGGTGTCCTCAAGTACTTGGCTCTCATCAATGGCATCCTCGTGTTGTTCAACATGATCCCCGCGTTTCCGCTCGACGGCGGCCGGGTCCTGCGCGCGTTGCTGTGGGAGCGCAAGAAGAGTCTGGTCGAAGCCACGCGCATCACTTCAAGGATCGGTGTCGGTTTCTCCTACGTGTTGATCGGGCTAGGTGTCCTGAGCGCCGTACGAGGAAATCTCGTCGGCGGTGTTTGGTATTTTCTCATCGGCATGTTCTTGCGTGGTGCAGCCACCATGTCATACCAGCAGCTGATGGTGCGTCAGACGCTGGAGGGTGAGACGGTAAGCCGTTTCATGCAGACGAATCCGATAACGGTGCCTCCTCACATCTCGATCTCGGCGCTGGTCGAGGATTATGTCTACCGGTATCACTTCAAGATGTTTCCCGTGCTGGATGGTGAAACCCTGATTGGCTGCATTACCACCAGGGAGGTAAAGAGCATCGACCGGCAACAGTGGCATCAGCGAACGGTAAGGGATCTCGCCGAGACCTGCGGGCCCCATAATAGTGTTGCACCGGATGTGAGCGCCATAAAGGCGCTGTCGCGAATGAGCCAGTCGGGCGTTTCCAGACTGATGGTGGTCGATAGTGGACGTCTATTGGGGGTCATTACACTCAAGGATCTACTTCAGTTCTTGTCGCTCAAGTCCGAGCTCGAGGGTGAATAGCCAGGCGCGCATGATGACCTCCACCAAGCATCTGTTGATCGGCGGTGGACTGGCCTGCAGCCAGGCGGCCAAGATGTTGCGCATGAAGGAATCCGGTTCCTCGATCACGCTGACCAGCAAGGAGCTTCACCTACCCTACGACCGCCCGCCGCTTTCCAAGGAACTGCTCCGCGGAGAAAAGTCGATCGAGCAAGTTATCTACGATCCGCCGCGGTTCTTTGAGGATAAGAATATAGGGGTCATTCTCGGTAACCCGGTTGTCGCATTGGATACACATGTGAAAACCGTAGAGCTCGCAGGCGGCGAGGTTATCCAATTTGAAAAAGCGTTCATCGCAACCGGTGGCGACCCGTTGCGGTTGAACATCCCCGGAGCCAAATTGGCTGGCGTGTATTACCTGCGGACAATGGAAGATGCGCGACGCATCGCCTCTGAGGCTGGACCGGGAAGACGTGCGGTGGTGATCGGCGCCGGTTTTATCGGCATGGAGGTGGCAGCCTCTCTGACCCATGCGGGTGTCGATGTGACCGTTATCGAGACACTTCCTCATATTTGGCCGCGTTTCCTCGATACGACGCTGGCCAAATACGTTCAGGACCATTGCGAGACTCGTGGCATTCGTTTGTGTGACCGGCGACAGACCCCAAGAGCTGCGCGGTCGCGACCGCGTTCACTCTGTGCTTACCGTATCGGGTATGCAAATCGAGTGTGACTTTGTCTGTATAGGCGTAGGCATCGCCCCCGCTGTCCAATTTGCGCGGCGGGCGGGGCTAGATATCGAAAACGGCATCGTCGTCGACGAACACTTGCGAACTTCGCACCCGGACATCTATGCCGGTGGCGATGTCGTGAACTACCCGGATCCTGTGTTCAAGAAGAGGCGTCGGGTCGAACACTGGGGGCACGCCGAGTACTGTGGTCAAGTGGCCGGACTCAATATGGCAGGCACCCCGCAAAAGTACGATCTTCTGACCTACGTGTGGTCGGATGTTTTTGACCTACACATTGAATGCGCAGGCGATGAGACCGCACGCGACCGCACGCTGTTGCGGGGCAGCCTCGGTGAGCCCTCGTTATCGTCCTCTATTTGCGTGACAACACGCTGAAGGCATACTTTGCCATCAACGGTAACAAAAGGGAGTTTCCAAAGCTTCAGCGTCTCATCCGCCGCCGTGTGGATGTGACCGGCAAGGATGAGGAGCTTCAGAATCCGTCGTTCGATCTCAAATCGTTTTTTTAGGCGATCTTGTCTTGGTCCCTACCGATAGTCCCAGAGCTCGACGCGTGGATGGTACGACCAACAACCTCGATCACGCGAAAAGCACCCGGCCAAGTTGAGCGACGAGACACGGCACGGAATCCCTTTAACGGTCTGTTAAAATCGCGTAACATCATCGTAGCACAAAAGAGCCCGGCGCCAATGCAAAGGAGCTTGTTAATGCCTGACCCCATGCGTTTTGCCTCGGCCACAAGCACGGAGGCGGAGCTGCTCACAGCCATACCGGACCTTGCGTCCAAAATCCGCCGCCAGGGACTGGCAGACGCGATCGATTTCGCCTTGATTTTTTTGTCTTCTCACTTCGGTGATGAGGTTGAAGCGTTCGCACGCGCCATAAACGATGAACTAAAGCCGCGGATGCTGGTCGGCTGTACTGGTGAGGGGGTCATCGGCAGCAACGAAGAGATCGAGCGTACTCCGGCGATAACGCTCGTTGCTGCTCGCTTGCCAAATGCGGTCGTCGAACCATTGGTTTTTCGCGCTCCGCAACTTCACAAAATGCTCGGTGGCTCGGTGTCGTTGTTCGACAGCTGCAAGCCTCCAGACTCCACTCGCATGTTCCTTATGATCGCGGATCCGTTTACGACGCCGATGGATGACTTGCTCGGTGCTTTCAACACCGCTTTCCCCGGAACACCAATCATCGGCGGCATGGCGAGCGGGGCGCCGGCACCCGGCAAGAGCGCTCTTATTGTCGGAAACGAGGTAGTCCGCGACGGAGCCATCGCCGTCGCCTTCGCGGGGGAGTTAGATGTCGATATCATCGTATCACAGGGTTGCCGCCCTATCGGCCCCGTATTCCGCGTTACCAACGCCAAGGATAACGTCATCGCGGATCTCGAAGGCGAGACACCGCTCGACTGTCTGCAAGAGTTACTATCCGAAATGTCAGGCGAGGAACGGGAGCTTTTGCGCAACGGCCTTTTTGTCGGTCGCGCCATTGATTCAAAAAAGGAGCTATTGGGCAGGGGTGATTTCTTGATTCGAGGGGTTATGGGAATCGACCAAGACAGTGGAGCGATTACAGTCGGTGACTACATCGATGAAGGAGAAGTGGTGCAGTTTCACGTGCGCGATGCTTTGACGGCAAAGGAAGATCTCGAGATGATGCTTACGCCGCATGCGCTGTTTGGCCAGCCCAGCGGCGCCTTTTTGTTCTCGTGCAATGGCCGTGGCACGCGCTTGTACGATTACGCAAACGGCGATATATCGGCGATACGGCAGTTTTTCCCCGGCATCAACCTTGCCGGATTCTTCTGTGCCGGCGAAATAGGTCCAATAGGTGGCAAGAATTTCCTGCACGGGCATACCGCGAGTTTGGCGTTGATCCGGCCATCATCCACAGCCATACCCAAGCAACCCTGAGCTCGGTACTGGCCTTCATGCCCATGGGATCTGAACTGGGCGTAGCGGTCGTCGATGTGGGCGACGGGTGTGCATGTCTAACGAGGAGAGCGAATGAAAATTGCTGTCATTGGAACCGGTAACGTGGGGGGCATACTCGGTGCGCGTTGGTCGGAGGTGGGTCACGAAGTCACTTTTGGAACCCGTGATCCCGCTAGCCCGAAAGTCAAATCGCTC
The DNA here is from genome assembly GCA_029863805.1 of Candidatus Krumholzibacteriia bacterium. Classification (GTDB taxonomy): domain Bacteria; phylum Krumholzibacteriota; class Krumholzibacteriia; order WVZY01; family WVZY01; genus JAOTUR01. The sequence continues at coordinate 10,669 of JAOTUR010000039.1, read as the reverse complement.
TTGAAGCTTACCGAGAACAAAGCTCGCGCGGCCAGCGTCCTCGATGCGGTGTCGTCATCGGAGGTCATGGTTCTGGCCACGCCGTTGAAGGCGGCACGTGATGCCATCGCCGTGGCCGGTGATCTCATTGGCAAAATCCTGGTCGATTGCACGAACCCCATTGGTGAGGGGCCCGACGGAAAAACTATGGGTGCAGGCAAGTCTGCAGGAGAACAGGTTGCCGAATGGGCGCGAGGTGCCCGGGTGGTCAAGGCCTTCAATACAACCGGGTCAAACAATATGGCCGACCCCGCCTATGGAGACCACAAGGCGACCATGTTTATCTGCGGCGACGACACAGCGGCAAAAGCGGTTGTGTCAAAGCTGGCGGCCGAGCTCGGTTTTGAGGTGTGCGATGGCGGTCGCCTGTCGACGGCGCGTCTTTTGGAATCACTAGCTATGTTGTGGATACACCTGGCGTATTCGCAGGGTCTTGGCCGGGAAATCGCCATTGCGCTCTTGAAGCGCTAGCAGCGGGGGCTGCACGACTGGCGAGTGCATAAGAATGACCTCGCTCACGGTGGATCGCACGTTTCACCCATGACAATACGACCGATTACACTCGAGGGTCGACGCGTTCGTCTCGAGCCGCTGACAGTCAATCATCTCGACGGCTTGGTGGCCGTTGGCCTGGACGAACGCATCTGGCGGTGGAGCCCTTCGCAGGTTCGCTCACGTGCAGACATGCGAGCTTATATCGACAGTGCCCTGGCGGACCAGCAAGATGGCACGTCACTGCCCTTTGCGACCATCCACAGGGGTTCCGGGTACGTGATTGGCAGCACGCGCTACGGTAACATTGACTTTGAAAACCGGCGAGTCGAGATCGGCTGGACCTGGATCGCTCCCCGTTGGCAGAGGACCGCTGTCAACAGCGAAGCCAAGTACCTCATGCTCAACAACGCGTTTGACAGCTGGGGTTGTGCCCGTGTCGAGTTCAAGACCGACATTCTTAACCAACCATCGAGAACCGCCATCCTCCGCATCGGCGCCAAAGAGGAAGGCGTCTTGCGCAAACATATGCTCACCGCTGACGGCCGCTTTCGCGACAGTATTTACTACAGTATTCTCGACACCGAATGGCCATCGGTGAAGGCGCTGCTCGAAAACAAACTCAACATGTGATCGAAGCGATCAACGTCCATGACGAGATTCCGTTGACAACTCTTTTTGAGAGCTACATATTTTTGAACGTGAGTCATCCTCGCCGTGATACCCCACCCTCGTAACCCCACGTATAAATCGTCGGGGGATGCGTGGATTGGATCCGCCGTCCGCACGACATCGTTTTTACCCACCAGCATTGGGTCCCCACCGCATTGCTGTCGCCACATCGCCGGGCATGACATATGGCGCTTCAAACACCGACAAGGACGCGAACACGAGCGTCATCGTCTTTGTCGCAACTGCCGACTAATAAGAGAGCTTGTTGATATCCATGCGTGTTCGGGGAAGAGGAATCACCAGGGGCTCGTCGATGGCACGAGCGGCGAGCCCCGGTGGGCGTGGTGCCTGACACCGGTCATGTTTGGCAGCGTGTGGAATCCGTGGGCATCGGCGACAAATGGCTGGGCCCTAAAGGCGATTGCCAAGCCACAATGTCTTTTTTTGGCAAGGATTTGGCAGGATGACATTTGTGTTTGAGTTCTGGTCGTTCCTGCCGCATATTTGTGCTAGACTATGTGGAGTACGGAGGATAATGGTATGCACTCAACCTCTTCGACTTTGAGGCTTCCGCTGTCGGCGCTGGCGATGGCTATCTGCCTGGGCCTTGCCGGTTGCGGTGACTCCGACTCAACCCCCATATTCCAACCCATTCGATCCCTTATCCCCGACGCTCCACGAGACAACCGGGAGGCTGAGGAAGCCGCCCTGTGGTTGTCTGGTGAGCTCTTCGCATCCGAAGAGTCATACCAGACGATCGCTGGCGATCTAGCCGCCGTGCGGAATGAGTTCATGCCGACGATACCGCGGCTCGATGTCGAGTTTAACGCCCCGTGGCAAGTGGGTGAGTTGTTGCTCGGCCTTACCGAAAGCGGTGTTGATGCGATCAGGAATGGCGAGCTCGCGGCCTTGGATTCCCTCAACGTGGAGTACCACCTGGCCGTTATGGATACGTCTCGCCTGGATGACTCCACGCCGTTCCTCGTGCTGGAGTTCATGGGCCGGCTCCACCCCCAACGTTTGGCGGAGATATACGGTGACCTCGACCACATTCGCTACGCCGAGCCAAACGGGCGCTGGGGAGACTGGAGTAACGTGTATCCGTGGGTGGTGGATGGTTCGCGGACCTACCTCTTTCGCTACGCGTGGGGAGATTGTCCGGCGGGATGCATCAGCAGCCGCTTCTGGTATTTTAGGGTCGTCAGCTCGGGCATCGAATACGTGGGGACATGGGAGTTTCCGGCCGATCCGGAGCCCGCGTGGTGGTCCGAGGCCCGGGTGGCCTACCACAGGTTCCGCGGGTGGCCGCAGCCAGACTGAGCCGGTGGTTTTGCTTGACAGGTAATCATTCGGTTACTTATTGTCAAAACAGGTAACTACTTGGTTACCTGTTTTACTTCCGTCTATGCAACGCACTCAGAAAGATGTCTTTACGGTGATTGCGGATCCGACGCGGCGAGCGATTCTGGAGCTCCTGGCGACGGATGCCATGCACGTCAGCGCCCTGACCCAGCACTTTGGCATCAGCCGGCCGGCCGTCTCCAGACACCTGCGTGTGCTCAGTCAGGCCAATCTTGTCGCCAAAAGCAGGGTCGGCCGCAAGCGCTTTTACTCACTTCGCCCGCGTCAGCTGCAAGAGGTTCGCATGTGGATTGCCCGCTTCGACCGGCTGTGGGGTGTGAAGCTCAAGAACCTCAAATCGGATCTGTAGGATGTTCGATAGGCGGGCCGTTGATCGCCGGCCTCAAGACGGTGAAGAAGCGCGGGGGCACACGGATGACCGGCGAGCTCGGCATTTCGCTTAGGCTGGTGTTCCGGGTCTTGCAAAGCCCCCCAGAACATTGTCGAAACTGACGCCGCCGCATACGTGCGAAGCCCGGGCTGGCGTTGACCGATGTCAATCCTGGCAGACCCCATGCTCAATACACCCGATCATATCCTGGTTGTGATCATCGCCGTGGTATGGCCGCTGTATGTGGCCTTTTTTCGATTTCCGCGTTTGAGGAGAGCCGTTGCAGCGGGGCTACCCAGCGCCCGGGTTCGGGCGTACATCGAGACCATGCTCACGCAGTGGTCGCTGGCCGCCATCGCGCTCATGGTTTGGCTGCGCGCCGCGCGTCCCACCTCGGACCTTGGCTTCTCGATGTTGGGCGGGTGGCAACTGTGGCTGGGTATCGCGCTCGTGGTCCTGGCTCTGGTAATCCTCGGGGTTCAGGCGAGGCAGGTGGCCAGAGACCCAGAGCTCCAGAATACGCTTCGCCACAAACTAAAAGTCGGCGGCCCGATCTTACCCACTACACCAAGAGAGCTATTCCTTTTTCATCTCATAGCGGTCACTGCGGGCATTTGTGAGGAGCTTCTCTATAGAGGCTTCCTGATCTGGTACCTCACCCAACTGTTTGGTCTACCGGGTGCGGTGGTGGGCTCTTCGGCTCTGTTTGGACTCGCCCATACCTACCAGGGTGGTCGAGGCATCGTGCAGACCGGGACGGTCGGGTTGGTTTTTGCGTTGGTTTTTGTGGTTACCCGCACGCTATGGGTACCGATGCTTCTGCACACGCTGGTGGATGTGAATAGCGGTCTTTTGTGGTACCGATTCGTGCTGCCGGGGCGAGCGCATACGCCTGCCGCGGCTGAACCCAGAGACGATACTTCACGGGAGGGCTAGTGTACAGGTGTCAGTGGGCGCGTGGTAGTGAACTGGAAATTCGTTATCACGATGTGGAATGGGGCGTCCCGGTTCGCGACGATCGCGTCTTGTTCGAGTTTCTGACGCTGGAAGGAGCGCAGGCCGGGCTTAGCTGGTCGACGATTCTAAAGAAACGCGACAACTACCGACAGGCCTTTATGGGCTTTGATGTCGCCTCGGTGGCGCGGTATGACAAACGTCAAATGGCCGCTCTCCTCGAGGATCAAGGAATCGTGCGCAATCGTCTGAAGATCGCATCGACGGTGAGCAACGCCCAGCACATTTTGACGGTGAAGCATGAGTTCGGTAGCTTTGCCGATTACATTTGGCAGTTTGTAGACGGCGAGCCGATACAGAATCAGTGGCGAGCGCTCGCGGAGATTCCTGCCCACAGCCCCGAGTCGCAGCAGATGAGCAAGGACCTGCGCAGACGTGGTTTCAGGTTTGTTGGACCCACGATATGCTACGCGTTTATGCAGGCTGTCGGCATGGTCAACGATCATGAGACCCGCTGTTTTCGCCACCGTCAGCTCGGTAAGCGGTCGGGCTAGTCGACCTATCTTCCCAGGCCCCTGCGGTTACGAGCCACCCCGTGTCACACCGTCGGTAAGAGAACCAAAATTGGAGTTGTCGCTCGGTCGTTGCGTCTTGTATCTTGCTAGTGCACCTCTTTGTGGAGACCCCACCGATCGGTCACACACAGGCGGCACAAATGGTCATGGACCTTTCCCGGGCGGCACGTGCAATAGCCCTGACGGTGTTGATCGGTTCTCTGGCCTGTGATATCAACAGTCCGGAGCGCTACCCGCGCGCCCCAGTCATCGAGAGCTACCAACCCCACATCCTGTTGCTCACCGTCGCCGTTGGCGACAGCGTCGACTTCTCGGTCACGGCCAGCGACCCCGACGCCCAGCCGCTCAGTTATACCTACGCGCTGGACAAGGGGGTGGTCGCGCACGTGGCCTCGTGGCGGTACATCGTCGATGACACCGGACCCGTTACGGTGACGGCCCGTGCCTCGGATGGTTCACTGAGCTCTTCGGTCGAGTGGCAGCTGCTTCGCCAATCGCTGCCACCACCGCCACCGCCGCCGGACACCATACCACCCGCACCCGTCACCATCGTTTCCGTGGATACCGGTGAGCCCGGCCCGAATTATCTCGAGCTCATCGTGTGGTGGACCGCCGTCGGCGACGATAGCACGGAAGGGCGCCCCGCCCGTTACGACGTCAGATACTCGGATGAGCCCTTGGCCAGCGAAGCCGCATGGCAACGTGCGCAGCAAGCCTTGTTTGAACCCGATCCGTGGAATCCGGGTGCGCTGCAGTTCATGGTGATTCGGGTGTCAACCTGGATTGGCCTCAAGTGGGTCGGCGTTCGGGCGGTGGACGAGTCCGGCAATATCTCGCCGCTGGGTAACACATTGGCCGCCGAAAACCAACCGCGGGAGGTGTTCGGAACCGTTGGCGATGCCGCTACCGATGAACCCCTGCCGGGGATTCGTGTGGCAACCAGTGGTTTCCACGGGGTCACCGAGCCCGACGGAACCTATCTGACGCTGGCAGTGCCCAATCGTGAGATCTCGTTCTCTATTACAGATGATTTTGGCATGGGCGGCATTGGCGACTACTTCGATATCTCCGCCTCAATATGGGTCTCCGGCGGAGAGGCCACCGACTTCTGGCTATTGCCCAACTTGCCAATGGAAACCAATCATTACCCGAACTTTCTGACCTGGTTCAGACAGATGAGTAATACGATGAACGAACCGCCAAACCCCCTCGCGGACAATCGCTTGAGGACTTGGGACACCCCCGTGAGCGTCTTTGTGCCGGCGTTTGTCAGCAACGGGTTGGATTATCAGGAAACGGTCAAGAATGTTTTCCTCAGGTGGGAGACCTGGCTGGGTCGAGACCTGTTTGAATTCGTGGGCAGCCTGCCGGATATCGGGGTGTCGATCTTGTATTTCAGCGGGGCCACGCGCGAGCACTACGACGTCTATGAGCGAGACGCCGATTGGTTTCCAGTCAAAGGCCGAATCTGGCTGCGCACCATCTGGGGGGATGACACGGTCGGCAGCTTCCAACGGATCCTTGCCCATGAAGTGGGACACGCACTGGGCATGGGGCATAGTACCGACCCCGACCACCTCATGATAGGGGGCATCTCGCAAAGGGTAGCGGAGCCAACGCCCGATGAAATCTGGCTAGGCCGGGCCATGTACACGCTGCCGCGGGGGACGCCACTCGAATGGTACAGGTGGGAATAGACCTGAACTACCAAGCCGCGCTCATCACGTTGGCCAGCGAGAACCGTGTCCACTCGAGAATATTCTCTACGCCGGGCACAAGACCGGCGGGGCCAATACCCAGCCATAAAATGGCGAGGACAGCGACGAGGAGAACCACACGCGTACCTATATCGTCATTTACAATAAGCGGCGCCTCGCTTTTCTGCATGTACATTACGACGATGACCCGCAGATAGTAATAAAGTGACAGCGCGCTATTGAGCACGCCGATAACGGCCAGCCCCACCATTCCTTGTTCAATGGCCGCACTAAACAGATAGTACTTGGCGAAAAAGCCGGCTGTGGGCGGTATTCCGGCGAGCGAAAACATGAACACGGCCATGCACAAACCCAAAAACGGCTTTTCCACACCCAGCCCGGCATAATCGGGCTCCTCCAAACCACGAGTCATGTCGCGCTTCTCGAAGGCCGCTATGGTGGCAAATGTACCCAGGGTCATAAACGCGTACACGAGAACGTAGTACATTATGGCCGACGCCGCCTTGGTATCGTCGACGCTCAAGGCGGCGATACCAATCATTATATATCCGGCGTGCGCGATGCTCGAGTAGGCCATCATGCGTTTGATGTTTCTCTGCACGAGCGCGACGATGTTACCGAGCGACATGGTGAGCACGGCCAGAACCCATATGATGCCGATCCATTGCTCTTTGTTGACCATAAAACACATATAAAAGAGCCGCAGAAAAGCGGCAAAGGCCGCGGCTTTGACCGCTGTGGCCATAAACGACGTGATCGGCGTCGGGGCACCTTGATACACATCGGGTGTCCACATGTGAAACGGAACAGATGAAATCTTGAAGGCAAAACCGGCCAGGATCAGAGCAACACCGAGGAGAAAGAGTGGGTTGGTCGCCAGTGAGCGCTCTGCGATCGCATAGACGATACGCTCGAAATTCGTGCTGCCGGTAATCCCGTATACAATCGAGACCCCGTAGAGAAAAAAGCCGATGGCGAAGGCGCCGATCACAAAGTATTTCAAGGCGGCTTCATTCGAGAGAAAATCCCTTCTGCGAAACGCCACCAGAACATAGATGGCCAGACTCATCAGCTCGATCCCCAGGAACACGGAGATCAAATCGTAAGCCGAAACCAGGACTACCATGCCCATGCTGGAAAAGAAGAGCATCGAGAAAAACTCGCCGCGATCCAGGCCGAAGCGCCCAAGGTAATTGCAAGAGATAAGGACTGTGCCCATGGCGCAAATCGTGACCACCGCGGTAAAGAAAAGCGCGAAGCGATCGACAATGAGCATACCGTGGAGTATCGGTGCCGGATCCCACTCCCACAGCTTTACTACATAGCCGAGCACCAAAAGATAGAGCACTATAACAAAAAACCGCTGCACACGACCCACGGCTGTCGTCATCGCCCCCAAGAGCATGAATGCCAGCCCCCCCACCAACATGACCAGCATGGGCGCCAACTGCATAATGATGTCCATATCGACTACCGGCATCACTACGGTTCACCCCGCTCCACCGTGACGTTGCTCTCCGATTCTTGCAACAGCTCTTCACCCTGCGAGTCGACCAGCGTCCATTCGCGCGACTCTGCCCCCTGTCCCAGCGTGGTACGCTTGTCCTTGACCTCGGCGATAAACTTGTTGACGGCTGGCTCCATGCGGTCGAGAAACGGCTTGGGATAGACACCCATAAAGAGTATCAGCCCAATAATGGGTGCGAACACGGTCATCTCTCGTAATGACAAATCCTTTAGCGTCTCGTTGGCCGCGTGTTTGATGGGACCAAAAAAAACCCGCTGCAACATCCACAACATATAAATCGCGCCCAGTACGACGCCGGTTGCCGCCAGGGCACCCCACCACGGGTTGCGACTAAAGGCACCGATAAGGATGAGAAACTCACCCACAAAACCGTTGGTAAGGGGCAGGCCTATAGAGGACAGCGTGACAATCATGAAGATCGTGGCATAGATCGGCATGACCTTGGTCAGTCCTCCGAAATCGCGGATCATGCGGGTGTGCCTCCGCTCGTAAATGACCCCGACGAGCAAAAAGAGTGCACCGGTGGACAGTCCGTGGTTCAACATCTGATAGATTGCGCCTTCCACCGCCTGCACGTTGAGCACAAAGAGCCCCAGCATCACAAATCCCAGGTGGGAAACCGACGAGTACGCCACGAGTTTCTTAACATCCTTTTGTACCATCGCAACCAGCGCGCCGTATATGATACCGATGATAGCGAGCGTGACGATCAGGGGAATAGCCCTCATGGCCGCCTCGGGGAACATGGGCATGGCAAAGCGCAGAAAGCCGTAACCGCCCATTTTTAGCAGCACCCCGGCGAGAATCACGCTGCCGGCGGTGGGAGCTTCGACGTGAGCGTCGGGAAGCCACGTATGAAAAGGAAACATGGGTACTTTGATCGCAAACGATAGGCTAAAAGCCAGAAAGATTAGCCACTGCTGCGCCGAGGTCAGCTGCACACCGTAAAGCTGGGACAGCTCGAACGTGAGTACGCCCGCCTGCTGCTTGTGCGCGTAGGCGAGAAAGATTATGGCGACGAGCATGAGCAGAGACCCCAGCATGGTATAGATGAAGAACTTCACGGTCGCGTATACTCGCCGTTCGCCACCCCACATCCCAATCAAGAAGTACATGGGGATCAGCATCAATTCCCAGAACACATAGAACAGAAAAAGATCTAGCGCCACAAACGCGCCAATCATGGCCGTTTCCAAGAGAAGCATACAGACGTGGAATTCTTTAACCCGTTCTGTGACCGCCTTGAAAGCGCTCAGGACGGTAATGGGCATGGTAAACGTAACCAACAGCACCAGAAAAACGCTTAGCCCGTCGATCCCCACCTTATAGAAAATCCCCAGCGACGGGATCCACGAGTGCCGTTGTACGAACTGCATGTCGGCATTCGTTTCGAAGCCCGTTAGCAACTTCAAGGAGAGAAAAAAGACCACCAGCGTGATCAGAAATGTAAACGTACGGATGGCGTCATCGCTTCTCTTCGGAAAGATGAGCAACGCTACGGCTCCGAAGACCGGAAGAAAAGTGACTAGACTAACTAGATCCAAAACGGTTCTCTTTCTGTACGGCTCACCATCCCACCAGCCTGTAAACCAGGTAGAGGATGCCAAGCAGGAAAAACAAGGCGTACGTACGAACGACGCCGGTTTGCAGGAGCCGGACCGCCGACCCGAATAGGCGCGCTGTCACGCCGACCGCATTGACGATGCCGTCGATGATCCACACATCAATCACCTTGAAAAGCAGCTTATCCGAGAGCTGATATCCTGGTTTGACCAGCGTGGTCTCGTAGGCTTCGTCGACGAAGTACTTGCCATAGACCAAACGGTGGAGCCCGGCGAATTTCTCGGCTAGCCGCGCTGGCACCAATGGCTGCTTTATGTAGAGCCGGTGCGCAACGCCCACTCCCACAATCCCCACCAACACCGACATGGCCATCAGAAGCAATTCCAGGGTCGTCGAACCATGAGCTTCAACCCCTCCCTGCACACCATGATGCACGGCGTCCGCGCCGGGCTGGACAACCGGCCCGATCGACGGCTCTAGAAAATGATGAAAATAATTCACGCCTCCGAGAACCGCGGGTACCCCGACAAAGCCGGCAACCACGGATCCGGCAGCCAGGATGACCAGCGGCACGGTCATGATGGGCGGTGACTCGTGCAGGTGATGCTCGGCCTCAGTCGAGTACCGTTTCTCTCCCAGGAATGTGAGGAAGACGGCGCGAAAAACATAGAAAGCGGTTATGCCAGCCCCGATAAACAGAAGCGCCCACAAGAGCCCTGATAGCCATGGCGCACCGATTTCCGCGGTAAACGTGTTCCACAGAATCTCGTCCTTCGAGAAGAAACCCGCGAGCGGTGGAATGCCGGCGATCGCCAGCGATGCGACAAAAAAAGTGGCGAAAGTGATTTTCATCTTTTTGGCCAGCGCTCCCATCTTGAGCATGTTCTGCTCGCCACTCATGGCGTGGATCACCGAGCCGGAACCCAGAAAGAGGCAGGCCTTAAAAAAAGCGTGCGTCATCAGGTGAAAAATACCCGCTGAGAACGCGCCGACACCCACGGCGGCGAACATGTACCCCAGCTGGCTAATCGTAGAATAGGCGAGCACTTTCTTGATATCTCGCTGGCAGATACCGATGGTCGCGGCAAAGATCGCGGTTACGGCTCCGACCGTTGCCACCACCATCATGGCCACCGGACTCTGCATATACAGAAAGGACAGTCTCGCCACCATATAGACGCCTGCCGTGACCATGGTCGCGGCGTGGATCAAAGCGCTGACCGGGGTAGGCCCCGCCATCGCGTCAGGCAACCACACATAGAGCGGAATCTGTGCCGATTTGCCCGCGGCGCCGATGAACAGCAAGATGCAGGTGATGGTCGCGGTGGTTGCAAAGGCTTCGGGGTGCTCGCTGACCAGCCCGCGAAGGCCAATGAAATCCAACGTGGGATGGTCA
>JAOTUR010000295.1 GCA_029863805.1 Candidatus Krumholzibacteriia bacterium | reverse complement strand
TCGCTAGGATGTCCTCTCTTGCCACTTCGACCTCCTTCGGCTTCGAAGAAGGTCATGTTACGATATCCTCAACCGGACACTTCTAAGTGTGGCAAACCGGACATTATCATTTGTGGATTACAGTGCGCTACCGTGACGTATGCGCGGTTACAAATCTGACAAATATCGATGGGTGGCTAATGGGGATGACACGCGGGGTTACGGGAGCCGAGCTCAGCGTTTCGAATCTTGCACGGTCTTGTGTGGGTCGACACCCAATGAAAACCACAGACCGTCCAGCGCGCCGGGTGCAAGATCCAGTGCGTATTGGAGCGGGGAGAAGCGTACGAGATCAGATGGCGGAATCCGTGACAACGTCGGGCCGGCAGGAAAAGGAGGGTCGGGGATCGATGCACCGAAGCCAGCGTTGGTTACCTTGATAAACTCGCGCGCGACCAGGTAATAACCTGCGCTCGATGGGTGGAAGCCGTTCACGCTGAACAGACCTCCGGTCACATAGTCGGCGGTATAGTCCTGGCCTGCAAACGTGACACCGTTGGCCTTGACGTCGCTATACAAGGCGAAAATGTCAGCAACCGGAATGCTGCGATTGGTGCATACGGTATCGATGGTCGTGTTAAAACTCCGGAGTCGCATCTCGATGCTTCCCGTTTCCACCGGATCGAGCACGAAGGCGTCGGGCAACGGGCGCCCGGTCCCGAACGGTGCGGGGATGCCCACGCCCACCGCAAGCGATTCCGACGCCGCCAGCGTCACCAGAGCGGTAAACGGCAGAGGCCCCGGTACGCCCTGAACCACGCCAATGAGCGGGATGAGGTTGTTCTGTGGATCGAGAATCGGAAGCCGGGTCACCGGATCGACGAGGAAGGGGGGGATGGTGGTGAAGAACGGCACGGTCACGATGCTGGGGATGTTACCCACCACCATGGCTGCGCTGGCGGCGTTTAGGGCATCGATGGCGGTACGAAAATCCGTTTCAAATTCATCGGCGGGGGTGAGCAGCGCATCGGTGCCCACAGAGGCCGACCGAAAGATATCGTTCAAACCCATCCACACCGTCGCAAACGTGGGCTGAAAATTAACCGCCTGGTCTAGTGCGGTGGGGCCAAAGATCGAGTCCCGAAGAACGATTTCATAAAACGGATTGGCACCGGCAACCGGCCGATTGACCAGCAACTCGTGGAGGGTCGCCCCCGGTATTCCGAGATTATTATAGATAGCCGTATACGTGCTATTGGTAGGCGTTCCCAGACCGGGCAGTGGCTCGATGACCGGTGAAGGAACCAGCGCCGTGAACACCAGCACCGGGGGAATTCCCGGTTCCGATATCAGCGGCATTTCAAAAACCGGCGCCTGCGCGGCGCGAGCGATGAGCGCCGGGTAGCTCTTGCGCTGAAACCTCTCGACCAGACCGCTGGACTGCATGCCCGCGGTGGTGCTGTTGCCCAGGGCGAGGTATCTGGCGAAACTAACCGATCCCGTATTTACCGTAGCTGGGGCATTGGGATCGAGACTGGCACACCCGCCAAAGGCAACCAGCGCGCACAGAACCAGTGAGTATGTCAGTTTTTGTCTCATTTCATATGCCGCGCGTCAAAACCGGTAGCCGATGTTGATTCCCACCAGGTTGGCGAACGTCGCGTAGGTGCCGTCAAAGTTGTCGAGACTTGTCCCCTCGTTGTCGCGCTCGTCGGTAAAAATATACAGGCCGAACACATCCACCGTCCACGAGCTCCGCGCGTACCCCAAACCAGCGGTGATACCGTGCCGGTCCTGATCCGCCAGTAGCGGGCTCATGGCCTTCTCGGGTTGCGGAGTTGGGTCGTAGTAGTATCCACCCCTCACTTGGATGTCCTCGGTCAAATCATACCCCGCGCCGCTACGAATGCTGAGTTTGGTCTCGTAATCCTGGGGACGAACCGTATCGAGTGTGGGGTCCTCGAAGCTGAACGCCAGCTGTTCAAACTCCTCCCAACCGGTGATGTTGAAGTCGACCTCGAACACCCATCGCTCGAGGCCCGTGTAAGCACCCGCGATCGAGGCCAGCCACGGCAGCTTCACTTTGGTCCTGGCCTGCTGATCGGCGGGGAACTGCGCTGCAACCGCAGCGTCCAGCGCGGCATTGCCCGATGAGACCTGGGTAAAATCGGCTTCACCGTCATCTACCTCAGCCGTGACTTGGTTACGAAAAGTAGCACCGATGACGAAACGCTCATCGGGCACCACGCGCACCCCGATGTTGAACCCGAAATCCAACCCGTTATCCCCGGTAAGCTCCAGTGTGCCGACATCGAGTAATCCCGATCCGTTGGGATCCCAACGCTGAATAAACTGGTGGAGTTTGACTTGGGCGTAGAGTAGCTGCAGCCCCGCCCCCACAGAAAAATAACGACTGGGACTCCAAGCTACGGTGGGATTGATGTTGAAGGTTTTGAGATCCACTTCATTGGCGATGTGTCTACCGCTAAATGTCGACGCGTTTTCCCAATCCTGCCCCAATCCGTAGGGGTTGAAAACGCCGATGCCGACGGCAAGACCGGGTCGAATGGTGTGCGTGATGTACGCATTGATGGGTGTAAAGAGCATCGTTTTCGTCTCGTCCTCGACCCCGAATCCCGGTGAGGGATCCACCCCGGCAAACTTGGTTCCGGCGAAGATCAACGACACTCCCAAATAAACGTTTGTTCGATCGAGCTGGGTGATGCCAGCGGGGTTGAAGAAGATGGCGGATGGATCGTCGGCCTGCGCAACCAGCGCCCCGCCCATTCCCAGGGCCCTGGCACCGGCCTCGAAGATGGAGAAGCCCGCCGCAACGCTCGTGGAGGGAAGAGCGGCAACGAGAAGCGTCGATAAAAGTTTTAGGGCTGGCCTACGCACGCGATCTCCTCCCGGAGCACGACAACACTACGATGCGTAGAGGGCGTTGATTTCCTTTTCGAACTTTTTTTCGATGATTGTACGCTTGACCTTGAGTGTAGGGGTTAATTCGTTTTGTTCAATAGAAAAGTCCTTCTCCAACAGAATAAATTTCTTTACGCGCTCGAAACTGGCCAGGTGCTGGCTCATCCGCTCTATTTCATCGTGAATCTTCTGAATGACTTTGTCGTCTTTTACGAGATCCGCGTCCTCGGCGTGAGATATGCCTGCCGCCTTGGCGAACACCCTGACGTTGTCCATATTGGGGACGATGACAGCGGAGATGAACTTGCGCTTGTCGCCAACGATCACCGCCTGGGTGATGTATTTGTTGGTCTTGAGAAGATTTTCGATCGGTTGCGGGGCGACGTTCTTGCCCCCTGCTGTGACGATAATGTCTTTTTTGCGATCGGTGATGGTGAGAAAGCCGTCGTCGTCCACATAACCGATGTCACCGGTGTGAAACCACTCGCCATCCAGTGCCGCGTTGCTAAGCTCGGGCTTCTTGTAGTAGCCCAGCATGACGTTGGGTCCTCGTACCAGGATTTCACCATCGTCGGCAATCTGCACATCCACGCCATCCACCGGACGGCCCACGGTGCCGAACCGGAAATGGTCAAACGTGTTGACCGTGATGACGGGCGAGGTCTCGGTAAGCCCGTATCCCTCCAAAATAGGCAGTCCGGCGGCATAGAAGAACTCCGCTATATCACGCGACAGCGGTGCTCCACCCGACACAAAAAAGCGCAGCTTGCCACCGGTTCGTGCCTTTAGCTTTCGAAAAACGAGCTTGTCGGCGATGCCGTATTTCACCTTTGTCGCAGCCTTGAGACGTTTCTCGATTTTTTCATTGGCGTATTTCTTGCCGACGCCCATTGCCCAGAAAAACAGGCTCTTCTTGAGTCCCGATCCGGCGGTGACCGTACCCAGGATGCGCGCGTACATTTTCTCGTAGAGCCGGGGGACACTGACCATCACGGTTGGCTTGACTTCCAGGAGGTTCTGAGGGACGGTGTCGATGTTTTCGGCGTACGCGATCGACACGCCCGCGTACAACATCGAGTAATAGCCCGCCGTTCTCTCGAACACGTGGCTCAATGGCAAGAAGGAGAGGCACCGATCGTCGGTGCCAATGGATATGCTACTGACGCAGGCGATCACGTTCGAGACGAAGTTCCAATGGTTGAGGATGGCGCCCTTGGGGTCGCCCGTTGTGCCCGACGTATAGATAATGCTCGCCCAGTCGTATTTGCCGATGGTGGCGATTCGCTCTTCATAGGTTGGTTGTCCGGTTGCTTTTGTGCCGGTTTCCCGCAGGGCCTCGAGCGTCATCGTAGACTGCTCTCGCACGTCGTCGAACAAAATCACGTGACTCAGACTTGGAAGATTGGCGCGGATCGACTGGATTTTCTCGAGCTGTTCGGCAGTGGATACAAAAACTGCCCGTGCCTCGCTGTCGCGCATGATGAACTCGACCTGTGTGGCCGGCAGAGTCGCGTATATGGGAACATTGATCAGACCGCTGGAGAGAAT
>JAOTUR010000038.1 GCA_029863805.1 Candidatus Krumholzibacteriia bacterium | reverse complement strand
CCTTGATAGTGACAACAAGCGTCGCTTCGGCACCAACGGGGACCACATTGGGCTCGACCACGGCCGAGATAGAAATATCCGAAGCAAACGCAAAGGGCGCAAGAAGGGATACGACACCAATTGTCAGCGCAATCACGCGCAGTCGAGCCATGTCTCCGTTACCAGTCCTTACCTTTTGTCGCTCGTTTGATCGCGACCTTTCTCTTGGCCTTCTGCAGCTCCTTCTCCTGCTCCTCAAGGAGCCTCAAGATGCGCAGCGCATCCTCTCTTGACAGCTGGATACTGGTTTGTTCTTTGGGTGGCTGCGTTTGGCTCGAGTCCGGGTCCGACGGTTGGCTCACCTGGGAGGAATCCGGCGCCTGTGAGGCATCCTGATCCTGCTGGTTCTGCTGCTGGCGGTTGTCGTCCGATCGAGAATCCTGCCTTTGCGAATCTTGATCTTGCTCATCACCCTCTTGCTGTTCCCGCTCCTCGCCCCCCTCTTGCTGCTGGCTCTGCTGCTCCTTCCGAAGCCTGAGCGCAAGCTCGAGATTGTGACGCGCGTCGGAATCGTCTGGCAAATACTGCAGTGCCTGGATATACGATTCTATAGCCTCACCGAGCATTGCCATCTTCATGAGCGTGTTCGCCCGGTTGTACATCATCTGACCCGCCTGCAGACTATCGCCCGAAAAGCTCGCATGATACTTGCCCAAGGCTTCCTGGTAGCGTTCGAGCATGTGCAATGAATTGGCCTCATTGTACGAGACACTCTCGGAGAACTTGTGCCGGACAGTGGTATCACCCAAGGCCTCGCGATAGAGGACCGCCGCCTTCTCGTACTCACCCGAATCAAAATACTGATTGCCGGATTTGACGCGACTTCGGTCGATGCCTTTGGCGAGAGATGGCGGAATAAGGAACAAGAACGATATCAGGAAAGCTGCCCCCGCCAAGCCGGTGTGAAGAACTTTGCGCCTGCTGCGCATCGATCCCCTACCCGTAACGATTGTCTCGAGCCCCAGAAGTGCAAAGGCTACCACAAGAAATAGACTGAATCGCTCGGTCTTTCTCTCGATGAACTGGCCTTCTATTGTTTTCTGCTCCAATCCTGATATCTCCCGATAGAGCACCTTGAGTTCGAGACCTTCCCGCGTGGCGGGCATGTATTTTCCCCCACTCGATTGGGCCACCGCCCTGAGGGTTTTCTCATCGAGTCGAGTCAGAACCGTCTCGCCCGAAGTGTCTTTCTTATACCCCTCTACACTGCCGTCTGTTCCCCGCAGTGGAATCAGGTCGCCGGACGGGTTACCGATGCCAATAGTATAGATACGTATACCTCTTTCGGCTGCTTTTTTCGCCAACCTTTCGGGTTCTCCATCATGACTTTCACCATCCGTGACCAGAATCACCACCCGGTCGCCCTGGCTCGACTCTTGAAACAACGCCGTGCTGGTCTCGATCGCCTTATCCAGCGCCGTCCCCTGCTTAGAGACGATATCTACATCCGCAGTCTGCGTAAACATGAGCGCGGCGTCGTAATCGACAGTGAGCGGACACAAAACAAAGGCCTCGCCGGCAAAGGCCACCACTCCCACGCGATCACCTCTTAGCCCACCGATCAAATCGATGATCTCCCGCTTCGCGCGCTCCAGACGATTTGGCTTCATATCTTCAGCCAACATACTCAGCGATGTATCCAGCGCTATAACCAGATCGATGCCCTCGCGTTCTATCTTTATAAGCTGGCTACCGAACTGCGGACGTGCCATTGCGACAATCACTGTAATAACAGCCAGCGTCTTCAATGTGGATTTCAACAGACTCTTTCGCCAGCTCCGCCCAGGCGCCAACGTATCGCTCAAACGCGTACCCGCGAAACGTACTAGTTCCTTCTCTCGCTGTTTTGCCCCATAGACGAAAAGCATCACAACCAACGGTACGAGGTAAAGACCGTTCAGATATTGCGGGCTTGCAAACTCCATCGGTGATTACTCTCCTCTCGCGTCCGCCAACGCGATCCCAGGCTGGCCCAGGCACAACCCCAAGTCTCTCGCTCCTCTCGCGTCCGCCAACGCGATCCCAGGCTGGCCCAGGCACAACCCCAAGCTCTCGCTCCTCTCGCGTCCGCCGCAGAGATCGATCGCTTCGTGGTGCCGTTGCTCGGAAGTCGCGAGAGCTTGGGGTTGTGCCTGGGCGACTCTATGGGATCTCGCGCAACCACACTTCCGATAGCAAGAACTGAATCAAGAGCAGACCCAAGGCCGGCGCTACAAAAAACAAAAAACGTTCCGTGTAACTCGTGTAAGATTTTGTCTCGATGGTTGTTTTCTCCAACTCATCGATCGTGTCATAGATCTTCAAGAGTTCTTCGCTATCCGTCGCACGGAAGTATGCGCCATCTGTAAGCTGTGCGATCTCCTGTAACGTCTCCTCATCCAACTGTACCTCCATCGGCACCAGGCGCCGGCCGAGGAGGGGATCATCGACGGGCACCGGCGCGAGCCCCCGGGTGCCCACACCTATGGTGTAGACTTTTATACCCAGCGACTTGGCCACTTCAGCGGCAGTGATGGGCGAAACCAAACCCATGTTATTGCGCCCGTCGGTCAAAAGCACAACGACTCGACTCTTGGCCTGGCTGTTCTTGAGACGATTGCACGCCGTGGCCAGAGCTACACCGATGGCTGTGCCATCTTCTAACATACCGAACTCGACGCGATCCACGAGTTCACGCAGGATATTGTAGTCCAAGGTCAGCGGACACTGCGTGATGGCCTGCGCCGAGAAAACGACCAGACCTATGCGATCCGCGTTTCTTTTAGAAACAAAATCGCTGATAACTCGTTTCGCTACATGTAAACGGTTACGAGGTTTGAAATCCTGAGCTTGCATACTGCTACTCGTATCGAGAAGCAAAACGATGTCTATGCCTTCGGTCGTCACCGTTGCCTGCGACCGTCCTGTCTGCGGTCTTGCCGCTGCAAAGACGATGAGCAGGAGAATGAGCGACCTCACGAATAATTTGCCATATCGCTTCCAAAAAGCAGCCGTCATGCCGGCTGCCTCTATGAGATCAAGTGACGAATAGGCGATACTTCGCTCACGTCGCTTCGTCCTCACACCCATGTAGAGTAAGGGCACAAAGAGAAGAAGCAAAAGAAACGCCTCCGGTTGGGCAAATCTAAAAATCACCCGTCACTCCTTGCTGCCGCAACGACCGGCCTCGGTGTGGTTCTGACCACGACGTCCTTGGCGGTTTGCATAGCACTCTTACCGCGAGCAACGTCGGGTTTGAACTTGGCGAATTTTACAAGATCCGCCTCCTGCAATAAAGGTTCAAGACCGTCGATTTGCACTCGTCGGCCGCCCAACTCCAAGAGGATTTCTTCGGTGGTTCGGTCCATGGCCTGGATTCCGTATCGCCTCTCCAGGTAGTGCCGCAACGTGTCCACAACGAGCGTATAGTACTTCTTGTACTTTCCTGCCTCGAGTAGACTCATGCCTTCTATTTCGCCCAGGGCCTTGAGCGCCACAAAATCCGCCGGCAGTTCGGGGCGCGGTGTTTCGCTGACCACCGGCTTCTTGCGTCTCTTCCACAACCAAAAGGCTATGGCGGCTAGCAGCAGGATAGCACCGGCCAGGAAGTAGTAGCGGTAGCTTGCGGGAGCCTGCCACTGCGGTTTGAGGGGTTTGGGCTCGCCGCCATTGTGGGTCATTTGTCTTATCGGCACGCTGACTTCATCGGAAAATGCGACCAGCGTGTCACCATCGGGCAACAGGAAGAAGAACGGAGCCGGCGGAACAAGAGCCGTTTCGAGATCGAGCGGGAGGACGACCAGATCGGCCTGTTTTACCGTGCGCCCGTCGCGTGAGTCCTCCTGCCACTTGCTGGAAACCAGCCGGCAACTACCCGTATCGAACTGTCCCGGAGGTAGCAGAGTGAGTGAGTCGGGGTACGTCGCCCTGTAGCGCAGGTGGAGTCTTTCACCAACGGTGACCGAATCAGCCGCAACCGTCATCTCTATTGTGATCGATTGAGTAACATCCTCTTGGCAGCGAGGCGCCGACACTACACAGAAGCTGCCCGCAAGAACGATAACAAGAACAACGAGTCGCATGCCCCACCTCTGTTATCTTCGCCTCGCCCGGGCCCGAAAGAACATACTGAGAGGCTTGGCATAGTCATCACCGGTGGCGATGTCAATCGAGTCTACACCGTAGCGGTTGAACAGCTGCCGTAGTTCTTGATTTCGCTTGGTGGATAGATCGTTGAGGCGTTTTCTCGATTTCTTGTTACCCAGATCTATGAGCTGTTCCACACCCCGCTCCTGATCCCAAAGCCTGACTAACCGTGCTCTTCCCAGGTCCCGTTCGCGCCGATCCGCTATCCTTATCGCAACCACGTCGAACCGGTTGGCGGCGGCCGCGAGGGTCTTCGAGAAGTCGGCCGACAAGAAGTCACTCAGAATGAAAACGATCGCGCGTCGTTTGACTACGCGCATCAGGTAGTCCAATGCACTCGTAATGTTGGTGCCGCGCCCGGTGGGTTTATAGAAGAGGAGGTTGCGGATCACGTGCAATACGTGACGCCTTCCTTTGTCGGGTGGTATGTACTGCTCGACCTCGTCGGAGAATATTATGGCCCCCACTTTGTCGTTGTTCTGCACAGCGCTAAAGGCAAGCAGCGCACAGATCTCCGCCGCCGTATCGATCTTGGTCTTGACCTCGGTCCCAAATTGACCGGAGGCGCTCACGTCGAGCACGAAGAGCACCACCAGCTCACGTTCCTCAACAAAGCGCTTAATAAACGGCGTGCCCATACGCGCCGTCACATTCCAGTCGATAGAACGCACGTCGTCGCCCGGCTGATATTCACGAACCTCGTCGAACTCCATCCCTTGTCCTTTGAATACACTGTGGTACTCACCGGAAAAGAGGTCGTTTACCATCCTTTTGGTAAAAATCTCTATCCTACGGATTTTCCGGAAGATCTCCGTTAGATCTCGCTCATCGGCTGATCGTGACTGGTCATTCATGTTAAGGCAAATCCCGTCTCGACAGAACCTTCTAGGGAACCTCAATGGCATCGAATATCTGTCTGATGATGGCTTCCGAATCGAGATCCTCTGCCTCCGCCTCATAGGTGACGATCACCCGGTGTCGAAGCACGTCGGCGCTGACCGCTTTGACATCCTCCGGGGTCACGTAACCCCTGCCACGCAGGAACGCGTGTGCCTTTGACGTCTGCGCGAGAAAAATGGTCGCGCGCGGTGAGGCTCCGTATGCGATAAGATGTTTGATCGGTAGCTTGAAACGATCCGGCTCCCGGGTGGCAATAATGATGTCGAGGATATAGTTCTTTACCTTTTCGTCCATATAGATGCCACGGATCAACTCCTGAGCCCGCTTGAGACGGCTTGGCTCAACCACCGGCTCGATGTCGGGCAAACCGTCAACCGTGACCCTTTCCATGATTGTTTTCTCTTCGTCCCGTTGAGGATAAGTGATCTTGAGCTTCATCATGAAACGGTCCACCTGGGCCTCCGGCAGGGGGTATGTGCCCTCCTGCTCGATAGGATTCTGGGTTGCCATTACCAGAAACGGAAACTCCAGCGGATACGTCGTGTCGCCAATGGTCACCTGACGCTCCTGCATACATTCCAGGAGGGCACTCTGTACCTTGGCGGGGGCTCGGTTTATTTCGTCGGCAAGAATCAGGTTGGAAAAGATCGGGCCCTTCTTCGCGGTAAAACTGTGATCGCGAACATCGTAGACCTGCGTCCCAACAATATCGGCGGGTAGAAGATCTGGCGTGAATTGGATCCGCTGAAAGCCCGTATGAATCGCTTTGGCGAGCGTGCTCACCGACAGCGTCTTGGCGAGTCCCGGCACGCCTTCGATCAACACGTGCCCGTCACACAAGAGTCCGATAAGCAGACGATCGATCAAGTAGCGCTGTCCGACGATCACGCGCTGGATCGCCTTCTGTAGATCGGGCACAAAGCGGCTTTCGCGCTCGACCTGTTCGTTGAGGGCTTGAACCTCGTATTCCATCCGCAACCTCCGTCTGTTCTCCGGCGCAGTGTATAGCTTAAACAAAGACACCAACCGATAGTTCCGGGTCCGCAGCCCACCCTCCGGAGCTGGCCATGGACCCGCGCGAGCGATGTCATATCATCTACGGCCGGCCGGAAACCCAACACTCTCGCCTTGACAACGGCCTTCGCCCCTAAACGGCCACATCGGTTGCCAAATCGTTGGTGATCCTCTACAATGTCCAGCGTTTGCGGGTCGGGTTTCCCGACCCCTTTTATTCGGTTCCGGGCCGCCAACAAATTGTGAGAAAAAGAGTATTGCACTCAGGAAGGGGCTAGCCACTCGCTGGCGTTATGGTAAACGATTTGGCGAATAAGTCAACCGGCGGCGGCAGTGGATCACCAGGCGCAGGCGCGGAGCGGCGTTTCCCGGCATACGGTGTCGTGGGCCTGCTGATTATGGTGGTCGGCGAGATCCTCCTCCTGTCCAGGTTTCCTTTTGTGGCCGAATGGTTTACGCCCATTATGTGGACGGGCTACATCTTGTTTGTCGATGGCATCATCCGGCGACGCCGGGGAACCTCGCTCATATCCAAGTACCCGAGAGAGTTTCTCATGCTGGCGGTTATATCAATCGGTAGCTGGGTGATTTTTGAGGGGTACAATGTCGTCCTCAAGAACTGGCGTTACGTTGGACTTCCCGAGAACATGGTGGTCCGTTACATTGGCTACGCTTGGTCCTTTGCGACTATCTCGCCGGGCATGTTTGTCACCTATGAGCTACTCGAAGTGATGTTACCCGGTGCAGGTCGGGTGGAACACCCGCGGCTTTCCAATGGTGTGTTCTATGGCTTTGTTGCCGGTGGCCTCATTTGTTTGATAGTCCCCCTCGTGTGGCCCTCGACCCATATGTCGCCGCTGGTGTGGATAGGGTTTGCTTTTTTCCTCGATCCCATAAACGGGCGACTCGGCGAACGCTCGTTCCTCTCGGAGTTTTTTACCGGACGTTATCGCTCTATGTTGATCATGTTTTTGGCCGGCTTGGTGTGCGGGATCCTGTGGGAGTTCTGGAATTATTGGGCGACAACCAAGTGGGAGTACAATGTGCCATATCTAGGGCACATAAAGGTATTTGAAATGCCGATCCTTGGGTTTCTTGGTTTTCTCCCGTTTGCTGTTGAATCCTACGCAATCTACGTATTTGTTCGACGGCTGGTACCGATCAAGAGGCAGGTGCGGTATCTTGGATAAACTACGCACGCTGGAACAATTGCTGCGGCCGGCCAAAGGCCTCATCCTGGACTTCGACGGGTTACTGGCCGACAGCGAAAAATACCACTTTCTCGCCTACAGAGAGGTGTTCGAACGGTACGGCCATAAAGTCGACGAGACCGAGTATTACAAGTACTGGACGTCGCTTGGACACGGCGCAAAGGGTGAAATCCAGCGCCACAATCTCGCGCTCGATCCCCTGGCCATCCGCAGCGAGAAGATGCCGATCTTTACACGCTACTGCGAAGACGGCAGCATCTCGCTCTATCCGGATGCCAAAGAGTTGCTGGGCGTGCTGTCGGCGAGCGGAAAGACGCTGGCCATCGCCAGCGGCTCGTTCACCCATGACATCCGGGCGATTCTTCGCAACGAAGGGGTAGGCGATTTGTTTGCGACAATTCTGGGTAGTGATATCGTCCCCGCCATAAAGCCCGCACCCGACATTTTCCTGCGAACGATGGAGACGCTCGCGCTGACTGCGGCTGAGTGCGTCGTGTTCGAGGATGCGGAAAAAGGCATGTACGCCGCCATCGAGGCGGGGATTCCGGTGATCATTGTGCGCACGCGCGAGACCAAGGACTTCGACTTTGGCCGCGCGGATCTGGTGCTGGATTCGCACCAAGAGCTGTTGAAGTTTGCCGGCGCCGCCTCTTTGTGATGCGATGTCTACGCCACCAGTTGCAGACGGAGCCCGGCATGGGCTGCCTCAAGGATACTAACTCGCCGCGTCGGGACACATTTCTCTGAAGCTGCAGCCACGGCATACCATCCCGGGCGCCGAAGGATACTCGCCGTGTTTCTTCGCGTCTGCCAGCCGTAGCGCGCATGATTCGATACGGTCAAGCTCCGCCACGGACACATCGACATTGATGATGTCTGGCTGTCGATGCAAATACACAATCGACGCATCCGTCACCGGCTCCTCGAGAACCCTGTTCAATATCCATGCATAGAACCTGATCTGATACAGATATTCCTCTCGCTGTGTCCCGACTTTATAATCGATGATGCGAAGGCCATCCCCATCGCGGTCCACGCGATCGATGACACCATGAAAGATAACGTCGGCCAAGCGAGCCTGTACCGGCCACTCGAGTTTGAATACGCCCTCTTCCTTCCACGGCGCCTGGGTCTTGTATTTTTCGATCAACTCCAACGTAAGTCCCACCGCCTTATCCCGCACTTTGCTTTTAAGCTCGAAGCGTGCAGCGAGATCAAGGACTAACTCACGGGATGTGGCCCCGGCGGCCTCATCCCCGCTGAGCCACTCGCATAAGAAACGATGGACAAAGGTTCCGTATTCCTCCGGTTCCATCCCGGCTGGAAACGCCGCCGCGTCCTTCTCGGTGTCGTCGCTGTCAAGGTCCCGTTCGCTTGACCTTACCGCGCGCTCGTCTTGAATCCCCGCAATATCGCGAAAGTAGTACGTCAAGGGGCAATGACCGAAGTCATGCAGTCCACGCCAACTCACAAACTGCAATCCCCGGCTCACGGGTTTTCTTACCACGCGGGCCTCAGCCTGTCGGTCGCGGCCACCCTGCCACTGGTCGAGCCACTTCGACAATTCCGTTGAGCGATCCAGTTTGGCGGGCGGGTGGGCTCTGGCGTCCATTTGCGGCACATCACGCCATTCGCGGTGGTCAATACCTGTCTCGTGCAGAGATCTTAGCACCGCCGCCAGTAGATTTTCCTTCTTGTTCTTTTCCATGCCGTTTGCAAACGGGGAGCTCAGAAATAAGTGATCTTTGGCTCGGGTCATGGCAACGTAGAGCAGACAACGCTCCTCTTGAATCCTCTCCTGCTTCTCCTTGCTTACCGCCGCGTTGTCCTTGGTTCCTCTATTCCAGTTGTCGCCGTCGCTGAGATAGAGCCCTTCACCTTTTATCAGATAGAAACCGTCCGATGTGCGCGAGGCATTCTTGATACCGGGTATGGCAACGGCTTTGAACTCGAGCCCTTTCGCCTGGTGTTGTGTCATGATGGCAACACGGTCCTTGGGCATATACGGCGCGTCGTCCTCGCCCAGCTGTTTCTCGCTAAGGAGAGTCTCGACCGCCTCGATGAGCGCTGCCACATTGGCCTCGTTTCTGCCGATGAGATACTCGACAAGCTCGAACATGCGCCCCGATATGGTATCGACGCTAGGCATATCCGCACCCCCGGCAAACAGCTGATAAAAGAACTGCGTGAGCTCCATGGCCTCGGTGACGAAGGCCGGCAGGTCGAGCCGCGCCCTCCTGCCGTCCAGATCCTCGAGGGCGGTGTGCAGCGCACCGAGCCTGCAGCGCACCTGCGCATCCTCGATCTGTTCCAATGAGCGACCGGACAGGACGTCGACGACGTGAAACGATTTGCCTTTGCGTTCCAGAAGCTGGTGAATGGCTTTATCCGGGATTAGAAAAGGTTTCGCCTCCAAGATACTCAGGAACGATACGATATCGCGCGGGTAAATCAGCAGGCGCAGCACATTTTTGAAGAGTTCGAGCACCTGCTCCTCGAGCGCGCTTACGCCTCCGGTCACGCTGTATGGGATGCCCAGTCGCTGTAGCTCTTTCTCATGTGCCGGCAGGCCGGAAGACGGTTTGAGCGTGCGCATGAGAATCGCGATATCACCAAAACCAAGCCGGGGGACGGTATCGCCGAGTTGCGCAAATTGTGAAGACCCGGAGTCTAGCGCACCCGTAATCGAGAGGATCCAGGCACCGAGCGCCCTCGCCTCTTCGGCAGACGACCGCACCGACCCATCCTTGGGATGAAAGACCGAGATGGGCGCCTGGCCCTCACCCCGATATGCCTGCAAACGAATATTGTCGGCTTGCTCTCTGAAATAGGGATCCTCGACCAACACGTGAAAAGCCAGATCGAGAATACCTTGTGTCGACCGATAATTGGTCTGCAAGAACATTTCTTTGCCCTTGAAGCGGCGAATGTTCTCGACACGGGCCTCACGCCAGCGATAGATCGACTGCTTTTCATCGCCCACTACGGTTACCCGCGACGAGTCCTTGCCCGACAACAGACGGATGAGCTCGTTTTGGGCTTCACTGGTATCCTGAAACTCATCAACCAGAATATGTTCGAAACGATTGGCATACCGCTGCCTCAGAGCATTGTTGTGCGTGAACTGGTCCACAACGATGCGAATCAAATCGCTAAAATCGTGCAGCAGTTGGGAGTGAAGATCGCTTTCGTAAGCGTGCCACACGGCGATGATGGTGTCGAGATATCGTCGGTAGGCTGGCAGGTCATCGCGCCTAAACGTTGACAGCAACATATCGTGTGTCCACAGAGTACCACGGGCTTTATCGACAATCTTCCTGCATCGATCAAAGTATTTGTCCATCTTACTCGGAACTGGCACGTCGTCCTCATAGTTGTCGGGCAACCGATCAATGGTTCCAGCCTCAAACCGACGCTCGAGGCTCCGCCGAATACGCACCACGTCCACCTTGGATGCGATTTGTGTGTCTGGATCGATGGCAAAGGCCGCCGCGTTCTCCTTAATGACACGAAACGCGAACTGGTGAAAGTTCATAATCCATGCGCTGTACAATGATCGCACCAACCGTTTGTCCCCTCGTTCTATCACGCGCTCGAAGACCCGCCCGTGCATTTCTGCGGCAGCCTTCTTGGTAAACGTCAATGCCAGTAGTCTCCCGGGATCGACGCCATCTTCAAATACGAACTTGAGATAGCGCTCCACCAGAACGCTTGTCTTGCCGGTTCCCGCCCCGGCCACGATCTTGACCGTTGCGTCGATGGGAAGATCCACGGCAAGCTGTTGCTCTTGGTTTAGTTTCACTCGACCCTCCGGCCACACAGACCCTTGAAAAGGCAATGGCGACAACGACCGATGTCATCTGTCTTATCAAAACTGGACCGTTCAGAAAAAATTTGCTCCGCATGGTCCGCGGCATAGTCCATGATCCGCTTTACCTCACTCTCGAGCAGATAGGAGAACCGGTTATACTCTCTCTTTTTGGACAGCGCCTCGCCTGGAATATCCGCGTCGTTTTTGCGAACGTACAGCGTGACAAAAAACGGCCTATCGCCAGCCTTTTGTACGAGAAGCCTAAAGGTATCGGGCAATTCCTTCTCCTCGTGGCAATGGGCCCACACATAGATCGGCACCTGCCAGTTGGCCTGGTCAGGTTTGGTCAACGTATCCAGCGTCTTCTCACGCAGATTCGCCCCTGTCTTGTTTACCTCGCCCGTTTTGTAATCGAGAACCGTCGCTCCCGCGTTTGTAGCCTGTATTCGATCCATCCGTCCTCTGAACTCCCATCCCCGGTACTCAAATTTAAAATCCTTTTCGACACCCTTTATCACATAGTCATCGGATTCACGTCTATCCAGGTCGAGCACGCCGCGTACCATCGCTCGCAAGTGAAACGACAGCGACCGTCCCAAAAAGCTGGCTGATGTGACACCGCTCTCTTTGCTCAGCCTATCAACGGTCTTGCGAACAAATGTGTCGTCCACACCCTCGTGCAGTGCCTGTTTTGAAGAAAACTGCCTGCCGAAGGCGGCCATCGCGTCATGAAAAAGCCGCCCCACTTTTTGCGCCTCTGTATCTTCCTCCTCGATTCTGAGCACCTTGTGCAAAAAGAAACGTCTCGGACAACGCAAGAACGTCTCCAGCGATGACTGACTCAAGGCGAATCGAGCAATGGCAAAAGACTCCTTCACCGGTGGGCTCAGGTTCCACATCCAGCCAAGCGTGCTCACGCTCTTTAGCCGCTCGCGGAGATCCGGCGCTGAGGGCTGGTGGATCCACGCGTTGGCAAAACGTATTTGCGGCGGCGTTCGACGCTCGGGCGGTGTCTTTACGCGGATCGACTCGGGCAGCGACTCGTCCAATATGGTCGCAGGCGCCGGATAGGTCTGGCCGGCAAAGGTTTTGGGTGCGGATAGATACAGAGCGTCCTGCGCACGGCTCAGCGTGTGATAGAGCAAATGATACTGCTCGTAAAGATGCTCGAGCGGCTTTCGTGCCCCGTAGATCTGTACGCGCAAATCGGGTAGCGCGTCATCGAACAACGCCTGCAACGAGGCCGTGGGCATGATGGAGGTGCCCTGCATGGCCGACGGGAAGAGGAGCTCGGAGCATCCAATCACCAATACAACGGGGAAGAATCTGTCCCTGGCTTCTCGGCAAGAGTAGAAACCGACTTCCTCAGCGGACGGCATGGGCATGGCCGAACGTGTGGCAAAGAGCCCTCCCACTCGCACAAAAACGCGCAGATCGGGTTTCTGGCCGGTTGACCGCAGCGCAGTGACATACTCTGCCCAACGTCTGCTAAGCACGGACTGGAAACCGGCGAAGGACTCGTCTTCTGTTTCCTGCCGGTATGGCTCGCTCGCCTTGCGCACACAGTGTTCGATTATGTGCGTCATCCACTTTTCGTATTCGAGCTCACCCAATTCGGAAGCGACGGATTGCAGATATCGTCTTAGCTCTGCGATCTCCTGGAGGGTGTGAGTGCCCGGCGCTACGCTTTGCAAATATTCTCGTCGAAAATGGGGATAGAATGGGGATGTGGTCAGTGACTGCACCGCCACTGGGTTTCGTGAATATGCCAGCAACTCAAGTAGAGCATATACGAAGTCTCGAAAGACTCCTTGCAACGGTCGACCGGTATCAAGCGGAACCCCCCATTGGGCAAACGCAGCTCGCAGCATCGGCTCGTAACGATGCTTCACATTCGTGATCACCGCGATGTCGTCGGGACGGTAGCGACCGTCGGCAATGATTTCATGAACTTTTGCCGCCGCTGTGTAGACTTCTCTTACCTCATCGTCGACGACCTCCAATTCAACGGCAGGCAGCTGTGTCTTTTCATCCGGCAGCTGCGCGGGTGAAGCATGGCGAACCGGCGGGGCACTGTCGAACAGTGGTCCCCACGTCTCCCTGCGGGAAGACGTTGTTCGAGTTTGGGTTTTAGGTTTCTTGTCACCGCGGCGGTCGGATGGGCTTGGCTCAGACACATGACAGCCCGCAACACCAAGAACCTCTGACGCCAGTTCGTGCAACGTCTCGCCTAGCGGTCCTTCATCGCGTGGCATGCTCATGTTTAGGGTCTCGCAGGGATAGATGTTGGGAAAATCATGTAACAGGTAGCGCGGGTGGGTGCCTCGAAAACCAAAGTAGGCCCCCATGGGATCGCCAAAGACATTGACGGCCGTTTCGCCGTCTGGCGGTGCCAGGCTTGTCAAAAGCGCAAACTGTCCGGCATCAATATCCTGGAAATCGTCGAGCAGAAAAACCCGGGCCTTACTCAGCGGATGCGATCTTGGCAGGGCGTGGCACGCGTTTTCGGCAAGCCTCGCAATGTCATAATATGTGACGCGGCCCTTTGTCTCGAGGAGAGTTCGGAACTTCCTGTAGAGCATGAATATATCGGCGAGGCGTGCCGTCTGTGCCTCCGCTTGCAGACGCTCGAGTTGATCACCCTTGATCCCGTTCTGCAGCAGAAAGTGAAACAGATCGAGGAGTTCACGATGGAGACTTTCTGAGTCACGGATGCTCTTGTACTCGCTTCGGAAGTCGTGCTCGCAATCGGCGATCACCTTCCGAATCAGCAACACCTCTTCCAGCCCTTCAAGGATACGGGGCGGCTTTCTACCCGTAGCGGTGATGATTTCTCTCGCCAGACCAAAGTACGTCATCACCGGGGAGGGCCCGGCGCTGGCCGAACCGTCTGTCATTAACGCGCCGCTTACTTGACTGCGATGTTCGCTCGAGTAGGTAAGGACGAACACCTCGCCCGCGTGACCCCGTTCCAACAAAGACTTGTAGCGGTCGACGAGAAGCCGGGTCTTGCCACTGGCCGGCGGACCCAATACCCGGAGGTGCCGTAGAGGGTAATCCTTGACCTGATCAATCACGTTTTTTGAGGGCTGCATCTGTCAATCCCACATAGGTGAAAGGTACATCTACGATCGGGATTGTAGCAAATCCTCGGGGCGTGAAGAATCGTTCTTTGGGTAAGTGGTGTACGGCAGCTGCCTAAACGCCTTCGGCCACGATCATGTTGGCGATCGACGCGCTTTGCCGAAGCGCTTTCGGGGCTTTGTACTCTTGCGAGGCCCACCAATTTCTGGCGTCGGTTACGCTATCGAACTCGAGGACCACGACCCGCTTCGAAATCCGATCTGGATCACCGGAATTAATCGCCTCCACGAACGAATATGCAACTTCTGTGGGGCTCATTCGGTCACAGCCTTCCCATCGTCCTGGCCACGCACGGGAATGTGGATCTTTACCGGCGCCTCGCTATCGCCCATTGCAGGGTATTGCTCGTAGGATGGGAGTCCGCCGGCCAACTCGTACCCCGAGCTTGGCAACCACTTCGCAAA
Source organism: Candidatus Krumholzibacteriia bacterium (assembly GCA_029863805.1). Lineage (GTDB taxonomy): Bacteria > Krumholzibacteriota > Krumholzibacteriia > WVZY01 > WVZY01 > JAOTUR01. The sequence continues at coordinate 4,150 of JAOTUR010000038.1, read as the reverse complement.
GATCTGCTGGTAAGTCCCGCCAATCTCCGCAATCGAGCATTCAAAAACCGCATAATCCCCGCCCGGAACCCGACGAACGGTGAGGCCCTCGAGAACATGAGCGGAGTCTCAAGGCTGTCCGTCAAGGATCCACAGCTTCTCGAGTATGATGCCGTGATCTCGACGTACGCCTTCAGCCCGCACAAGATCGCCGATCTCGACGCGTCTGACTACATCGTAGAGCCTGAGGTCCTCATCTGTCGGCGGTGGTGACGTGAATAAACCAGGAAAGATGAGCCGGTGGGATCCGTCGTCCACGAGGTCAATATCCAGTGTGATCCCACCGTCCACGGCTATCTCATTCTGTATATGCGTGACCTCGCCGCTGGCGACGACTCCATTGTCGGTTCCTGGTGTCGTCGAATCATCTCCGTTCGTCCCACACGCTGCAAGGACCGTGAGCGCGGCCATAAGGGCGCTCAATCCGTATGTTGTGACTAACCGATTCATTTTACCACCTCGTATAGCTCTCGCGCACACCAGGCGCTGTACGTGCCCCCGACGAGTGTCCCGTCCTCCGACAGCCACTACGATGCCACGTGCCGCCGCAGCGCGTGATTTGCCGCCGCAGACACGTCCATCGATGTTCACTTTACTTCACTTAGCTCCAGAAGATGCCCGTCAGGGTCTCGAAAGAAGCACCGGATTTCATATCCCCCGTCCTTCGGAGGCGTTAAGAACTTGGCACCTCGTTCTTTGAGCACATCGTACGCGGCATTGCAGTCCGGAACCCGCAGGGTGAGTTGGTGGCTTACGTGATCCGGATGCTCCGGAGGTACGAAGGTCACCCCCGGCTTGTCATCCGTTGGGCCCCCTCCGGTCACCAGCAGCAACCACGAGCCCTGCAACTTGAACACGCACGAGGTGCCTCCGTATTCTCGATAGAACTCAGCGCCTAAGACGTCTCCGTAAAATTTCTTGGACCGTTGTATGTCACTGACAACTAAGAGTTGAGTTACTTCCACGCCATCTACCGGGAATTCTCTCGTCATATTCTCTCCTCGCGGGTCATCCTAATCGGAGGTGTACTCGTCTGCCCCCTCGAAATGCAAAGAAACGTAGGGCTCATCGCCCACAACCCAAGCATCGTGTCCCGGTCCAATGGAGAACAAATCTCCAGTGGTCATCTCGAATTCCCGACCACCGTCCATGCGAACCATCATGCGACCCGAGAGTACCATCCCGACGTGATGAACGTGGCAGCTCGTCACGCCTGTCTTTGACCCCACGTGTTGCGACCACTTCCACCCCGGGGCATATGTGGCCCGGCCGATTGTCATATCGCCTATTCGAATCAGCTCGAATCGACCCAATTCAAATTCCCGAACCTCATCGGGAGACTCAAATCGCTTTAATATGGTATGAATTCCGATCCCCCTTTGGTCTCACCACAACGGATTCCACGCATAAGCGCGTCTGATTCGGTTATCGCCGTAGGTCGCCCCACGATCCACCACGATCACCGAGTCCACCGTAACGCTTTGGATGAGCAACTCGTAGTCCATTCAACGTGGGGTTGGCATTGCATCAAGAACACTGTCGATTCTAGTTAATTCCCGGTTGCCATCGGCGTGTTAGTCGGCTCACCTATTCGGTGATCGTTTCTTCTCTCGCATATTTGATCAAATGCCCTTGTTCCCAACGACCGTCTTCCTTGCGATAAAAATAGTCTTCAAGCGTGCCACCCGCGCGGATGACAAAAGTCTGTTTGAACTCGGAAACACCATTGGGGCGTATCCCCATTCCCAGAAGCGTTACTCCGCCCTCATCGACGCTCACCGTTCCCCTGCTAAATATTCCTCTACTCGTGAGTCGCAGAAATGAAACGGCTTCCTTCTCCCAATCCCAGAAATAGAATGTCTCCATGCTGAAATCCAGGGATGCCACTTGCTTCGTTGATTTGACAACCTTGCCGCCCAGTATTGGAGCCCAATGAATCGCGTGCTCTAGCTCCGAGTCGGACGGGCCATCGTAATGCCCAATCCACGTCTTACCCATCAGCGGTTGCAACAGCAATAAATGTTCATCCAAACCCTCGCTCACAACCCGTGGCGCAAAGATAAAGAGAATCACGAATCCGGCGGCGAAAGGCATGATTGTCTTTGGTTTCACAATACTCCTTACCTTAGACTCGTCGTGTTGGACTTACGCGATGGATGTGCCTCAAATCTATCCGCCAACGAAATGGCCCGCTTCGAATTCTCAGCTCCCTTGCGTCCACCACATAATAGGTGCCGAGATAAACCCACGGTATCAAGATCACGGTCAGGACCACCAGCCCTGCCGTGACAACTTTTATAGTTGCATCGACGTCGGCGAAGAGCATCGGCGCTATCAAGGCGACGGATATGGCTGCTCCACTCAAGCCGACGACCATTAGCCAGGTATCACGTTTTGATGCGAATTGCTGAGACATCTGACCGACCAGCTAGCGCCCCGGCACTCTTCCGTTATTAGAGAGACATCCGTTTTCCTACATGGTTCGCTTGCCATTGTGACAACGCGCTGTCAACTTCACCCCATCGCGGCTGTAGTGCTCTCATTCAACGTCGGTCATAAGACCAAACGTGCCGCCCGATCGCTCCCGCCTTTCATCAAAGGCCACGATCTCCACTTCGGTCACCGTACAATCGATCCTCGGTGCATCCAGTGTCCTCACGAACCGTGACACATCCTCCCAAACTGCTGGATCCAGGGCCTCGCAATACGCGATTGACATATGAAAGATCCAATCCTCCGGCGAAATCGCGGGCCAGTCTGGAAGCCCTTGTTGCACTGCGGCGCGTCGAAGGCGGGCGAGTGCACCGAAGAGTTCGGGGGTCTTCAGTGCTCGTAGAATCAGGACCTGAAATGGCGGCGGGAAAAAGTCACATCCCTCCACCTCAATGCGCAATGGCCCGACGGCGGGGGCCCAGGCCAGAACAAGATCCCGGATGGCCCGCAGGGGCGTACCCGCCGGAAACCCGGTGAGCGTGACGTGAGGCGACGCCGGATACGACACTGGATGGCCAGCGAGCCGCGCCTGGGTAGCGCTCCTGCACGTTACCCATAGCTCAGGCACGGAACCGTTTGGACGCAGGACGATGTAGCGCTGTCCCTCGAGACGAGCTAGGTGCTCAGCATCATCAATGAACGGGATATACCGTTTCATTCAGAACCAACTGCCTCCCGACACCGGCCCCTAGCCCGATCATCGTCTACTGCTACGTTTACCAATGCCCACGTACGCAGCGATTAGAACCAACCCCACCACAACACCCGGCAGTAACACGGTGAACACGACGTGGTCGGTGAAGTGCATGACCGTAAACAGCAAGGACGCAATGATAACAGCACCACCCAATACTAAGACAGCCCCTCTGATCAGCTCTAGTCGCATGTCGATACGTCCTTCTACCGTTCCCTTGCGGCGTCTCCTAAATCATCCTCCGTAGCTCGCGGTTGCCGGGAGCCATTTGCGGAGCGGTCACTTATAGTTCACGATCCTTCCAATTCCACCACTTGAGAAGTTCTGCATCATGCGATTCATTGCTCACAAAGTAGACGGCGCATCGAAACGCGTACAAGACGCAGCGGTCCACCCGTTGGTCGCGAAGCTGACACAGATCCTCGAACATCCGTTCCGGGTCCTGGCCTCGAAGGTCTGAAGCCTCGGCGAAGCCCAGGTCCCGCAGATCCTGAGCCAAGTTTGGCCCAATCCCGGGAATCGTTTCGAACCTTGTAGTTGATTGTAGCACTGACCATAACCTCCTGGAAACGTGTCGCTCTAGACTATCTTAGGCGCCATTGATTAAGATTGAAAGAACTGAATCAACTTGCCGCAGGCATCTCATGAGGTTGGCGAGCGTGAGGTGCTCGTGGCTTGCACGTCGGCGGAAAGGACTCCTCATCGACTCAGGGACGCGCCCTCTAACGACCCGACGCTCAGCAGCTGACTAGTCAGGTGCGGCGATTAACCTATACCGAATTTTTTTCGATTCCTAGACACCTTTGACCATGCTCTCTGATACTTTCTAGACCAACCACCAGGCTTGCGTTTTGGATCCCTGTCCCGATCGGAGCACAGCAATTGATGACGTGTTTGCACTTCCCACCAAGAGTCCGGGAATTC
>JAOTUR010000294.1 GCA_029863805.1 Candidatus Krumholzibacteriia bacterium | reverse complement strand
AGCGCCACCGGCTTGCCACCGAGAAGTTCGACCGTCATTTCATAGTTCGGAAACCCCGGACTGGGGAAAATGACCTCGTCGCCGGATTCGACAAGCGCCAGCACCGAAAAAAAAATAATCGCCTTGGCACCCGGGGTAATCACCACCTGATCCGCATCAACGTCCACACCACGATCTGCCGAAATATGTTTGGCGATTGCTTGACGAGCCTGCGGTAGTCCCGGCGAGGGACCGTAATGCGTGTATCCCCGCTGCAGCGCTTGCATACCCGCTTGTATTACATTCTGGGGCGTCTCGAAATCCGGCTCGCCGATTTCCAGATGTATGATCTTGCGCCCCGCCGCTTCCATCTCCTTTGCACGCGCCAGCATCGCGAGGCTCGTTTCCTTGTCCAGCGCCCGCACGCGTTTTGCGAAGAGCCGTGTCGACACAATCGATCCTCCTTACGTTACTACCGTCCAACAAGTCTGCGCTGGAAAAGCCGATGAGCCTATCCCCACCCCGCTCACACGGACTCAGGCAAACCACGGGAAAGTCAAGACGAAGCACCCGTATGTCAGGCTAACAACATGCAAAATTTTTGTCAAACACTCAAATGACGAGATTGCGTACCTCAGTAGTACACCATGACAATGCGCGCATGAGCGTCAGTGCAAGCGAACCCGCGCCCCGATATAAACTCGACCTTCGTTTAGCCACGGTTCTCCGTAGTACCCAATCAACGACACGTGTTCGGTTACGCTTAGGCGGATACGCACAGCGACGTCCGAGCCCCGACCGTAGACGATCGAAAACCATTCCCAAGCGCCCACACCGGGCCGACTTATGAAACCCCTGCGACCGGACGGGAAAGAATACGCGGACACCTGCAAGCGCGCATCCAGGCGGCCCACAAGCATGCGAGTTGTGATGGCGAGGAGAAGCCCTCCACTGCGCCATTCCCTTCCCGGGGCATAGTCGAGCCTGACAACGTGGGAAACGCGATCCCCACCGGCGCGAAGTGCCCCACGCAATCGTAGGTCGTGCTCTTCTCTATCGGGGCCGGTGACAGCCAACGGGCCTCTCGAGAAACCGGTTTGCACCTCCTCTCGAGCAAAAGCCCCACACTCCCATTCGCGGCCATTCTGGCGACCACTAATCGACAATGTGGCTCTTCTAAACAGTCTTCGTTCAGAGGCGGATCGGCGATGTCCCAAGGAGACAGCCAGCCGCGTGGTTTTGGCGCCAGATCGTCGTGCGACATCGGCGGCAATACCCTGCACCACGGTTCCATCGGGTATGGGCTCGAGCGACGGCGCGCTCGCCGTCGCAAAGAGTGGTGCCACATAATAGCGAATCGACCATCGATGGACGCCACGTTGCGACAAACGGAGCGCAAGAAATGAATCCCCGCCGAGATAGTGTACATGCTCGCCGGACAGGTCAAAATCTCCGGCGCGGTGCGCCGCGTGCAAGGAAAGCAGTCTGATTGCATGCTGCCCTCTCGCCGAGGACCGGCCGATCGGTAGACCCAGTGTCAATCCCGCGGCCGTGACTCGAGATCGGCGTGCCAGCGTCAGCCATCCCATGCTGGGGTGAAATCGGGTTGCCGCCACGGGGCCGAGCACCGTGGTTTGCAATCGCCAGCGGCCGTAACCGGCGGCGATAGAGGCCCCGGGCCGTCCAAACCATCGCGACAGAGACGGCACCGCCACCATACCTTCGCGTACGCCACCCGCGGTGATGTCCCTGTAGCTCCTGAATCCACGACCCAATATCAAACGCTCACCCATACGAAGGGTCAGGTTGCCCAAGACCACATTGCGAATGAAACCATCTCTTCTTAAGCGCAAGAATCCCAACGTCCACCTCTCGCTGGCTCGAAGCCCCATAGAAAACATCCGCTTCGCGTCGAAATGAGCTCTGACCTCCTCGTGGGTCCCTCGCACGGCGGTGACATCCAGCGAGATGTTCGAAAAACGGCCCGCCGACGAGTGTGCCGCATCGCCGGCGCCAGTCTTCACGCTGGGATTGGCACCCATTCGCAGAACCGTCAGCATTCCATCAATGGCCCTGGTATCGGTGGTATCAAAAAAAGCGCTCTCAACCACGGCCAGCGAATCCTCGATGTGCTGCCAAGCCTTTGGCGATAAAGCCGAATCCTGTTCTTTGACGGGGTCGAGTGCAGTCCTCGGCGAGCAGGCAGCCAGTGCGAGCCCCACCAACCCCACGGCAACGGCGCAAAGGGAAGCGCCCACTCTGGTCGCACCAGCGCACAGGCACACGCTCGACCCAATCAAGGTTGTCGCCGCCAGGACACGAATACTGCTTTGGACAAACCAAGGATGGGGTGAAGTGAAGCGCCCAGGCTGACGCCGATACTGCGAAAGTGCGTCTGAACCGTAGCGCCGATCACCGCGTCAGGATCTTCGTACCCCAGCGCCAGCTGCAAAGCGTCATGCAGTCGAACGCCCGACCCGAACAGCGCCTCGGCGCTGCCCTCCCGCGTCACTCGCAACTGGGTGACGACGCACACCATCGTACCCGGCGTGGCGACCAAGTGAAGCGCCGTATCAGCCCCTGGGAGCTCTTCGCCGTACAGCCGAATATTTTCGAATGTGTAGCCCAAGTGAAGCGATTCAGAAAGTCGAACGACGGCACTCGCCCCGATCGATACTAGGAAGCTGTGGTCAAATCCATGAATGGACAACCTGTCCAGATTCAAATCGACACTCAAAGCCAGTCTTTCGGCCGCTCGGTAAATGGGCTCGATAGTAAGCAGATATTCACGGCCGACCGGTGAGGACAGAGATGTGCTAGACAACACAAGACCCGTAGCCTGCCGGTACCCCCCTATCCGGATGTGATTGGTTTTCAAGCCGGCAACGCCGTAAAGGAGGTGTTGACCCGTTTCAAAAAGAAGTGCCGGCAGTTTACCGCCGTACGCACCCGCGACCACCAAGGCCACGGCACCGTGCACGTGTAGCGTTCGCTCGTGAGGGTTTTGATAACGGATCTGTCCGATCGAGTGCGCGTTTTCGGGACAAATACCCGCGTAGATGAAGACAATTAGGCATCCAGCCTTCCACCATCGCCACACGCTACGGTTTTCTGCGGCCACAACCCAACACCACCTTCTCTACCCTAAGCACACCCGTCCTCAGACCATATAGCTGGCAGGCGATCACATAAATCCCCGGGGTCACTGTTCGTCCCGTCTCGTCTCGGCCGTCCCAGACGAAAACGAAGGGAAGCTCGGTCGACGACCCCACGTCACAAAGCCTCTTGCCCGAGAGGTCGAAGATCTGCACCACGGTTCGCGATGGTTCCCGCGGTGCGGACACCGTTATAAACAGCTCATCACGGTCGAGATCGAAAGGATTGGGTTCGACACGCAGTACCTCGTTGCGTGGAGCGTCCAGAATAGCCCGTTCGTGTTTTCGTCCGGGCGACCCCCCCTCATCGCTCGTCGAGAGGATCCACGTGTGCGATCCCGGTCCCGCGTATAGATCCACCCGTTCGAGGCTGCGGCCCCGCGTTTCCGTAGGTTGGGGCGGGTAAGCAACACGCTCGACGGGCAGCAGAAAACGATCCAGAATGACAACCGAGTCTGCCACGCCGCTGCCCGAGTGATTGAGTGACGGCCAGGCGCCATTGACTTCGGCAGCGTCCGCATCCCCGATGCCGCTAAAACAACCCAACAGAGCCGAAGTATCGCGCGTGATCACGAGATAGCCACCAGGCTCGATGTTTTTTTGTGCGGATTCGATTCTGACCGGCGTGTGTGCGGCGTCCCTCAGCCAGTGGTCGTCGACACGATAGACGGCAGCGCCAGCGTTGAAAAGCTCAACGTACTCCGGGCACCCAACCGCGGGCAAGCTCATGATCTCGCTGACGAGTATCGGTGGATCCCCGACCCTCCGCAGCAACTCAACCGTGTTGTTCTGTGATCGTCCGTCGCCGACCAGGTGCGCCGTGATCGTCAAGTGGTGATACCCGATCTCAAGAACAAACACAAATCTGACCCCGACGCTGTCACCGGTCGCGATCGCCTGCGTGTTGCCGATCGGATCGACATGTCGGACGACGCTATCGGACGAATCTTTGAACGTGATAATAACCGCTTGCGGGGCGATCTCATCGAGGCCGCGGTTGACGATGCGAAGTGTGACCACATCTTCCACGCCCTCTGCGGCGACTCGGCTCCTTTTGGTCGACTCATCTAAGCACAGCGCAACATCGCGCCGCGCCTGATTAAAAAAGCCGGGGGACGGGTCCATTCGCCGGAAGTCGGTCGCATTGTCGTCTGAGTCGGCGCCGTCGGGATATCTCCCCAGACTCGATCCCTCGGGCACATCCGGCGCAGACACGCCCTCGTAGTACTGCGGATCCAAGAGCGGCCCGTAGCCAAGCCGGTCTATACCGACACCGTCTTTGAGCAGGCGAACGGCGTCCGGCCCATTTTGCAAGACGAGATCGACGATTTGCTGGGGAACCGGAATTACATGGGCTCC
>JAOTUR010000037.1 GCA_029863805.1 Candidatus Krumholzibacteriia bacterium | reverse complement strand
CTATTGAGAAGAAACGTGGCTCCCTCTTCGGCCGTGGCCAGTGTGTTGTACCTCTCTAGAAAGCCAAACTGATGAACGGCTACAAAATTTGCCCGCTCGATAAGATGCGGGCTTTTGATCGGACGCGGGCCAAAACGAAGATGGGATATAGTGCGAGCGCCGGCTTTCTTCGAATCGTAAACAAAATACCCCTGTGAGTAATGAGCCGTTTCTTCACCGATGATTTTCACGGAGTTTCTGGTTGCACCTACCGTACCATCAGACCCGAGCCCCCAGAAAACAGCTCGTGTCACATCCTGCGGTTCGATGTTGAAGTCGCGCTCAAAATCGAGACTGGTGTGAGTGACATCATCCACTATACCGATCGTAAAATGGTTCTTGGGTCTGTCCCGCGCTATTTCATCGAACACGGCCTTTGCCATCGCCGGTGTGAACTCTTTGGACGCCAGGCCAAAGCGACCACCGACGATCTTGGGTTGCTTACCGAACGGCGCCGTGCCGCTCGCGATGCCTTCGCTCACCGCCGTCACCACATCCTGGTACAGCGGCTCGCCAACAGAACCGGGCTCTTTGGTTCGATCAAGTACGGCAATCGCCTCTACAGTCGCGGGTAGCGCTTGCAGAAAATGGCTGACCGAAAAAGGACGGAAGAGACGGACCTTCACAACCCCCACCTTTTCACCTTGGCCCTGCAGATACTGCGCCGTCTCCTCGGCAGTCTCGCAGCCGGATCCCATGAGCACCAAAACACGGTCGGCGTCCGGTGCACCGACATAGTCGAAGAGATGGTATTGACGCCCAACTCGCTCGGCCAGCTTGTCCATGGTTTGCTGGACGATCTGGGGTGTTGCCAGATAGAAGGGGTTGACCGTTTCTCGCGCCTGAAAGAAAACATCGGGATTCTGCGCGGTGCCGCGGATGACGGGGTGATCCGGAGACAACGCCCTGTCGCGGTGAGCTCGCACCAGCTGATCATCGATCAACATTCGCAGATCGTCACTTGTCAACCTGTGGATCTTCTGGATCTCGTGCGACGTTCTAAAACCATCAAAGATGTGGAGAAAAGGGACGCGTGCTTCCAGTGTGCTAGCATGGGCGACAGCCGCGAAGTCCATGACCTCCTGCACCGAGTTCGCGAACAGCATCCCCCAGCCAGTTGATCGAGCGGCCATGACATCACTATGGTCTCCAAAAATCGACAGCGCCTGTGCGGCGACCGAGCGAGCGGCAATGTGAAACACGGCGCTCGTTAGCTCTCCAGCGATTTTGTACATGTTTGGAATCATCAGAAGCAGACCCTGGCTGGCTGTGAACGTGGTAGTCAGACTGCCCGCCTGCAGAGCTCCGTGGGCCGCACCCGCCGCACCACCCTCAGATTGCATTTCCATAACGCGCGGGGTGGTACCCCACAAGTTTTTGACGCCCATCGAACTCCACTGGTCAGCGAATTCGCCCATCGGTGATGATGGGGTGATTGGATAAATCGCAATAACCTCGCTGGTACGGTAAGCAACGTACGCTGCGGCTGCGTTTCCCTCTAGAACCGTGTGAGTGGAAATTGCCATGTCATCCATTATACAACGCTAAGCGCAATTGAGAACTTGATTCACATCAAAGCCGGCCGGGTCGACTCTTCGACCGCCCCAGCCCGATTACTGCCACCCCCGGTTCGCCGCGCTATCGCGGGTCGGGGAACCCACGGTAATGATCGTGGCCGGCCGTGTCGCGGACCATCGGTGCCCGAGCCGGGGTCGCAAGGAACGATAATTGCTGTCGCCGTTGTTGGTATACTATATTGTCCGAGTACCGATATCAAGATTGTTGCTTTTTTGAATCTGTGGACCCGATGCCTGGCACACGACTTCATCAAAGAATCGTACTCTTGATCATCATTCTCACCTGGGCCGCGTCAAGTGGTCAAGCGGATGATCTGGACACGGTTCGTTATCTCGACGAACGGGAGAAAGCGACCGTCCGAGAGATAAATCTGGCGAGGACAGATCCCAAAGCGTATGCCGCCTTCATCGAGGAATGGATTCCATTCTACGAGGGGAAACTCCGTACCCTACCCGATCGGGTCGCCATTCGTACCAAAGAGGGGTTGCGAGCGGTTCGCGAGGCCGTACGTTTCCTGGAGAACTGCGAGCCGCTGCCGCCCTTGACGCCATCGCCGGGCTTGTCAATGGGCGCACGGGATCACGCCCGCGACCTCGGGCCCAGAGGCGCGACTGGGCACAGGGGTCTCGATGGCAGCCGCCCCGGCGATCGAGTCAACCGGTACGGAGAGTGGAAGCGGCGTGTCGCTGAGAATATCGCTTACGGTGGAGATGCCCCGCGCGAGGTGGTTATGCGCCTCATCATAGACGACGGAGTCCGCGGCCGCGGGCACAGAGAAAACATCTTTCACCACAATTATCGGGTGATCGGTGTCGCCTTTGCCCCCCATGACAAGTACGGAAGGATATGCGTCATAACCTTCGCAGACGATTATGTTGATTAGCGTCGCCTAGGCTTGTGCCAGCCTTCTCAAAACGGTGAGCAGGATACCACCGTTTAGATAGTATTCAACCTCGACAGCGCCGTCGATACGAACGCGGGCCTCGAATCGCTTACGGCGGCCAACGGTCGATGTCCCCACCACCGTCACCATCTGTCCCGGCGTCAAGTCGTCCCCCAGTCCGTCGATGTCGAAATGCTCGTCCCCGTTCAAACCAAGCGACTTCCATGACTCCCCGTCTTTGAACTGCAGGGGCAGTACGCCCATACCGATCAGATTGCTGCGGTGGATCCGTTCGTAGCTTTCCGCGATCACGGCACGGACGCCGAGCAGCGCCGTACCTTTCGCCGCCCAATCACGGCTCGACCCCGACCCATACTCTTTCCCCGCCAACACCAGCAAGGGTATGCCGGTTTCCTTGTACTTTAGAGACGCATCGTAAATCGTCATACGCTTGCCGTTTGGATGATAAGTCGTCCAAGGCCCCTCGGTCCCAGGGGCCAGAAGATTTCTGAGTCGAACATTGGCAAACGTGCCACGTAACATCACCTGGTGATTTCCACGTCTTGAGCCATAGCTGTTGAAGTCGGCCGGTTTAACCCCCTGTGTCTGCAGATACTCGCCCGCGGGGCTTTGAGAAGCAATGGAACCCGCCGGAGATATATGATCGGTAGTAATCGAATCGCCTAACATCACAAGCACCCTTGCCTGTTTGATGGGCTCGATCGCCGGGGAGGCATCCTCGATACCATCGAAAAAAGGCGGTTCTTGCACGTAGGTGTTATCGCGACGCCAGTGGTAACGCTTGGACGAGGCAACCTCGATCTCATTCCAGTCGTCGTTGCCCTTGAATACGTCTTTGTACTGGTTTCGAAAATCCTTGGCCTTCACAACGCGCCCGATCAGTTCATCCACTTCTTGCTGGGTCGGCCATATGTCTCGCAGAAAAACCTCCTGGCCATCCTCGCCGCGGCCCAGTGGATCCTTTTCGAGATTGATGTTCATTGTACCGGCAAGCGCATAGGCGATGACCAATGGGGGACTGGCCAAATAGTTGGCCTTCGTCAACGGATGTACACGTCCCTCGAAGTTGCGGTTGCCGCTGAGAACCGCCGCAACCACCAGATTGCCTTCCTTGATCGCACTTTCCACCGGTTGCAGCAACGGCCCGCTGTTACCGATACACGTCGTGCATCCATACCCGACGGTGTAGAAACCCAGCTTTTCGAGATACGGCTCCAGCCCCGCTGCCCTGTAGTAGTCCGTCACCACCTTTGAACCCGGCGCCAGGCTGGTCTTGACGTATCCCTTGACGGACAAACCACGCTCAACGGCGTTCTTGGCAAGCAGACCCGCGGCTATCATCACCGACGGGTTCGAGGTATTGGTGCAGCTCGTTATCGCGGCAATGACCGTTGCCCCATGCGTGATGGCATGATCCCCATCGTGGGTGACGGTGACCGATCGCGATGTGTCTGCAGACTGGAGTCCGAAGCCACCTTCCGTGACCGGCGTGGTCAGGGTGCGGCGAAAACTGTCGCCGAGACTCCCGACCGGTATCCGGTCCTGCGGCCTCTTGGGTCCCGCGACGCTGGATTCGACGTCGCCGAGGTCAAGCTCGACATAATCCGAATACAAAGGTTCGGGAGCATCCGCTGTAAAGAACAGTCCCTGCGCCTTTGCGTAGCGTTCGACCATATCGATTCGATCGGCATCGCGACCAGTGAGCTCGTAGTAACGAATTGTCTGCTCATCCACGGGGAAATACCCCATGGTCGCGCCGTACTCCGGTGACATGTTGGCAAGGGTCGCGCGATCGGGTAGGCTCATGGTTGCTATGCCCTCGCCATAGTATTCGACGAACTTGCTCACAACGCCTTTGCGCCGAAGTATCTCGGTCGCGGTAAGAACCAGGTCGGTCGCTGTGACCCCTTCGCGGAGCTTGCCCGACAGCTTGAATCCAACCACCGGCGGCAGCAGCATGTAAATCGGTTCGCCTAGCATCACCGCTTCGGCTTCTATCCCACCGACCCCCCAGCCCACAACCCCCAAACCGTTGATCATGGTGGTATGGCTGTCGGTTCCCACCAGGCTATCGGGGAAAGCGACGGTAGCCCCATCTTGCTCGCTGGTAAACACCCCCTGGGCCAGATACTCGAGGTTGACCTGATGCACAATTCCAGTTCCCGGCGGTACCACCCACAGATTGTTAAACGCGTTCTGGGCCCATTTGAGCAACTCGTAGCGCTCTCGATTGCGGTCGTATTCTCTTTCCATGTTCGTCTGCAAGGCGATCCGCGAACCGTAGGCATCGACGATGACCGAGTGATCGATTACGAGATCACATCTGACCTGAACGTCGATCGCTCGATAATCTTTGCCCAGGCGATCCATCGCCGATCTCATGGCGGTGAGGTCCACAACCGCCGGCACACCTGTAAAATCCTGCAGCACCACTCGCGACGGTTTGAACGCGATTTCAGAGGGGGCGACCTTTGGTTTCCAACTCAGGATCTTCCTTACATCGTCTTCTGTCACTCGAAAGCCATCAATATTTCTCAGAGCGCTCTCCAGCAGCACCCGTATCGAGTAGGGCAGTCGTTTTACTTCGCCAAGTCCAAGTTTGTCCAGTGCCGTGATATCGAAATAAATGACCTCTCCTGATCGCGTATGCAGTGTTTTCTTGAAATCGTTCTTATCGAGTTTCATTGGGGTTGCCTCCTCGAAAACCAGTATATCCAATTTGATTCATTTTGGGAATGAACTACGCGAGTCTTGGTCGCGCCGAAGGAATCTCGCGAAGCTGGTCTAAAGGGTCGTTCGCATCCGGTACGGCACAGCACTGTCGTGCAAGGGGCAATCGCTGGCTAAACCGCTTTGAAAGCCTGTTCGAGGTCAACAATGAGATCTTCTGGATTCTCCACGCCCACCGATAAACGGATCATCTTGTCGCTGATCCCCATGCGCCGCTGCTCAGCGGTACTGATATCCGCGTGCGTCATGGTTGCCGGGTGTTCGGCTAGTGACTCCGTGCCCCCAAGACTTACCGCCAGGCTGAAGAGTTTCAATGAATTCAGGAAACGAAACGCTTCCTTCTCTCCGCCATGAATGTCAAAAGCAATCATCCCGCCTGGTGCGAGGCACTGTCTGCGATAGATCTCGTACTGAGGATCGTCTTCCGTCAAATGCCCCAGGTAGTAGACGCGATCGACGTGAGGACTGTTCTGAAGATAGTTAGCGACGTATTGCGCGTTTTTGACCTGGCAAGTCATGCGTAGTTTCAATGTCTCCAGACTGCGAAGGAGCAGCCATCCTGTCCAAGGTCCCGCCATAGAACCAATGACTGAACGAAAGGTCTTTATCGGGTTGATGAGTTCCTGGGAACCGAGCGTTACCCCCGCGATGACGTCACTGTGACCGCCGATGTACTTTGTCGCCGAGTAAACCACAAGGTCGGCGCCGTGCTTCATCGGGTGCTGCCACACCGGCCCCAGAAATGTATTGTCCACCACCAGCACGACCCGACGGCCTTCGGTTGAACATTGCCTGGCTATGTCCGCGCACATCCTGATGTCCACAAGCGTATTTGTGGGGTTGGCCGGAGTCTCGATGAGTATCATCTTCAGTCGACCGGCGTGCCCGGATGCGCCCAGTATTTCCTCGATCTCTCCACGCCTGCTTCCCGCGGCAAAGCCGGCCACGTGAATGCCATAGCGAGGGATAATGTTGGCCAGCAGAAACTCCGTTCCGCCGTAAAGCGGATCGCTGTGCAAAATGAGATCGCCCGGCTCCAGACATTGCAGTAAGGTCGTCGCGATCGCGGCCATGCCGCTTTCAAAAACTGCACAAGCTTCGGCGTCATCCCACAGTGTCAATCGGTCCTCCAGTATTTCCAAATCGGGGTTGTTGATACGACTGTATATGAGCCCTGGTGTCTCATCCGGCCCCTTTTCCCGCAAGCCATACGCAAGCTCGAAAAACGCCTTGCCTTCCTCGGCTGACTTGAAGACAAACGTGGACGTCTGGAATATCGGACACTTGATCGCGCCCTCCGACCACTCCGGCTCATAGCCATAGCTCATCATCAGGCTTTCGGGGTGCAGATGCTTCCCCTCGATGTAGGCTTTCTCTTTGTGCTTTTCCACCACACACCTCCTGCGAATCTGAGAAAAGTATGGACGACCAATGGGCTTCCATTGCATATTATAGTGCAGTGTCTCGTACTTATCAAAACGGCACCGGGTATTGGCTCAATTGACTTTTGTCATGGTTTACCGACCTCTCGGAGTCGTCCCACAAAGCGGGCGCTGGTATGAAGTCGCGGGTTACCATTTGTGGCATCCCGCCGACCAGAGGGGAGGATAGAATGCGAAGGCTGCATGGACCTGCGATCATGATCGGCGTTATCACCGCTACCCTGGGGATGGGATGGGCGTTGGGCGGATGTACGTATACGCAAGTGGCGTCGTCGCCACCCGACTACGTTGAGTACGAGCCGGATCCGGAAGTCGTGCTATACCCTCAGGAGTTCGAGGACTTGTCTTACTATGGTGCTTGGATCGAAACAACACCGTTTGGTTGGGTGTGGCGACCAAGCGTCTCGCCCGAGTGGCAACCCTACCATCACGGGCACTGGCTGTGGTCGCAGTGGGGCTGGACCTGGGTATCGTACGAACCTTTTGGCTGGGCGGCGTACCACTACGGATTCTGGCATTACGACCCGGCCTATGGTTGGATCTGGCTGCCTGGCGACAGGTGGTTCCCCAGCCGGGTGAGCTGGCTCTACTACGGAGACTACGTTTGTTGGGCCCCGATTCCACCCCCCGGATACTATATCGCGGATCCGTGGGATATCCACGTCGATTTCCTGTGGGTCGGAGTTCATATCGATCATTTTGTCCATAGCGATATCGGACGCTACAATGTGAGGGATTTGAGGAGCACGGTGACACGGACGCCAAGATCGCGGGTCTGGCGTGACGCACCTGACGTGACTTATATAGAGACTCGTACAAAACGGAGTATTCGTCCCGTCGACATTCGAATACAGAAAATGACAAAAGGAAAAAGACAGTACCAGAAGATGATATTACCACCGGCGGAGAAGAGAACGGTTGATCGGTATCGAGATCGCGTCGGTGGCAAGGCCATAAAGAAGCAGCCCCCGCAGCAAAGACCGACGACACCCGTACCCAAGAAGGCCGACCCAAGGAAGAAACCACCGGCCATTCAGAAGCCGGCTACTCAACCACCAAAAAAACAAGAGCCTAAAAAGAGGGCGACCAAGCCGACAACGAATAAAACCAAGAAGAGAAAAGACGGCTAGGCGCGCCGTCGTACGACGCTCGCCCGATCGCTTACCGTCTTTTGCGCGCGGCACGACTGACGGGGGTTGCCACCGTGACCAGTACATAAACCGCACCCGCCAGCAGCACCGTGGTTGCCCCGGCCGGGAGATCGGCCTCGTAACTCAGAGCCAATCCCAAGCTGGTACACAGAGCGCTCAAGGCCGACGCCAGTACCATAATCTCCCACAGTCGCGTCGAAAAACGGGCTGCGACCGCGACGGGCAGTGTCAGGAGCGCAATCACCAGCACGATACCGACGACATAGATCAAGGTCACTATGGTTAGCGCCGTGAGGCACAACAGGAGAGTGTAAAAGAACCCGATCCTGACACCGCGGAGCCGCGCAAACTCCTCATCAAAGCACACCGCCAGTAGCTGCTTGTAAAACATGATAACCACTACCAGGATCAAGGCGTCAAGCCCCACGAGCAGGCGCAAGGCCTGGGTGTCGGCCATGACGATATTTCCGAACAAATAGGTCATCAGATCGGTCTTGTACCCGGGGGTGCGAAAGATGAACAGAATCCCGATAGCCATGCCGATGGCCCACAGCGCAGAGATGATTGTGTCCTCGCGTTCACTCCCATAGATGCGAACCATGCTGACAATGATCGCGGCCGCAAGCGCAGCGACGATTGCGCCGTATAACGGGTGCAGCCACGGCAGGTCATTGACGACCCGCAAATAGTAGGCGGCACCCATGCCGGCAAGAACCGAGTGTGCAAGACTACCCGCGATGAGAGTGATACGGCGGCTGACAACGTATGTGCCTATCAGACCTCCTGCGACGCTGGCCAGAAGACCTGCCATCAAAGCGTTCCTCATGAACGCATGGGCGGCAACGGCATCAATAAACTCAGACATGGTACAACCTGGGGTAACCGAGACTGCTGACAGCCAAGCGGCACCGATTTCGTTCGATGCAACTGCTATCGATCATCGCTACCCGGGGGCACCGGCGGCCGCCCGTAGGAAAGACGATTCTCCAAGGGTCGTCGCCCGCAATCTGTCCCCATTCATGGCTCCCGAGAATGATGGTCATGATCAACCATTCGCACATTCATTTCGCCGTACAATGTGGAAATGACATCACCTTTGATAGCGGATGCCGAATGCAAAACCACTTGGCGGTTGACACAGGCAACCTTGTGTACATATTTGGACACGAATCCCACGTCGTGCGATACAATGATCACGGTCATTTCCTTATTGAGCTCATGTAGCAATTCGTAGAGGTCGTTCTGTACGGTCGGATCGAGATTCGCCGTTGGCTCATCGAGAATCAATATGTCGGGCTGCGCAGCCAGAGCCCGTGCGATTAGCGACCGCTGTCTTTGCCCGCTCGACAAAGCCGCAAATGACCGTTTGTAAAGATTCGAGCAACCCACCACATCCAAGGCTCTCATCGCGGATTCACGATCTGCCGATCGGTAGGGCCCGATACGGGCGGTGCTGCCCAGCCGTCCCATCAGGACCACATCCATGACGGTGACGGGAAACTCATAATCAAGTCGCGGATGCTGTGGCACGTATGCAAAGCGTCGCCTGGCGGACCAGGGGGGCACTCCAAATACTACTATCGAACCCATTTGGGGTTGCAGCAAACCCATCATCAGCTTGATCAATGTGGTTTTGCCGCCACCGTTGGGCCCGATGATCGCAGTGAATTCCCTCTCTTCTATGTTGAGATTGACGTTTTCGAGAGCGGAAACCCCGTCGTACGAAAACGACACGTCACTGATTGTGACCGCTCGCTTTTTCATCATATCCCCCTTGGCAGGCTGATGCAGCATGGGCCTGGCCGTCCGCGACTCGGTGTCACTGGACCTCAATCGCCGCCTGAATCTTTGCTGCCATACGCCTGAGATTGTCCATGTAGTCTGGTGCCAGAGGATCCAACATCACCAGTTGAATCCCCATCTCGTCCGCGATGGTTTGGGCGGCGGTCTGCGAGAATTGCGGCTGTACGAAAATGGCCGTAATCCCCCCCGCGATGGCACGATCGATGGTCCTCGCAAGATGTCCGGTTCCGGCTGACACTCCGCCCGTCTCAATGCTCACCTGCGTCAGCCCGTATGCGTCGGCAAAATATCCGAACGCCGGATGGAAAACAAGAAACTCGCTTCCTCTCACCGATGACAGAATACCAGAGATCTCTTGGTCTAGCTCTTCGAGATCCGCCACCAACGTTCGATAGTTGCGCTCATAGTACATGGCATGACTGGGATCGACGTGGATCAACGCTGCGCGAATGTTATCAGCGATTGTCTTCGCCAAACGTGGATCGAGCCATACGTGCGGATCCCGCACGGACCCTCGGTGATCGTGGGTAGAGGCAAAACCCGCAGACGATGCGCCGCGGTGCAACGTATCGTCGGAAACACTTGTGCGCCGGTGCTGTTGTAGTCGATAGGGAACGCCTGTCTGCGTTTCTACGATTTGCAGTAACGGAAATCCTGTCCGCATACGCGGGAGAATTCGATCTTCAAACGGCATCCCTATCGCAAAGTAGAGGCGTGAATCACCCAGGCGTGCCAACTGTCTCGGCGTCGGCTCGTATGTAGCCGGCGATTGTCCGGGTCCGACGAATACGCGGACATCGACAAACCCATCACCGATACGCTCGACGAAGTACGCCTGTGGCAACACACTGACAAAGCAGGACAGCCTGCTGGCAGCGTCACTCTCGCCTTGATCCGAGGCACAACCGGACAGCAGCCCTATTGCGACTAACCAGGTTGCCACCAAAGCTATAAACATGGCTGATGGTTTCCTCATCCAGCACACTCTCTGCATTTTCCGTAGAGGACAAGGTCATGACTATCGAGGAGAAATCCGTCCGGGGTCATTCGTCTCAGGTCGGAAGTGCACTCGGGAACCTCGAAGACCCGGTTGCAATCCCGACAGTGGAAATGATGGTGGTGCGCCTTGCCCGCCAGTTCATACCGGTTTGGTTCGCCGGCAAGGCTGACGAGCACCAGCCGCTTCTCGCGGACCATCATCTTGAGATTGCGGTAGACGGTTGCTATCCCCAGGCCGGTGGCGAAGTCCTGCGCCGCCTCGAAGACCTCCTGGGCACTCAGCGGTCTATTGGCATCGGCGAGCACCCGTTGGACAGCATTTCTCTGTTGGGTTTTTCTGGGCATATCGCATCCTAATTGATAATGCAATATCATTATCATAACCATCAAGCCCACGCGCGTCAAGATCCAGTCGAGACCAGACACCTATACCATATATTGACAACGAGTTATGTTGATTCGGGGGATTACACCATCGATCGCATGCGACAAGAGCGGACCGACATCACCCGATCCGCTCTTTATCGATAGGAGACCTAAATGGAGATCAGGGGCAGGCAATGTCCTCCTGGCCAACATCCCAGCATGCACTCTGTCCGTTGTTGTAATCGGGTACCGTAATGCTACCCGATCCGTCCGGGTACCACGTGATGTTATGATCTTCTTGCATGTCCTCATCGTGGTAACCAATCGTGCTTGCCGTGGGCGACTGGTAGAAAGCCAGCACATCGCCCTCCTCGGCGCTGCCCACTTCATTTACCAAAACGTTCAGACCGTGTTCGCCTATTCCGACGTTTTGCCAGTCCATCCGCACCGATTGTAGACCAGGCGTCGCGGCGCTAACTATGTCGGCGAGTACCGGCGGTGACAGAACCGGCATATAAAACTGCCAAAACCCGGCAGTGTCGTCGAGCATCGACTCACCGTCGAACCAAACGAAATGATCCAACGGTAACGCGGGATTGTTGTTGGACACTTCCATGCGCCATGCGACGTGGTCATCTACGACCTGACCATAGAGGAAGATCCCGTAGTCGATTTCATCCTCGACAAAGATGAATGTCCATAGCCAAGACCCATCCGCTTGCTGTTGAGGAATTGAATGAGCGGCGGCCGCAAACGCAGCGATCGGTTCTTCAAAGGCATCATAAAAGGTAAGCTGAACAAAAAGAGCGCGTGTCGCTGCGTTTATCCAATTGGTTTTTGTTCCCGTGGCGACTGGCAGCTCTGCCGCGGCCGGCGCGGCGCCGACACCGCCGATTCCGAAGAAGGATAAGTCCATCGTCATTGTTGACATGCTGGGGAGAGCGGGAGAACCCGGAGCCGGGTTGGACAGCGAGTCGTCGTCGTCCGAACAACCCACCGACCCCAGGAGACCGAACACCAGCCCGAGGCATAATGTCGATCGTAAGAGGCTTGTTTTTCGCATCTTGGCACCTCCTTGGCTTTTTGTGGACCAGATTGGAAACGTCGCAGACGGGTCACGATTTGCGGAGCACAAAGCATGCCAACCATAGTTGTGTAACTTATTGCTAAAAGTAGAATTGCACATTTGCAGGGTCGTCTGGAGTCGACCGCGAATAATCGTGTTATCATCCCGGGACGGTCATAAACGCTCTTCATCCACACTGCGGGGTCTGTGACGGTGGTATCTCGCAACAGAGCTTTGGCGATTCTCATGCTGCTCTGCCCTCAGTGCCGGCGTGGAAAAGTATTCGCCGGAGTTTTTCACATGAGCCACCGGTGCCGTATTTGCGATCTCGAGTTTGAGCGAGAGCAGGGCTACTGGACCGGTGCGATGCTGATCAATTGGGTTCTGGTTAGCTTCAGCCTGGGGCCATTTTGGATCTTGTTGATGATCCGTGGAGTCCCGTTTGTAGTAACCTTTTTTCTGACGTTCGGCCTTTTGATCGTTCTCCTTCCCATTTTTTTTCGCTATTCGAGGATCATCTGGCTTTACCTAGACCATGCGGTTGATACCGGCAGGAAGTAGGCTACACACATGCCTGAGAGACGACTTTTGCTGCTCAGCAACTCGACAAATTACCAACAAGAGTATCTGCAGCATGCGGAAGGACCCATAAAGAGAATACTGGGTTCGATACCATCCGTGCTTTTCGTACCGTATGCCGGAGTAACCGTGTCTTTTCAGCAATATAAATTCCTTGTCGGCAAGCGCTTCGAAGCTATGGGCTACGAGCTCGAGTCGATCCATGACATGAAAGACCCCCGAGCGGCAGTTCGCCGGGCGGATGCCATCGCGGTCGGTGGTGGGAATACCTTCCATTTGCTGCATCATTTGTACGAGGCGGATCTCATCCCCGCCATACGCGAGCGGGCGATGTCCGGCATGCCGTATATCGGATGGAGCGCGGGGTCAAATGTGACCTGCCCGACGATCAAGACAACCAACGATATGCCCATCGTCGAGCTGCCCAGCTTCGACGCACTGGGGCTGGTGCCTTTTCAGATCAATCCGCATTATCTCGACAGCCACCCAAACGGGCACCAAGGGGAAACGAGAGAGCAGAGGATTCTCGAGTTCGTCGAGGCCAACCCCGATGTCTATGTGGTTGGCTTGCGCGAAGGCAGCATATTAAGCGTGTTGGATTCCCGGATTGAGCTTCTCGGAGAGAGAACCATTCGCGTCTTCAAGAATGGCGTCGCCACGAAGGAGTTTGGCCCCAACAACCGTTTGGAATTTCTTCTCGGCTAGTCCGCGGTGCCCAACGGCGGCGACACCTCACGGTAGATGATTCCCGCCCATGGCGCCGATCAATGACACTTCCGTATTCGCTAAAGCGGCCGCCGCCCCTCCGCCCAAAAAGTGCAGTACCATAGCGCTGCGTCGGGTCGACGCCCCCAATCGTCGAAAGCCTTCATGGCGGAGTCGAATGCGGAGGACTCCAACGTCGCCGAGGCGAGAATGGTATCCCGAGCTCCTTTCACCACCCCGGCAAAATTTTCGACGAACCCGCGAAAGGTTTCGTTCCCCGCACAACTGCCAAAGAAATTCCAGCTGTTTCTGGTTGGCTCCGCTCCCGCCGCATGAAGCAGTGACACCAATCGCCGCCCAACATACGGATCGTTGCCAAGTTTCTTGTAAGATTCAATGTACGCGCGCCACACGTTATAGACGCCCTCGGGCTCGGGCCACAGACGCAGAACATCGTGATCATCGTCCTCGAGTATGATGCGGCCGCCAGGCCGCGCCGCTCGTACCATCGCATCGACGGCTGCTTGTGGAGCGGGCAGGTGTTCGAGGAGAAAGCGCGAGTGAACGATGTCGAACGTACCCCACTCGTCTTGGCGAATCGTTAGATCGAGTGCGTCTCCCTGCCTGTACTCGATGTCGATCGCCTCGAGTACCTTCCTTGCACCGCGTCGGGCCTCACTTAGCTGCGTATTATCTCTGTCTATCCCGACAACCCGCCCATCGGGTGCAACCGATCGCGCCATCGACAGGGCGAACTGCCCGAGCCCGCAACCGACATCGAGAATCTTCTCGCCACCTCCAAGGGCCATAGCCCGAAGCGACTTATCGTTCATCAGCTCATTGAGCAGTGACAAGCGGCTTTGCTCGGCGGGATCCGTGCCGTGTATGTAATCTCCATTGTTGGCATTCATAATAGTCGCGTTTCCAAGAGCCCTCGGGCCTGGCCGATACTCGATCATTTGAACACGCGCCGACGTTTTCGTCTTGGCTCTACTACTTGGAGACTCTCCTGGCAAGTCCAAGAATAGTGCGGAACTCCTCGGCAGTGACCGGTTGCACCGAGAGACGGACTCCTTTCCTTAGCAAAACCATGTTTTTGAGCGCGCGAACTTTTCGCAATTCGGCCAGCGCTAGGGGCCTGGCAAATTCACTTTGGAACTGGATGTCGACCATGTACCATACGGGATTGTCCGGCCCACTCTTGGCATCGTAGTAGGGGCTCGCGGGATCCCACGCCGTGTGATCGGGGTAGCCCTTGCTGACCACCTTCGCTGTGCCCACTACAGCGGGATCGACGCGACTGTGGTAAAACAGCACGCCGTCTCCGACCTTCATCTCATCGCGCATGTAGTTGCGCGCCTTATAATTTCTTACACCGTCCCAGTAACAAGTCTTACCTGGACTTCCCTTAAGGTCTGTGATGGAGAACACGTTGGGCTCGGATTTCATGAGCCAGTAACTTTTTGCCATGATCAATCCTCACCCGGTCAGGCTTGACGGACTCGTTGCTGTATCGCTTCGTATACTTCGACTTCTCGTGATTTACTCCGCTTACGGGCGCCCTGTAGATAAACACCAATTTTTTGAAGAAGCACATCCAGCGTGGCTTGGCGATCTTGCGGCGAGAGTTCTCCGGATTCCAGTATCTTTGTCAGGGCTTGAATTCGAAACCGGTCCATACCCCAAAACCGCTTGGAAAGCTGATCGGGATGTCCCCCGTGCTTGACGACAAGCGGCTCTTGCAAGAAGAGGACCGGATGCCGACAGCAAATTCTCAGCCACAGATCGTAGTCTTCGCAAACCGGAAGGGTTTCGTCAAATCCTCCAACTTCGTCGAGGAGCGAGCGTCTTATAATAACCGATGACGGCGATATGACACACAAGGGCAAACAACGCTGGAATATCAGGCCTCCCCCCTTTTCGTGCCGGATCTTAGGATTGACTCGCCGTCCGCGACGGATCCAGATTTCGTCGGTATGACAAATCAGGTAATCGGGGTTTTCCTGAAGCGCCGTGATCTGGCGGTCGAGTTTTTGGGGTAGCCACTCGTCGTCGGAATCGAGAAACGCAATCCAACCCCCGCTCGCTTCCTGCAAACCCCGGTTGCGAGCCGCACTGACGCCACGCGGCGACTGCTCGATGCAACGGATCTCGGGAAACTCCTCGCGCAACCAGCGAGTTCCGCCCTTTGAACCATCGTCTACCACGATGATCTCGTCTGCTTGCCGCGTCTGCATTCGCAGCGACATAAGCGCGCGCCGCAGTGGGGTGACGCGGTCTCGTGTCGGAATGACCGCGGAAACCTTGTTCGAATCAATTGTTTTCATCTCGAGAAAGCCCCCCGCTGCAACCGGCTCCGCGTCTTGTCGCCGTCATGTCCCCGATCTCGGCGATCATATCCGTCACTTCGAACACGACGCCGCCGAGGCACAGCGAATTATATCAAAACTACGCCGCCCATAAAAGCACAGGAACCAAACGACAGACGAAGGCTAATATGGTGCCCACCTCCCCGCGAGATCACCAACGGCAGGTCTGTCACCGCCAAGTCCGCCGCAATCCGGTCAACGAGCTTGTTTCACCGCTCAATCTCCTGTATGATTCGACGCAGCCCACCGCGCATTCCAAAGACACGGAGAGAATCATGCACAATCATCACCGGCTTAAACCGATGGCAGCGATATTCATGGCGATACTGCTATCCACGACCATTGCATACGCAAAGAGCAATCCCCTCAAACCAAATATGACCAAGAGCCCGTCATCCCTGTCTTCGCCGACAGCGGATTTCATGTGCGGAACCTACAAAGGCAACCAGAACGAAAGCATAGAACTCTACCACCGCTACCAGTCGGTGCTGGATAAAGTCGCTCCCGCCGCCTCGACCGCCTTCATCAATGACGATGTGTGGATCATTGAGGATGACGGAACATTAACGTTCAGCGGCAACAATCCTTTCGACACCGATGGTCAGACGTTTCGTTTCACTCCCAACGCCAATGGTAGTTATGACGTCACGACGGTGACGTTCAGTTTTGATGCAATACTGGGCACGAATTTGAACCTTGGTGATGACAATAACGCGATCATTAGCCTAGCGTTCACCTTCAACTATTTCGACGTCGGCTGGACCTCCGTCAATGTCAATGCCAACGGCATAGTCGCGTTTGGCGGCAACGTAAACCCCAGTGGGTTTTTTGATAACAATGATTTCTTTGGCACACTCCCCAAGCTCGCTCTCTATTTTATGGATCTCAATCCAGCTGCTGGCGGGGGTGTGTTTTGGAAGAGCGAGGCTACAAAGTCGACGATCACATGGAACAGTGTTCCAGAATTTGGCACCTCGAATACGAACCGATTTCAGCTGGTACTCCATGACGATGGCTCCTTCGACCTCACGTTCAACGGCATCACATCCACCATTCCAGTCAACGGCTTGCCGACGACATTTGGTGCTCACCCCGGTGGCGACCCGAGTCTCGATATCATCAGCTTCTCCGACGATCTCCCCTTTAGCGGGGGCCCACAGGCAGGTTTCTATGAACAGTATCTCAATCTCGTAAACCCCCGAGTCAACGAAGTCGCGCTGATACAGCGATTTTATCAGAATTTTTCGGATGATTTTTTTCAGATCATCTTCTTCACCAACTTTGTTCAAACCATGTCTGGATTTGCTAATGAACTCAATATCAAGAACGACGTGCAGGGAATAGGGCTGAGTATTTTTGATAATAGCTCACTTTGGGGCAGCAATGGGATTCTGGAGAGTCGCTGTAATATGAACCGGCTTGCCGCGTGGCCGACCGACCCCACGTTGCGTTTTTTTGGAAGTGAGAACAACTTTCTCACCATCATGGGCCAGGAGGCGGGTCATCGATGGGGCGCGTTTATCAATTTTAGGGACTCGACCGGCAGCGTGAGCAACTTGATCTTGGGACGGGCCAATGCCCACTGGAGTTACTTCGTCGATGTGGATCACTCGTCTCTGGAAGGCGGGAATTGGGAGCCGCTGTCGGGGAGTATCTTCACCACTCCCACCATGATCGACTACTTCGGAGATATCGACGAGTACATCTTTGGAGTGCGCACACTGCAGGAAGTCACACCAACGTTCTATGTCAGTAGCCCGACAAACGATCTGCCCGAGAACCGCGATAACGGAACCCCGATCCAGGGTGCGACTGCAACCGGCGTTCCTGTCGAAGTGACAATCGATGACATCATATCGGCCGAGGGCCCCCGCATTCCGGCTGAAGCGGATGAGGATAAGGATCTGCGTCAGGCGTTCGTGTTATTGCTGCAAAACGGCACCACGGCCACCCAGGCCGAGCTGGATAAGATCGCTGACTTCAGAAGAACATGGGAAGATTATTTCGAAGTTGCACTCGACGGACGAATCACCTGCAATACCAAGCTTACCCAAACATTGCCGGTGGCGGTGATCGAGGGACACGTGCTCGAAGGTGGCACCAGGCTGCCGTTGGATAGTGTCAAAGTCGAAGCGTTGGAAAGAGGATTTACGCAGTTTGTACCCAGTGGGGCACGCTATACGTTTCGCTTCATGCCCGATTCGCCGCCACCCCCTGATTCATGCTGCGCGACCATAGCCGTCGATGCCCCGGGGCGCCGCCCAGATACGTTGGTGGTGTGTATTCCCTATGGTACCGTGACTACTCTAGACATCGAGCTGTGGCCGGTGGCCAGCGGTCTAGCGCAGGGGCAAACGCCCTCCCTGGCACCGAGGTTGTCGCTCCTCAGCTATCCCAACCCGTTCAACCCGCAGACCACACTGACATTTGTGGTTCCGACGGCGGCAGCGGTACGTCTGGCGATTTACGATGTAAGGGGCCGCCTGGTCCGAACTCTTGTGAATAAAAAGGATAACCCGGGCGAGCACACCGTCACCTGGGATGGCCGCGATGAAGGCGGAGTACAGGTTGGATCAGGCGTCTACCTGGCTCGCCTGCAGGCGGGAAAAGATATGCAGACGCGAAAGATAGTTCTACTCAAGTAGCAGGCGCCACACGCCACGCGGAGCAATCTCGCAGTGGTTTTACTCCCGCTTGTCTCGGTCGTCCCCACCGACCGTCCCAACTTGTGGCAAGACCTCCCGGAATACCATTCCGTAAATTTCCCAGATGGTGACGAAAAGAGCGGCCAAGATCGGCCCGATGATAAAGCCCACCACACCAAAAAAGAGGATGCCACCCAACGTCCCGAATAGAATCAAAAGATCATGCATCTTGGCATCACGGCCGACAATGCGCGGTCTCAAGAAATTATCCGCAGTGCCCACAACACCAGCGCAGAAGATGCCCAGCAAAATCCCGGTCAGGACCTTTCCCGTAACCAGCAAATAAATGACAGCCGGCAACCACACGATCGCGGCGCCGACACCCGGTATAATAGAAAGTACGGTCATCACCGTTCCCCAAAAGACCGCACCCTGAATACCGGCAATGGCGAACGCAACCCCGGCCAGCCCTCCCTGCACGATGCCGATGATGATTGTGCCCTTGAGAGTGGCACGGCTGACTGATACAAACTTGTCCACCATACGCACCTCGTCCTCATGCGGAAGCGGAATGTAATAGAGGATCTTGATCAGAATTCTCTGCCCGTCCATGAGAAAGAAAAACATTGTGTATAGCAGTAAAAAGAAATGGAAGAGAAATGCG
>JAOTUR010000323.1 GCA_029863805.1 Candidatus Krumholzibacteriia bacterium | reverse complement strand
CTGGTCGGCTGTTAGACTGGCCCGCCGGATGGGCATTCTTTAGCTTCTCCACGAGCTGCGCGTAGAGAAGACCAGCGATCGCCTGGAACGTCTCATAGATCCCCTGTCCCGTCGTTGCCACTGCTTCGAAACTCGGGACGTTGAGCAAATTAAGTTTTTTGGCAAGCGCGGGGGTGGGGAGCGCATCGGGCAGGTCACGCTTGTTGTACTGCATTACCCACGGAATCGTATCTAATGTTAATCCGTGTTCGTTCAGATTCTCCTCGAGATTGCTCAGACTTTCGATATTTTCCTCAATCTTGGAGGGAGAGGAATCAGCGACGAAAACGACGGCATCGGCGCCTTTGAGAACCAGTTTTCTAGTCGCGTTGTAATACACCTGGCCCGGCACCGTATAGAGGAGCATCCGCGTCCGATACCCGTTTAATTCTCCTAGCTCTAATGGCAGAAAGTCAAAGAACAGCGTACGATCGGTACGCGTTTTCATCGATACCATCTTACCCTTTGAATCGGAGGGCATTTTCTTGTAAATATATTCGAGATTCGTCGTCTTGCCGCTTAGAGCGGGGCCGTAGTAGACCACCTTGGCGTTGATCTCGGCTCCCGAATAGTTGAAAACGACCATGATCGATTCCTATAGTTCTCGCGATACACGGGGCACGGCGACACAGCCGCTCCGGCGCAGCGGGAAGTTGAAAGCACTCCTATGCGATTGATGATCTGGGAGGAACCGCGACCGGCACCTCCGGTCGAGTGGTGCGCAAGGACCGTGCCAAGGCACTTGACGAGATAAGTCCGCGACGGGCGTCTAACTTATTGTGGGGCAATGTTATACAAGTGCTGCCGGCGCACGCCGCGGCGGGCCACCTGATCAATTTTGATGCAGTCTGCTCCGAATCCTGCGTTATCATGCGACCACTCCAGACACCGAGAACGCCGATAAACGGCCGATCCTATTCGTACGCGGCGGCCACCTGGCTTGCCGGCAAGGCTCCGTACGGGCTGCTCGAATGTGCGGCGAAGGTGGGCGGCCGCATTCACTTTTGGCTCGCGCGCAACAAGCGACGCAACGTTCTGGCCAACACGTCTCAATTAGTTGATAATAATGAGGATATAAGGCCCTGGCTCGCGTTTCAGAACCACGCCCTGAACATTCTCGAGCTGCTCAAAGCCGTTACCGAAGATGAAGGCTTGATCGCGCGTCGGCTCACGCTTCACGGGAGCGAGTACATCGACCAGGCGCTTGCCGAAGGCAACGGGCTGATCCTAACCACGGCGCATTTGGGAAACTGGGAACTCTCTGGTCTGTTGCTGGCAATGACCGGCTACCCCATCACCACGGTCGCCGGCACGCAGCTCACAGAAGGGTGGTCGGGGCAGATAAAGGCTTTCAAGGAACGCTTTGGGATCAAGGTGGTCTCGCCCACACGCAGCATGCGGACGTTGTACAGAGACTTGCAGGGCAACCGAGTCGTGGTGCTTCACATCGATGGAAACGTATTCTCGGGGGGTATTGAAACGAGCTTCCTGGGCAAATCCATTACCGCTCCCAGAGGGCCCGCGCATTTATCACGCGTTATGGGTGCACCGACGGCGTTTGCCTTTTGCCAGCGAAAGCCCACAAACCGCCTCAGCGTCCACATCGGCCCGCCCGAAACCGCGCCGACGACCGTGGCTGACGAGCGGGAGCTGACGCGCAAGTTTGTCAGTAATCTGGAAAAATGCATTGTGGAGGACCCCGGCCAGTGGTGTATATTCCGAAGGTTGTAGGTGTCACCTAACCCACCCACTCACATGAAGGTCGTACAGGTATCCCAATCGTACCACCCGCGCCCGGGTGGCGTGACCGAACACGTGGATCACATCACGCGGGAACTCAGGCGGCGTGGCCACGATGTAACCGTCATCACCTCCAGCTTCGGCGCTCAATGCCCACCAGAACCGGGGGTCGTTCGCGTTGGCAGGAATGTCCTGATTCCGATAAACGGCGCTTGGGTCAATACGACGATTGGCTGGAATTTGTCCCGGCAGCTTTCGCAGTTGTTGTCATCTCTCAAACCCGACATCATCCATACCCACTGCCCGCTCGCACCGACACTGCCACTGATGGCGCTGAAGTCCGCGCCGCGAACCAGTCGGGTCATCGGAACCTTTCACGCGGCGGCCGAGCGCAGTGCGGGTTATCAGGTGTTCAGGAATCTCCTGGCCAGACTCGCTGAGCGATTGGACACGCGGATCGCCGTTTCCGAGGCGGCTCGATCGCTCGCAAGTTCTTACTTTCCAGGCGACTATTTGGTCGTGCCTAATGGAGTCGACTGCGAGAGGTTCTCGCCGCGTCATAGCCCTTTGCACCAGTACGAAGACGGCGCATTCAATGTGCTCTTTGTCGGTCGGATGGACAAGCGCAAGGGGCTCAAACATCTTTTCCGCGCCGTTACGCTAGCAAGTCGAAATACCTCTCGCCAACTGCGACTTATCGTGGTTGGTGATGACGGTCTCCGTCGGCATCTGCTCCCGAGTTTGCCACCCACTGTCGACCTGGTATTCACGGGCGTCGTTGACAGGAATCTCCTGCCACGGTACTTCGCGACGGGAGACGTCTTTTGCTCTCCCGCCATAGACCGCGAAAGCTTCGGGATCGTATTGCTCGAAGCGATGGCCTCCGGCGTCCCGGTGGTTGCAACCGCGATACCCGGGTACCTTACGATTCTCAGAGACGACTACAATTCGCTGGTGGTTCCACCTGCGGACGAGGTATCGCTGTCACGTGCGATCCTACGCCTGATGGAGGACGACCCCCTGCGATGGAAGCTCACCAACAACGCGCTGAAATTCTCGCGCGCTTACCATTGGCAACGCGTGGTCGATCAGCTGGAAGCCGTTTATCGTCGTCAGCAGGCCGAGTGGGATTGGCGGGCCGACCAACCGCGAGCGGTTCACGGCACGGTAAAAGCAGGGGCGCAGAAAGTCTAACGCTGTGCCCTACTCGCGTCTCGTCAAGTTCTGCTTCTACTCCTTCACGGTCGCGCAGATCATCTCGATATTCGGGGATAGACTCCATCAGTTCTCAGTCGTGGGTATGATTGGTAAGATCGATCCCGGCTCCAGTGTGGAGCTTTTTCAACTGGGGCTGTTCAGTTACCTCCCGATTCTCATATTCGCCCCGGTCTTCGGAACGCTTATCGATCGTGCCAACAAAGCCCTTGTGCTCGTCATCGTCGATCTGATTCGCGGAGTTCTCGTACTCCTTATACCCGCACTTTATTATGTCATGGGCAACCTCTACGCGTTCTATATCCCGGTCTTCGTGCTGTCACTGGCTAACCTGTGGTTTGCACCCGCCAAATCGGCGATTATTCCGGAGGTGTTTGGAACAAGTCACCTGCTACATGTCAACGCGCTGCTGTGGGGACTGGGAATCGTCGGCACCTTGGCCGGATTTGTGCTCGGTGGCTGGCTGTTCGATTTTCACAGCTGGCAATTGAGTTTCTACAGCGATGGCGCTAGTTATCTGATCTCGGTTCTTTTTCTGCTCCCTCTCATCGCCGTCGCCAGCCAACGCTCGCGGACTGCGGTCGGTCAGCGCGGCACGACGAAGGCTCCGCCCCACACCACCGGACTCGTGACATCGATTCGTCTTGGACTGGAACTGATCAGAGGCAAGCAGCCAGTCGCCTTCTCGCTAGTCGTTCAGATGTTACTATTTGCAGTTCTCGGTGTTCTGTATGTTATAGGCGTCGCACGCATCCAATCCGTGTTCCCTCCCGATAAAACCATGTACTTGAGCGCAGTGGCTTCAGCGGCGACGATCGGTCTTCTGGTCGGTTCTGGTGTGGCTACTCTGGCACGGCGGT
The DNA here is from genome assembly GCA_029863805.1 of Candidatus Krumholzibacteriia bacterium. Lineage (GTDB taxonomy): Bacteria > Krumholzibacteriota > Krumholzibacteriia > WVZY01 > WVZY01 > JAOTUR01. The sequence continues at coordinate 1 of JAOTUR010000323.1, read as the reverse complement.
T
>JAOTUR010000036.1 GCA_029863805.1 Candidatus Krumholzibacteriia bacterium | reverse complement strand
CGGCCTTCTGTGTGCTCACCGCAGTCGATTCTTGAGAGGATTTCTTTTCCTCTTCAGCCCGCGCCAAACCCACAGTCACCATATTCCACGTGAAGACCGTGGCAAAACTCAGACAGATGATATGCGATCCTCTAACAGTCATGGTTGTCTCTCCGTCGTGTTCGTTACGAAGGTCAATTTACATCGCTCAAACGGTAGATGAATGTAATCGTGCCCCACTGCTCTCCAGTCACCCCACGCTTCAACGGCTGAAAGCGCCAGGTGAGAAGTGCATCCACGGCATTGCCGTCAAAATCGGCGAATCCCGAAGTCTTCTCCACCATGATGCTCTCTTTGACTTTCCCGTCGGGCAGCACCACGAAGTAGATGGTGACTGACCCCTCCACAGCCTCGTTCTTCGCCCATTCCGGATACACCGGCGTCTGGTAAGAGATGATCGGGCGGTCGGCAACAGGGCCCGTCATCTTGGCGCCGGCCAACGTACGCTGGGCTACAGAGTCGGTCTCTTTAGATTTAGCCCGTTCGATTTTGGTGTCGATCACGGGCGACGATACGATCGCAGCCTGCTGAGGTTTGGCCTTGGTGCGTTGGAGATTTATTGGCGTTGGCGAAGTCTTTTCGGTACGCGTCAGTTCAACCGGGTCCCGCGTGGGGCGCGACTCTTCGGAAACACCAGCCAGGCGGGGTCGTCCCACCGGACTCGGTGTCTTGAGTGCGGCCACCTGTGTGGGGCTCTCAACCTGCTTTCGTTGCAAGGTCGCCAGCCGTCGGCTCAGTTTGTCCTCAACTGCCTTGAGTTCCTGAGGGTTGGGTGCGAGATCGGCCACCGGTGTCTCGCGTCTGAACAGCTCGCGCATCTCACGCACCGATGGTAGTTTCTTTGCAGTCTCCCTGACGGATGCTTCCTCGCGCCTGGTGATCACATTGGGCGGCGCGGCGGGCGGCGCCGCCACGGGTTCGATCCATGTGATCTCGACCAGTCCGGGTTCCTCGGGCGAAAACGTCCTGAATAGCAACATCCACAGGAAGAGCATGATATGCGCGCCCGTGCTCACCAACATCAACTTGCGGGTACGAACACTGATGGTCCTCATCTCTAGAGATATGTCGAACCCATGTGTCAATTCAATCTTCCTCTCTGACGCGTCGCGATCGCGATCCTTTTGGCGCCGGCCTTTCGGGTGTCTTTTAGGATTTTGCGCACGATCTCGTATGACGCAGTTTCGTCCGCACGGACGACGACCAGTATATCTTTGTCCTTCGACGCTTCGATACGAGCCGCAATGGCGGCGATCAAGGCATCGGGTGTCACCTGGTCCTCGTCGACGGCTAATTCGCCTCCCTTGCCGATGGTTACGCTGATTCGCACCTCGTCTTCTATACTTCTTGCCTGCGCCTCGGGCAGATTGATCTCCATGTTACTTGCAGAAATCATGGGTGCCGTAATCAGAAGAATGATGACCAGCACCAGTGCCACATCAATGATGGGGGTCACGTTGATGCCCGCGATTGTGGGGGCAGGTTGTATTAGTCGTTTCATGCTACTTCCCCGTGATGGCGATCTGCCCGGCACCGCAGACCTTGGCCTGATCGAGCACATTGACAAAGGCTCCGTGCGACACCCGATCCTTGCAAGCGATCACGACCAACCCATCGGTGCTCGATTCGATAAGAGGCCTTAGCGTACCGATCAATTCGCTACGAGATACCATGGCACGGTTGACTCGAACGCTATCATCGGACACGATTTGCAGTTCCACGCGCTCGTCTTTACTCTGCTCCTTGGCGGCGGATGCAGTTTTGTCGGTCTTGCGCACGCCGATACTCGACTCGAACGCGAGCGGCGTGGCCAACAGAAGCATGACGACGAGCACGAGGGACACGTCGATCAAAGGCGTCATGTTGACCTCGTGCATGCCATCGTTTTCCTTTTTTACTTGAGTGGTAAAAAACATTGGCCTTACCTCGTCCGCGCCGGTTCAGGTTGCCGCGGCCCCTGGACGGCGCCGTGATCGCGCTTTTGACCGGGAGGGGTAGATGAGCCCTCTGCGGCCTGCGGCGCATTTGCCTGATCGTTTGCCGTTTCTTCCAAGAGAGCGGTACGCAGGCTCCGCGAATTGTTCTCGGCCACTGTCAGCATGACGTTCATGCGTCGAGAGAAGTGGTTGTAGAGCATCAGTGCCGGTACGGCGACGACCAAACCCGCGGCCGTGGTTGTTAGCGCTTCGGCGACACCCGCCGCCACCACGGAGGGTGCGGCGGATCCGGTCTGTGCCATGTCGTGGAATGCACGCATAATGCCCCACACGGTTCCCAGGAGGCCGATGAGCGGCGCTATGGCCGCCATGGTCCCCAACACGTTGAGGTTGCGCTCGAGCAGGAGCTTCTGTTTGCTAAGCGCGATCTGCAGCCTTTCCTCGAGCGATTCCCTGGCCGCGTGCAAGTGTTTAAAAACCTCCGCCGCAACGGGGCCCATGGGATGAGCGCTTGTCTCGCAAGCCCAGGATGCCTCTCTGAGCGCACCGCTGCGGATTTTCTTCAATGCTCTTTGTAGTGTCTCGTCGGTGTCGCCTCTTCGCTTCCAGAAGTAATATACGCGTTCGAGTGCGATGCCCAGCGTTACGATGCTACACAAAACCAGAACGAGAAATATCGGGCTGTTGCTCGTGGCGTCCATCCAGTTGAATTCTGCAAACATGTTCATTCTCCTTGCGTTGACATGTGTTTGCTGCTACTTGATAATGGCTTCGAGCTGCGACGCGCGTTCTTTCGCCGCGACCACGAGCTCAGGATCCTTGGCGTTCTTGATCAAATCGCGATAGGCGGCAATAGCCTTCTTGTAATCTTCGGTTTTTTCGTACAGGGCTGCACATCTTGCAACTGCGGATAAACGAAAGGCGTCAGACCTCTTTTTTGCAGCCATGGCCTTTGTGTACGATTTGATGGCGGCGGCATCATCTTTTAGCGTTTCATGGCAGACGCCCATTCGGTAATGCAATTCAGTGGCCAGCGTCGCTCCAGGTTTAGATTTGAGCGCCAGCCGGTATTCTTTGAGCGCCGTGTCGGTGCGGCCCGCGTTATCGTGGATTTCACCAAGTTGATAGGCGACGTCTGGGGCACGTTTGTCATTCTTGTATAATTCCCGGTAGCGATCGAGGGCGGTCTGCGCCTTTTCGGTCTCGCCCAGCATGCGACGGCACAGCGCCAGATTGAATAGAGACGCGGCCGCGATTTCCTGGGTTGTTGAGTCATCGAGCACCGACGCGAAGTCCACGGCAGCCCTCATATAGTCGCCGCCATCGAACCGAATCGATCCCAGACGGAAACGTACCGTTGTACGTAGCTCGCTATCGGGGAAGAACATCAAGAACTGTTCGTAGGCCTGTTGAGCATCCGTGACCGCATCACTCTGGGTGTACGAATCGGCCATCAGGAAATGCGCCTCATCGGCCGACGAGTAACTGGGAAACTGGCTGATGACACGACGAAACTCTTCCGCCGCATCTGCAAACTGCTTGGCTTGATACTTACGCATGGCGATCTCGAACTGTGCATCCGCCGCAAAGGCACTGGTCGGATAACGCTCGACCAGCTCGGCGAGCACATTAACGCCGTCGTCGCGTTGTCCGAGCCGATAGAGGGCACGCTCGATGCCGCGTTCTGCCTCCCGTGCCACGCCGGTACCGGGAAAACGCTCCGTAACCGCTGAGAACGCTCCCAGTGCGTCCGCATCGCGGCCGGCGTTATAATCGCACTGCGCGAGACGAAGCATGCCAAGAGCGGCGCCGCGACTGCTCGCGAAGTTATCGAGCAAGCCCTGGTAGCATCGTTTAGCATCGTCGTAGTGTTCGGTTTGAAAATACAGATCACCCGCACGTACCCAAGCCCGCTCGGCGATTTCGACCGAGGGGTCCACCGCCACCAGCGCCTCCCAACGGTCGACGGCATTGCCGGTATTCTGCAGACGCAGATGGCAAAGCCCCGATTGATAGAGCGCGAGAAGTTTTTGCGGATGATCGGGAAATCTGCCGAGAAAATCGTCGTAGGTGTTCGCCGCTTCCTTGTATTGCTTGCGATTGAAGAGAATGTGAGCCTTGTTGAGGTAGGCGGAGCTCAGGTTCTCGGTATCGCCCTGCGACGCATACCGGGCAAGCATCCGTTCCTCGGTGGTGATGGCGAGATCGTCCTTACCTTGACGTGCGTACGTCCATGCCAACAGACGGTTGGCGGAGATCGCCACCTTATGTTCCGGAAACTCCTTGATGAGGGTTTCCAATACGGTTTCGGCTTCTTCGTGACGTGCCTGTGCCGCCAGGGCGTCGGCGTCGATCAAAAGCGCGTACGCCCGCCACGCCGATTTGCTCGGCGGCATTTTTTGTAGCATGAGGTGCGGGACGCCAGAGAGCTGACCAAGGTTGCCTGCGCGGTGATACGACAGTTCCAAGAGACACAGCGACGCCTCGACCAGCTCCTGACGTTCCGGTGACGTGAAAACCAGGGCACCCTTCTTGGGATCACCGGCGTAACGATCGAGCACCAGCTGAAAGTAAGGCACGGAGGCCTGAGGGCGACCCTGTTCCAGCAGTCCGACGCCGGCCAGATACGCGGCGGCGGGTGACTGCGGTGCCAGCGGGTATCCAGAAACGACGAGCTTGTAAGCGCTGGTCGCCTCGTTGTGCCGTCCGAGCGCATCGAGACAGCGCCCGACACGATACTGAGCGCTAGCGGCCAGTTCGTGTTCGAAATAATCGGTCAATACGCGGTTGAATTCGAGGATGGCTTCATCGTAGAGCTGTTGACTCACCAGCACCTCGCCAAGCAGCAGCTGCGCACGCGCGGCGACCTCGCTGCCATGGTGCTGCTGGGCCACCAAACGGAGAAGATCGGTACCGCCTTCCGCATCGCCATCGAGGAAGACACACGCGCCCTTCCTAAACTCGGCTTCGGCCCGAACCTGTGGTCGCGTCGCCAATTCGACCACTCGGCCGAACTCTTCTGCGGCACTCTTGTATGCGCCGCTCTTGAGAAAGATGTTGGCCTTGGCAAGCATGGCGTGGTCGTACAGCGATGACTGAGGAAAACGCTCGGCAGCCTCCTGATAATGCGCCGCTGCTTTCAACATTTCACCTTGAGCTTCCAGACAAAGGCCGCGTAAGTACGTCTGTGCCACCCCGCTAGGGGCGCCATCGAGGATCGCGATGGCATCGGCGGGCCGACCTTCGACATAGTGCATGGTCGCGGTAGCGAGAACGAACCGCGGTTTATTCTCGGTCAGTGCGAAGCTGGTCTTGAGCCGTTGCAGCGTCTGCGCGGCTTCACGGATCGAGTCGCGGCGCAGTGCATTCCAGGTCCGGGCAAGCAATACCTCGGGCAGAAGTGGGCTATTTTTGTGGTGTTTCTCCCACTTTTTCCAAGCCCTGGCAGCCTCGTCATCCTTGCCCTCAGCCTCCAGCGAGATGATTGATGCAAACGCCGCATCGTCGGCAAACGAACCTTTTTTGTTTTCCTTTTCTGCGGTGCGAAAATGCTCTGTCGCCCGCCGGTAATCGCCGAGGGCGAACTGGATCTCACCCGACAGGAAATTCGCGGCGCTGCGCCTCTGTTTGGGGACATCATCGCTCATGAACTCGTCCATCGAGGCCGCCACGGCGCCCAGGCTGACCTCCCGGTCCGCCAGCGGACGGAGGCGCGCCCACTCGAACTCAATCCCGATCTGGGATAGCGTTCTGGCCTTATCAGCTGCCGATTTATCTTCCTTTGCGGTTGCCGAACTAACCGGATACACCACGACGAACAGCAGGGTCGCCGCAAGAACGGACGTGGCGGTACTCAACGCGTGTGACAGTCTGAGACCAAACATCGCTGCACTCCTTATCGATCACTCTAGTCGGTGTAGACGGGTACCGACCCTTGCGGTCCTTCGGTCGTAATCTCGACGGTTCTCTCATGAGCCACGAACTCACGCCTCTCTCTGTCGATCACCACTAGATGATAGTGGTAGACGCCATCGGGGAGCGATAAACCGGACTCATCCTTGCCATCCCACATCACGTGTGCTGGCGGCACACCCTTCCCACCGAACTGACGGACTACTTGGTTGGATTTATCAACAATCTCGAGACGCCATGATTCGGCGTCGGCCTTGGTTTTGGCTTTTAAATGAAATTTCGTGACCGATTGCTGCCCGATCGGAGAGAAAATGGGTGGTACAGCTTCGGAGCTCGCGAAAAAACCACCAAACTTGTAAGACATGCCAAAGCGGTGCGTCACGCCGAGTTCGTTGTCGGCGGCCGCGTAGTCGAAACGCATGGCGGGTGTAACCCGATAACTGAAACCACCGGCCGGATACTGGTCGGCGTAGCCAAAACGGAGCGCCATGCCACGGTAGACCCAGAATTCACTACCGCCATGAAAGCTCACACCCGGACCCTCGCGATGGTCGAGCTCGGCCGATATGAGGCCGCGTCCGTGGAAGAACTGCAACGCGAACCCACCTCGAAACTCGACCGGAAACTGTTCTTCGGTATCGCGCAGCGTCAGGTTGGGGCCACCGAGATTGAGTAGCGATGCGCCGACCCGTAACGCTGGCGTGATGTGGTACAAGAGTCCGAGATCCAGTCCGACCCCGGTGCCGTCGAACTCGTCGACGGACTGTCGGACTACCTTCACATTGGTGCCCACGGCGAATCTGCGAGAGAAATGCTTCGAGGCAGAAAAAAGAAACGCCATATCGCTCTCGTTAAAATCACCGAGCGGCTCGTTCAGGTCACTTCGGCGGTCGAATTCGCCCGAACGCAGGTTGAGAACCGAGATGCCAAAGCTGGGAAAGCGCCTGGCCGGCATCCCAAAGCTAAAGCCGTTTATCGATGTATCTTCAAAAAGCCGTGAAGTCTCCAGGTAGATCTCGTTCTGTGACATATAAGAGAGGCCGGCGGGATTCCACACCACGCCCAATGGGTCATTGGCCATCGCGACATATGAGCCACCGACGCCGGCAGTTCGCGCGCCCATGTATCTGGATAACCAATCACCGGGCACGCCCCCCGTTTGATCCTCAGCAATCACTGTGGCGGGACCGACGATGGTCAACCCGACGACAAGGGTCAGGACCATGGCGAACCCGTGATAAAATTGTTTGTTGTAGGAATACATGGGTCCTCCTGGTTAGCGCACCACGCCGATCTTGCGGCGCATGACGTGAAATGTTTCGCCGTTGGCTTCGGCCTCGATAATGACTATGTAGCCACCGCTGGCCACAAAGTCACCCTCACCGTTACGGCCGTCCCATTGCCACTCGTTGAGTCCCACAACGCCACCCGACCCACCGTTGTCAAATTGCTTCTCGAGTACCAGTCCACCGCTAAGCGTGTAGATGCGCAGGTTCACGCGTCCACTGTTGTTCAGTTTGTAGGCGATGGTGGTAGGTGCTTCGTTGGGGTGGAACGGGTTGGGATAGTTGGTGACGTGTCCGCCCGGCTTGGTCGGATCGACCAGCGCCGTCTCGATGTCCAACTCGGTTATGAGCGCTCCCGACGTGGCTCGGATTCGTCCGGTCTCCGGCACCTTGGGGCCGAGGAAGTCGGCGAGCGCGTTGCCAGTGGGACCGGTCAGTGAGTCCAGTGGCGATAGAGTGCCGCCGCCGCTGAGCAACTGGAACACCACCGGTTGGTCGGGCACGCCATTGTCGTAGGCGTCGACCACATGGGCGGTTACTGTCGTGTGTTTGTTGCCGCGAACCCAGAACGGGTCTGCCGACATACGGAGCTCGTCGGGCGTACCGGGGCTCACCTCGATCACCTCGGTGGCGGCGGGATCGTTGCCGACATCATCGGTCACGACCAGGATAATGTCCTCCGCGAACGTGTAGGTCTCTGCGATCGTACGCTGGCCTTGCAGCAGCTGAAACTGCGTGTTGAGCAGCGTCCCTCGACCGGGTTGCTGCGTCGATGCGTTTTGTACCGTAACCGTGACAAACGAGTTGATCTCTTGAATCACAGCTCCCGCGTCATTGGTGACTTTTACCGTCAGGTTAAAAGGCTCTCCCGCCTGTACGCTGGTCGGGTCCACTTCGGCCTCGAGGTGCAGGCCACTGGAGATGGCGCGGACCTGTGTGGTGCTGATGGGCATCGACGGTTGGGTCATGTTGGTCGCCGTGATCTGTTGAAAACCTCCGGTGGCCAGTCGCATGACCATGTCGGCGCGACCGTCAGTCATCTGCGTGTCCGGCGGTAACTGGGCCAGAGGATCTCCCGATGTGATGCGGATCCAATCGGTCACACCGGTTACCGGGTTGAACCAGGTATCGGTGGCGTAGACGGTCAGAGTAAAAGCAAAACTGATCGACTGATCTGTGGCCGCGCCGCTGCGGCCTTCCGCCGTACCGGGAGCGACCGACTCGCCCGGTGCGATAAGAAGGATCCGCGCATAGGGCCCCGAGAGGATATTGACCGGACTCGACGTGTGGGGGTTGATGCTCCCCTGGTCGAGATCGGTTGCCGTAATCGTCTGACTGCCGCCCTTGAACAGTGTCACCGGAAAGATCAGCTCGCCGTTTACCAGATTGGTGTCCGACGGCATGGCCGCGAACGAGTCGGTGGAGGTCAGACCGATCAGATCGTTGACACCGGAGACGCGATTCCAGAACGCATCGACGGCGCGGAGGGTCAGGCTGAAGGACGACCCCGCGTTTTGATCGGTCGGTGTGCCGGTAAACCCTTGCACGGTTCCACCCCGCGGTGTTTGACCGGGGAGTAGGACCTGCAGGCCCACAAAGGGTCCGGGTTCGACCACGAAGTTGTTGCTGGTGCCAAAATGGGGTGGTGAGGAGAAGTCGGAACAGGTGACGGACACCGCTCCCCCCGCTCCGCGAAACTGCATATCTCCGGTCCACACACCGTTTACAAACACGACCGCCTCGGGGGAGATGCTGGCCGGGCCTGTATTCGCCGATAAAATCGCGTTGCCGGAATAATCGGGGATCGGGTTGCCACCGACATCGGTGGCGCGTATGGTCACGGTCACGGCCTGGCCGGCGGTCACCGGTGACGAAATGGTATCGAACTCGAAATGATCCGGCGCGCTCGCTATCACCTGGATGGAAGCGCTGGTCATCCCCTGAATCGATCCGTTGGTTTGATCGGATACGGTCAGTGTCTGACTGCCGACGGTGCCCAAGGACAGGGTGAACTGGCGCCAGCCATTGCTTAGGGCTCCGGACACCGGTGTGCTTGCGCCCGGCCCGCCACCGCTCACGCGAACCACATCCGAGCTCGGAAGCGGGTTCCAGTAGTTGTCGGTGGCGAACACGTTCACGACAAAGTTTGTGCCCACGCTCTGGGTGGCGGGTGAGCCGGTGACTCCGCTGACGCCACCCGGTTCCGGGCTCTCCCCGGGCACCACGATCTGCACACGCGAAAACGGTCCGGGGTGGACGGTGAAGGGATCGCTCGTGCCATTGATCGACGGGTTGGCGTCGAGCAATGCAAAGATATTGACGTTGCCTCGATTTATCGCCGTCTCGTCGGCGCGATACATGGTCACTTGGCCCGACCACTGGCCACCCGAGAGGTTGACGATGTTGGGTGTGATGCGGCCGATGCCAAAGCTCGTGATCTCTTGCAGGCGAACGGGTCCCGAGAAACCGGTGACCATATCGCCGTTTGGATCCACGGCCCACAGATCGATCGACATCGGTTGACCGGCGAATTGATTCTTCTGATTGATGCGGGAGAACTCGAATCCCTGCAACAGGAGCGACGTCACGTTGGCGGAGGTCGCCTGCGCTATAGTGCCGTCAGATTCATCCGTTGCCGAAACGGTAAACGACCCGGCCGCATTCAAGGTAACGGACAGGTCGGTGGTGCCGGCCACCAGCGATGTGTTGGGTGGCAGGCTCGCGCTCGCATCTGATGACGTGATGCTGACAACGTTTGTTACCGAGGTGACCGTATTCCACTGCGAGTCGCACGCCCTCACCGTAATGGTAAAGGGAATGCCCACGGTTTGTTGAATTGGCGCACCCAGTTTTCCCGTTCCGGTTCCCGGAGCTGCGGATTCACCGGGCAGCAATACTTGCAGCTGTGTGTATGTTTGCGCAAGACCTTCCGTCGGGGTCATCGTGATCATAGTGACAAACAACCCCGCAGCAAGTGCCAGGAAGGTGCTGCGGATATTTTTGAACGCCTGGTACACCATAGCGAGCCTCTTTGTCGTTAAACGTGACAAATGCAAAATCCTCACACGCGACGTAGCGCGTGGGGCACCAAAAATCCTTGTTGTGTCCCGAAGGGTGACCACAGCAATCCATGTGCCCGTGGTGATGGCGATGGAAGTCGCTTCTTTCATCGGTTTCCCCGGGTGTCCGATGATGTCTCATGGGTTGTGAAACCACCTCCAACGGTCAGGTTTTTTTTATTCCCGATGTCCTAAAACCCCCGATATCGGCTATCCTGGTGACATTGCATGATGTTTGGTTGGTTTGCACTTAGCGAAAAAAACGAGTAGTCATCATCGTGTCGGAGTGGGAAGGAAAGGTTGCGTCGTGGCATCTTGGTGACAGAATCTGGGAGGTCTCTGTGGGCCGGTGCTCGAAATTCGACAGGTGATTCGAATACCAAGGCGGATGTGTGTGTAGGTCTTTTGATGTCGCTTGGACGTTGGAGGTAGTCAATGGAAGCACGGATTTTCAAACCCAGCCCGCAATATGTGGGTAAACTGTGGACGGTGATCACCTTGGTCGCGTTCGCGGTATTGGTGTGCGGCGTTTTATTGGCCTGGCTGATAAGTCTGGATGAGGGCCCGCGCGCCGGAAGGGCGGTGGCCACCGTGTTCATAATCGCGAACCTGGTCTGGTGGCTGCCGGGTATGATGCTGGCGGGACCCTACTATCGAAGCTTGAGGTACGAGATTCGGGATGATGAGGTGGTGGTTTACGTGGGTATCTGGACCAAATCGGTCAAGCATGTTCCCTACCGTACGGTTACAAATATTGCGATCAAGCGCGATATTCTCGACCGCTCTCTTTTTAGCATCGGCTCGCTCAACATCCAGACCGCGGGGATGAGTGGCACCAAGGGTGCCGAGGAAAGGCTCGTGGGTCTGCCGAACGTTCAGGAGGTTTACGACATCGTCGTCGGCCAACTGCGACGCTTCAGGGGTGGCATGTCACCGACCGCCGCCGATAGCGAAGCTGCAACCACCGGCCAAGCGGCACCCGTCCTCGACGCCATTCTCGGCGAGTTGCGGGAGATCCGCCGGACGATCGGTAAGTGAGTCTCCACTATGCGCGGGTCCGGCGTGCCCGCGCGTCCCCGCAAGAAAATGATGCACTTGCATTATTCTGATAGATCCTCGAAACCTATATACTCGAGGGCGATCGCTCGTGCTGTGAGTTGCTGCCAGGGTGCTGGCGGAGCCGGCCGGCATCTTCGATCAGGTGTGAGTGAATCCTAAACGGGGATAGAGCATGCGACAAATCGAGAGAATGATGGCTTTCATCATGGGGAGAATGAGCGCAGAGGAGAAGGAGAACATGATGGGTAAGATGATGGAGGAATTCTTCGTGGAGTTGCGTGCTGAGGATAAGCTGCAGATTGTGCAGGACATCATGCCGAAAGTTCTCGAAGGTTGCTGTGCATCCATGAACAGCAGGGAAATTTTTCATATGATGCATGTCTTGATGCCGAGGATGATGGAGCACTGCCTGGCCGGAGTGGACCCCGACGAACAGCAGGGTATGTTCGACATGTGCCGTTCGCTGCTCAACCAGATCGAGGAGAAGCACTTGTCCCAGGAAAGCCACTGGGAGTGGGGACGAATACGATAAAACGAGGTGGCCCCAGGTCCCCCGATTTGACTGTCCGTGTGTCATCGACTCCTCAACGTACATTCCCACCGACGATAATCCGCGATTCGATCTTTCCCGCCGTAGAATCCACATCGTGGTGGCGCGTCATACAGCGAACGGTGTCCGTGTGTTCGATCTTGTTTGTTGTCCTCCATGCTGCGACGCCGGTGGCGCTGTCCGCGGTAAAAACAAGCGCATCGTGTTGGCTCCGAATTTGCATACGATGTTGCCTCTAGAACCAAGATCCAAACCAAAAAAAATCGCATTATAGAAAGGAAGAGCATGAAGTTCGTTCGGATCGTGCTGTGCGTGGCTCTTCTCCTCACGCCCTATGCGTTCGTCGGGTGCGGCGAAGACAACGGTCCGGTTGCACCGAGCCCGCTACCGACGGAACTCGTGGCGAGCTGGACGTACGAGTCGGTGACCTTTGGTGGCACGGAGGTGCCGCTCCATATCGCACTCGATTGGCGACCGGCGACGGTTACGGCGACCATGACGCTCGCTGCAGATAATCGCTATCTTTACGAAGAATGGGACGTCGCAGGAGGGCTGACCTGGACGGAAACCGGTACGGTCAGCGTCAGTGGACCGAACTTTTGGATCCGAGTGACCAGAGAAAATGGTGTTCCGGTTGCACCGGATGTCACATCGGGAATGTGGAGTTTGAACGGCAATGAGATGATCGCGACCATCCAGGAGGGCGCTGATACGATTGTAACAGTTTTCACGAAGCCCTAATAGAATGGATGTGACAGAGCCTGGGACGTCGGAGAGTATGGTGTGGCTCGCGGTACCGGATTCCCAAACCAATCCCCAGTTGTAGCTTGTCTTTCAGTCTCATATAATCGAGTAGTACCTTGAAGAACACCGATGCGAACTCCTTTTCTATACCGTCTCACACGGGTGATGGTCCGTATCGCGCTCGCGGTCTACTTCCGTAGGATTGAATCAGCGGGTGCGCAGAACGTCGCGGCTACCGGCCCTATGATAATGGCCTCGAACCATCCACAGTCGGTGACTGACGCGTTGGTCCTGGGACTGTGTAGCGGCAGAACACTGCACTATCTCGCCCACAGTGGGCTCTTTAGAACAAAATGGAAGGCATGGTTTCTCCGTCACTCCGGTGTGATCCCTGTTTATCGGAGGCACGAAGTGGAAGATGCCGCCGATCGTAACGTGCCGATGTTCGCAGCCTGTTACCGGCTCATGGAGCGAGGTGGTGCAATAAGCATATTCCCCGAGGGTACCAGCGCGGAGGAGCGTAGAGTAAGAAGGCTAAAAACCGGGGCTGCACGCATCGCGCTGGAGAGTGAGCAGAAAAACAGTTGGAAACTTGGGGTCTTGATGGTTCCCGTTGGACTAAATTTTGAGAGTCGTCGGCGTATTCGCAGTCGAGTGCTCGCGAGCTTTGGCAAACCAATCATCGTCGCCGAATACCGTCAGGCCTATCACGACGATCCCGTGGCGACGGTCAAAAGGCTGACTTCAGATCTGCAGCAGGCGATCCGGCGACGCGTGATAAGCATCGAAAGCTCGGAGTTGGAGGAACTTGCGCGCGATTTGGAGATTGTGTACAAAGGTGAATTGATGGATAGGGAGGGAACGGCCATACCCGGGGGATCGAAGTTCAAGCGCGATCAGCTGGTGTCACGAGAGATGTTGCGGGCCCTCGACTATTTCTATGAATATCACCCCGAAGTAATCTGGAGAATGGGTACGCTGCTCAAGAGCTACCGCAGAAAACTCGATCGTTTTCACCTAAAGGACGAGATGCTTCGGCAGGAGAAAGGTCCAACGGCCATCCGTGAAACGGCACGATTTGCCGCGCGCGGGGCCATTGGATTACCGTTTGCGCTTTATGGGGCGCTGTGGAATTTTTTGCCATACAAGGTCACAGGATGGATTGCGGGTAGACAAAGCAAAGACGTCACCAAAATTCACCTCCGCCAGTTGTTGTGGGGGGCATTCGTGTACCCTCTGTACTACGCGCCGCTCGTGTACGCGGCCTATCGGCTGATCGGCTTGGTCGGGGCAGCGGTTTTCGCCATGACGCTGCCGCCGACCGGTATATTCGCGCGCGCGTATACGCGTCACATGGTGCGCAGGCGGCGGATGCTGCGTTTTGCGTATCTGGAGTTGCAGAACCGCTACTTTGTACAGAAACTTCGCCAGCAGCGCGAGCGGTTGATCGAGGAGCTGGATGACGCGATGGAGGAATACCTCCAGGCCCGTGGGCAAGATGCCACGGGCGCCTCTCCACCGCTCGAGGCGGATCCCGGTTCGTAGCGAGGCCGCCGAAAAAGTTGAGGCGGAAGACGACGGACAAGCCGTAGCCAAATCAAGAAGCTGACAGGCGTTGGATCCCCGTTCATCGCGGATCCAGCGCGCCAGGCAGGGGCCGATCGATGACTAGAAGTCTGCTCGATATACCCAAATTTCGCGACTATCTGGGCAAACGAATTCTGTTGTCGGTTGCCACCGATGAAAAGCGTGTGGCTCTGACCTTCGACGACGGGCCCAATCCCCGGCACACACCGGCGCTCCTGGACATGTTGGGGGCAAAGGGAATTCGCGCGACTTTTTTTGTCGTGGGGCGCTGGGCACGCAAGTTTCCCCACCTGCTAGAGCGAACCGTGCGGGAAGGGCACGAAGTCGGCAACCACTCCGATATCCATGTGCCGCTATCCCTCCTGCCCGCGAGGCTCATCAGACGTGAGATCAATGTCACCGAGCGGGTCATCGTTGGGGCAACCGGTGTACGGCCACGGTTTCTACGCCCGCCCATGGGCTGGTTCAATGACAAAGTGCTGTCGATCGCCAAGAAGATGGGATACCGGCCCGTGATCGGCAGCATTCATCCTCGTGACTCGAACAAACCGGGTGCCAAGTTCATCGTTGATTATGTACTGCCCCGGGTCGAACCCGGAGGAATCATCATCCTCCACGACGGCGGCCGGCGCGTCGTTAGTGATCGTAGTCAGACCGTCCGAGCGGTGGATCGAATCTCAGACCAGCTGCTCCAGCATGGGTATCGGTTCGAGACCATGAGCGAGCTAGTCCGCTGAACCGTCTGCTAACCGGGTAGACGTAACCCGCTGGGAGTTTGTATCATCGGCAAAGCCACTATCAAGGCCGGGAGGCGTTAGAAAGGCGGTTCGCGTTGTGATGGCCAGTGCAGGTACCGCACAGACAAAGAAAACCATCCTAGGTGTTTTTGCCCACCCCGACGACGAATCGATGGGGCCGGGCGGGACCTTTGCAAAGTACGCGGCGGCGGGGCACCGCGTGGCCTTTATCACTGCGACGGATGGCGGTGCGGGACGCCTCTATCAGGAGCGACCCGAGGACAATACCGAGCTGAGAAAACTGCGCCGCCAAGAGACACTTGAGGCAGCGAGGATTCTGGGTATAGAGGCTCTCGGATTCCTGGGCTGGGCCGATCGCGAGCTCGAGAACATGAACGTTCTCGACATCGAACTCGAGGTGGCGAGGATCATCCGCCGCGAGAAGCCTGATGTCCTCATTACTTTTCATGGTTCGGGGATTTCGCGTCATCCCGATCACCGCGTGCTGGCGATGGCTGTGAACAACGCATTTATGGGAAGTGCCCACGCCGGCTGGTACAGAGACCCGGTTATCGAGGCACTCCCTCCCCACCTTACCGGCAAGCTCTATCAGTACACGGTAATAAAGTCGCTTATCGAAGGTGTGGACTGGCGCAGAGATCTATACGCGTCGACGGATGACGAGATCACAGCCGTCATCGACACCGAGGCGTGGGCGGACCTAAAGTGGAAGGCGATCCAGGCTCACGATACGCAGCGCGATGGACCGCCCTTCGAGCTGGCTTACCGGGCGGGCGTGTTTGAAAAAGAGGCGTTTGTACGCGTGTTTCCGTGGCCGCGACCCGGGGACAACAAGGAAAACGATCTTTTGGCGGGCATGTGATGCATGTGGCCCGGCGCGTGTGCGAGTGCCATGGCGCGATGTGGATTTTGCCCAGTGGCGATCGACCGTAGCAAGGAATCCCTATCAGGCTAGGCTCTTTTGTGTTAGCATGACCCGCACATTGCCGTGTCCCCGCAGCCGAAGCAAAGATTCGATTGCCCCCACCTTCGCCAAGCGATAACGTCTTAACTAATAGTGCGTCTGCCTGACGAACGAACGAGAGAGATGCAACAAGGATGGAACCGCCCAGCGGTATAGATCGATTTAGAGGCATCGGGTTCATCTCGAGTTACGTGCCGCGTCCTTGCGGTATAGCTACCTTCACCGACGACCTGGCGAATGCTGTGGTGCAAGAATCTCGTGGACGCCAATCGGTGATCGTGGCCGCGATGAATGACCGGCCACAGGGGTACGCCTATCCCAATCGAGTCAAATTCGAGATTCGACAGGACTACACGGTTGACTACTCGCGCGCAGCCGACTTTTTAAACTTCAGCAGGATCGATGTTCTCAGTCTGCAACACGAGTACGGAATATTCGGTGGCGAGTATGGCGCCAACGTGCTCACGCTGATGCGCGACTTGCATCGTCCAGTTGTGGTCACATGCCACACGGTGGTTCAGGATGCGGATCCCGCCAAGAAGGAAGTCTTTGACGAAATCGCCGCGCGTGCAGACAAGCTCGTGGTCATGAGCGCCCGCGCCGGCCAGCTAATCGAGGATATTCACAGAGTTAGACGCGATAAGATAGTGCACATTCCCCACGGCATCCATGATGTGCCGTTCATCGACCCCAACTACTTCAAGGACAAGTTTGGGGTTGAAGGCCGTCGCGTCATTCTCACTTTCGGTTTGCTCCATGAAAACAAGGGCATCGAATATATGATCGAAGCCCTGCCCGACATTGTTGCGAAACATCCGCGTACTACCTACCTGGTGCTGGGCGTCACTCACCCGGCAATTGTCCGCAGGGACGGGGAGGCGTATCGTCTCATGCTGCAACGGCGGGTGCGGGAGCTGGGACTCGAAGAGTACGTGCTCTTCCATCCACGTTACGTCGAGTTGGACGAACTACTCGAGTATTTGGGTGCGGCGGAGATTTTTGTCTCACCCTATATTCATGAGGAGCACTCGACCAGTGGGGCACTGGCGTATGCCATGGGCTCGGGTAAAGCCGTCGTGTCTACGCCATTTTGGTACGCCAAAGAACTGCTCGCCGAGCAGCGAGGCAGTCTCGTGCCGTTCAACGACCCCGAAGCTTTGTCTCGCGAGATAATCTCGCTGCTCGATGATGAGGTGACGCTTAACGCCATACGCAAGAGAGCATATACGTTCTGCCGCAGTATGGTATGGCCCGCTGTGGCCCGCGGCTACCTCGAACTCTTTGACCAGGTGCGGAGTCAGGTGCCAAAAACGCTGCCGACCGCCTCGGCCATGAAGAGCCCCATTTCGGCGAGCAACCTGCCCGTGCCCAAGCTGGATCACCTATTACGGCTAAGCGACGACACGGGTCCGGCCCATTATGCGCGGCACACGCTGCCGGACTGGGTTCACGGATACCATCTCGAAGACGCGGCCAACGTGTCGGTCGCCAGTTCGAAATACCATGAGGTTTTTGGTGATGCGGCGGCTGTCCGTCTGACCGAGACCTGCCTGGCGCTGCTGCAGACCTTGGTGGGGACGGGTGAGACCGTCGCTCAGGGGTTGGACTACACCAGACAGCGCATGGGCAACGCGTCTCAAGTGGACATCGGCAAGGCCATCTGGGCCCTCGGCTTTCTCGTTAACCGCAAGTCATGGCTCGTGGTCGAACCTGCCTACGATCTTTTTCATCAGCTTCTGCCACACGCCAATCTCACGGAGCCTCAGGGTGTGGCATACGCGCTTCTGGGTGCGGCCAACTATTTGCAACGGTTTCCTGGCGCCTTGGAGGTCAGGCGCTATCTCACGAGTAGCGCGGCGCGGCTGCGGGCGGACTGCGGTGAGTCTTGCGGCCTGCAGGTATGGCCATGGCCGGATCGGGCGGTGGTTGCGCAGGCCCTTACCGCGGCGGCGGCGGCGTTGATGGATGACGGTATTCGCACTTGTGCGAGTTCGATGATCGAGCAATTGCGTGAGACGACGTCGAACGGCACCGTGTTTTTGAAGCCAGGCGAGAATCCGGAGGGAGAAGAGTTGCCGATAGTAGCGGCAACCTTCATCGAGGCTGTGGGCAGCGCTTTCCGCAACACTCGCGAGCGTGAGCTCCTCGAACCGATTCGTTCAGCCGCTGACTGGTTTCTCGGCGCAAACCGTGTCGGTCAGGCGCTGTATGATTTCAAGACCGGTGGCTGCCACGACGCGCTTACACCAAGCGGTCCAAATCGTAACCAGGGGACCCAGGCCACGGCGTTCTGCATACTCGCCTTTACCAGCTTGCACGAGTTGGCGGGTAGCGATGCCGGATCCACGCTGCTCGACGCCACGCCGACGTCCGAGGGGAGTTTGTTTGGGGAGGACGAACGGGCAGGGTTCCAGCCGGATGCGGCGCGCTGACTCGGTGTCGCAAGGCCGATTATACGCTCGCAGGGGGCCGCCGACTTCACCTTTACTCGATTTCGCCGGTGGCGTCACGCAAAGAGGGGACAAGGTCACTAAGTGTTGCTTTTGCGACCCCTATTGAGGTATCGGCGGCTCCATAATAAACCAGCAGCTCATCGTCGAGCCCCATGGCCTCGCCGTTACCCAACGCGACGGCTCCGCATGTAAAGACCACGTGGGGCACCCAGTAATCGCGCCCTTGCGTTTTACCGATTTCGTATTCGGTGTCGGGTTGCAGAATCGGGTTTGGCGACTGATAAATCACCTCGGAGGGGTCGTCGAGAGCCATTAGCAATACTCCAAGTCGGTAGGTTCGTTCGTAATCGACACCGTGATAAATGTTGAGCCAACCGTACTTGGTCTTTATCGGTGGTGCGCCCGCACCGACCTTCACCCCGTCCCACATCATACCGGCTCGCGGGCCGGTGATGATCTTTTGCCCCGTCCGTGGCCACGGGCAGGTGAGATCTTCCAGGTATGATATCCACATGTTGGGGTCGAGGCGGTGGTAGATGACGTAGTGGCCGTCGAATTTTTCGGGGTAGAGTACCGCGTCCTTGTTCGCGAGATGCGGAAAACCCAGGCCGTGACGCTTCCATTTGTTGAAACGGCGGTCGAGAAACGCCTGCACCGGAATAGATGCCATGGCGATCTGCGCCACATTGAGATCCCATGCGGTGTAGAGCATATACATTCGGTCG